>NZ_JBCOMJ010000004.1:0-229378 GCF_040924225.1 Ruminococcus sp. RTP21484sp1_RTP21277st1_D2_RTP21277_210401 | reverse complement strand
CGTTGCGCCGGCGAGTGAGCAATCACCATTGTCCGAATGCGTCCGCCTTGAACAACTTTCAACACACTAAATAGCAAAACGGTGTTTCAATACCTATGCATTGAAACACCGTATTTTCTATAGTGATTTATGAATTATGAGAGAACCTCGTTCTTCAGCTCATCTCCATTGATATAAGCCTGCGCATTCTCCATAGTTGTCTCTGCAATGTTAGTGAGCGCTTCTTCTGTAAAGAATCCCTGATGGGAGGTCATGGTTACGTTCGGGAAGGAGAGAAGCCTCTGGATCAAGGAAGTCTGCATGATGCTCTCAGACAGATCCTCGAATACGTAATCAGATTCCTCCTCATAAACATCCAGACCAACTGCGAAGAACTTGTGGTCACGGATACCGGAAATCAGATCCTCCGTCTTGATAAGACCGCCACGGGAAGTGTTTACAAGGATAACTCCGTCCTTCATCTGGGCAATTGTCTTTTCGTTGATAATATGTTTGGTTTCGTCAGTAAGCGGGCAGTGCAGGCTGATCAGATCACTGGTAGCCAGCAACTCATCAAGAGAAACGTATTCCAGGAAGTCAAGATTCTTGTTTGGGAAAAGATCATATGCAATGACCCGCATTCCAAATCCCTTGCAGATTCTTGCCATAGCCTGACCAATTTTACCAGTACCGATAATACCAGCTGTTTTCTTGTAAAGGTTCACGCCCATAAGACCGCTTAAAGTAAAGTTGTTCTCACGGCATTTGATGTAAGCCTTGTGAGTGTGACGGTTAGCTGTAAGCGCCAGCGCCATTGCGTGCTCTGCAACAGCCTCGGGAGAGTAACCTGGTACACGCAGAACTTTCATGCCATATTTGTGGGCTGTCTTAAGATCCACGTTATTGTAACCAGCGCAGCGCATAAGGATCAGTTTTACACCCTGCTGATGTAATTCTTCAATAACAGGAGCGCCAAGGTCTGCATTTACAAAAGCACAGATGGCTTCATAACCTTTTGCAAGAGAAGCGGTCTCCTCATGGATATTTGCTTCAATAAATTTAATCTTAATATCTGGAAATTCAGGTAAAAGTTTTTCAAAAAACTGCTCGTCATAATTTTTGGTTCCGTAAAATAAAATTTTCATTATTTCTGGCTCCTTTCTTGTGGCAGCCGCTCTTTTGTCTGGGCTGTTCACCTTCGCTTTGTTTGTTTTAGTGTTCCTCAACTTACAGTGGGATTATACGTTATTTTTTTGAAGAAAAAAAGAGGAAAACGGAAAGTTTTTTAACTTCGTCGAAATCGTTAAAAGAATATCAATATAGAAATGAGATTAAAACGAATTTTAAAATTGCACAGAAATTAATACATGGTAAAATGTGCAATATGTATATTTAAAAAGAAAATACAAGCATATAATCTGGCAAAGTATGACAGTTGCACTAAACTAACATTGACTATTATTTAACATAAAATAATAGGAATGTACATCTAAACAGGCAAAAAAACAGGAACCTAAATGGAAAAATGGTTACTGCTCACTCCGTTCACAGTAACGAAAAATGTTCTCATTTAAGTTCCTGAGGTTTAGATTATTCCCCTAACCTATACAGATCCTCATAAAATTCCGGATAAGAAATCTTCACACAGTCCCACCCCTTAATAGAGAGTGGTCCATCACAGAGCAGTCCGGCAACAGCGAAGGACATAGCCACTCTGTGATCCAGGTAAGAGTCAATCTCTGCCCCATGCAGTGGTTTTCCCCCATGAATGATCATGCCGTCATCTGTAGGTGTAATGTCCGCACCCATGCGGGAAAGATTCTCTGCCATAACCAGAATACGGTCTGATTCTTTTACTTTAAGTTCTTTTGCATCCTTGATCACAGTAGTTCCCTCTGCGAAAGCCGCCATAACTGCAATCATCGGAATCTCGTCAATAAGAGTCGGAATGATTTCCCCGCCCACTGTTGTACCATGAAGAGAACTGGCGCGGACAAGAAGGTCAGCAGTAGGTTCTCCATCCATATTAACATTTAGCAGGGTAATGTCTGCGCCCATGTCCTTACACACACGGAGCAGTCCGTCTCTTGTGGGATTGATTCCCACATTCTTCAGAAGAATCTCACTGCCTGGCACCAGAAGTCCGGCAGCGATGAAATAAGCAGCAGAAGAAATATCCCCAGGTACTGTAATTTCTCTGGCAAAAAGAGATGGTTCCGGAGCAATGGAAGCGGTAGTTCCCTCAGAAGTTACACGAGCTCCAAAATAGTTTAACATGATTTCTGTATGGTTCCTGGAAAGAACCGGTTCGGTGACGCTGGTAATTCCGTCAGAATACATTCCTGCCAGAAGTACACAGGATTTTACCTGAGCAGAAGCAACTGGGGAATCATAGTGAATGGCCTTCAGAGGATGACCTGTGATCCGAAGGGGAACACAGTTATTTCCCTTTATGCTTGCAATATCAGCGCCCATGGAAAGGAGAGGCGTCATGATCCGTTTCATGGGACGGCTCTGGATAGAGTCATCGCCGGTAAGCTCCGATACAAAATTTTGTCCTGCAAGAATACCGGAAATCAGGCGGGTAGTTGTGCCACTGTTTCCAACATCCAGAATATCAACAGGGGCAGATAATCCGTGGAGTCCTTTTCCATGAACCAGGATTTCTCCGCTGTTATTCTCAATATCAATGCCCATTTTGCGGAAACAGGAGATGGTGGAAAGGCAGTCAGCTCCTTCCAGAAAATGGGTGATCTTTGTGGTTCCTTTGGCAAGGGAACCGAACATGACGGCACGGTGGGAGATGGATTTGTCGCCTGGGACTGTAAGTTCTCCGTGGAGATTTGTAAGTTTTTTTATTTCCATAATAATCGTTCCTTAAATATAAAGTTTCATACAGCAAAAACGAGTATCGGCTATATTACTTATAAAGAATTAGACGAGTCAATATGGCGGTTACTTCATATTTGCTGTATTGATACAGAGTTTGTATGAAAAATTAATTGTGATGTATCCAATAAACAACTGCCGGTGCGCAGGTTATCGCTCATAAACAATATAATTGCGCTTTTTCAAAAGTGCAATGGCCCGTTCCATAGCGTCTTCTTCATAAAATTCGATTTTCAGAACGCCCTGCTCGAATTCGCGGTTGTGGATGATGCCGATGTTTTTAATGCTGATCTTATCCATGGCAAGGATGGTGGCAATGGTAGCGATTCCGCCGGCCTCATCTGCAATATCCAGATAAAGCACATAAGCCTTGCGGATAGGACCATTATCCACAACATCAATGGAATCACGGTAATCCCTGGAGCTTGCAAACATCTGATAAATAGCATCTGCCTCCTTCCCATCTGTAGCACAGTTGTCTACAGAACAGCGGATCTGGATCAGCATGCGGATGTAGTCGTCCAGAACATTGGAAATGTTCTCATGGTTTTCCATGCAGATCTGCTGCCACATAACGGGAGAGGAGGAGGCAATCCTTGTAATATCGCGGAAACCGCCTGCTGCGATGGTCTTCATATATTCGGCATCGTTGTCCAGAGTTTTTACCAGATTTACAAGGGCGGAAGCAATAATATGGGGCAGATGGCTTACACCTGCTGTAATAAAATCATGCTCTTCAGCTGTAAGCACCATAGGGATAGCACCAAGAGAACTGATCAGCTCTGTAAAATCTGAAATATATTCCAGTCCCACTTCCCCACCCGGGGTAAGAATATAGTATGCATTTTCCAGAATGCGCTCGTTGGAATGGTCGAAACCGGTTTTCTCAGAACCGGCCATAGGGTGACCGCCGATAAAGCAGTCTGTCATTCCCAGCTCCTCCACCTTCTGATGGATGATTCCCTTTACACTTCCCACATCTGTGATAATGCAGCCTGGCTGGCGGATCTCTTTCAGATATGCAAGGCACTCCAGGTTGATCTCTACCGGAGCACATAAAAATACATAATCACAGGATCCAAAGCGTGGATCCTTCATTTCCTCACAGACACCATCTATAATGCCGGTGCTGATGGCAGAGGCAAGTGCTTCCTTACTGCGGTTATAGGCCAGAATGTGGAAATCCGGATGGTACTTCCGGATGGCCTTGGCGATAGAGCCGCCGATCAGACCGAGACCGATAAAACCGATTGTCTTCATAATATAATGTCGTTTCCTTTCCTTCGTTAAAGTGAAAAATTATCTTATGATATTGTACGAGATTCCTCGCAAATTGTCAATTCCTACAGAAATGACAAAATAATCTAAACTTTTTTGAAAAAAGACCGTCAAAATCCCAGAAAATACTTGAAATTCTTCTGAATATTTAGTAAAATATGAACATATTAGACAAACAGGGAGGTATTACATATGGACGTTTTTAGAACTGACCGAATCAGAAATGTAGTGCTGTTAGGACACGGCGGTGCTGGAAAGACAACTCTGGCAGAAGCAATGGCATATCTTGCCGGCTTGACCAACCGTTTAGGCCGTGTAGAAGATGGCAATACAGTCAGTGATTATGATAAAGAAGAAATCAAACGACATTTCTCTATCACTACATCTCTGATTCCGGTCCCGTGGCAGAAGAACAAGGTAAACATTCTGGACACTCCCGGATATTTTGACTTCGTAGGAGAAGTTGAGGAAGCTGTCAGCGCTGCAGACGCAGCAATCATCGTAGTATCAGGTAAGGCAGGGGTACAGGTTGGTACCCAGAAGGCATGGAATCTCTGCGAGAAGTATAAACTTCCGCGAATGATTTTCGTTACCGATATGGACGTGGACGATGTAAGCTACCGTAAGGTAGTAGATCAGCTTACCGAGCTTTATGGCAAGAAGATTGCCCCGCTGCATTTCCCGATCCGTGAGGATGGCAAGTTCGTGGGATATGTTAACGTTGTGAAGCAGGCCGGAAGAAAATATATCGACAAGGGACAGAAGGAAGAGTGCGAGATTCCTTCTTATCTGGATGAGTATCTTGAGAAGTATCATGATATCCTGATGGAATCTGTAGCAGAGACCAGCGAGGAATTCATGGATCGTTATTTTGAGGGAGACGAGTTCTCCGTTACAGAAGTTTCCGCAGCACTTGCCGCCAATGTACAGGATGCAAGCATTGTTCCGGTATGCATGGGATCCCCGATCAATCTTCGCGGCGTATCCAACCTTCTGGACGACATCTGCGGATATTTCCCAAGCCCGGACAAACGTTCCTGCAACGGTATTTCCCAGAAGACCAACGAGATTTTTGAAGCAAATTACGATTTCGCCAAAGCAAAATCAGCATATGTATGGAAATCCATCGTGGATCCATTCCTTGGCAAGTATTCCCTGATCAAGGTTTGCTCCGGTGTTATTAAATCTGATGATACTCTTCTCAATGTTGAGAAAGGCACAGAAGAGCGTCTTAACAAATTATATGTTCTTCAGGGTTCCAAGCCTATCGAAGTTCCAGAGCTCCATGCAGGTGATATCGGTGCAATTGCCAAATTAGTCAGTGTTCAGACTGGTGACAGCCTTGCCACCAAGGCGAATCCGGTTCTTTATCCGAAAGCAATTCTTTCCACACCTTATACCTATAAGAGATTTAAGGCTGTGAACAAGGGCGATGAGGATAAGATTTCCCAGGCTCTTGCCAAGATCATGAGCGAAGACAGGACTGTTCGTGTTGAGAACGATGGTGCTAACCGTCAGAGTCTGATCTATGGTATGGGCGATCAGCATCTTGATGTTATTGTCAGCATGCTGAAAGAGCGTTATAAAGTTGATGTAGAGCTTTCCAAACCGAAGGTTCCATTCCGTGAGACCATCCGCAAGAATTCTGACGTAGAAGGCAAACATAAGAAACAGTCCGGCGGACATGGACAGTATGGACATGTTAAGATGCGTTTTGAGCCGTCTGGCGATATGGAGACTCCATACGTATTTGAGCAGGTTGTTGTTGGTGGTGCAGTTCCGAAGAACTACTTCCCGGCAGTTGAGAAGGGCCTTCAGGAATGCGTTCAGAAAGGACCTCTTGCAGCATATCCGGTAGTTGGTGTAAAGGCTACTCTTTATGATGGATCTTATCATCCGGTAGATTCCTCAGAGATGGCATTTAAGATGGCTACCATCCTTGCATTCAAGAAAGGCTTCATGGATGCTTCTCCGGTACTGTTAGAGCCAATCGTTTCCATGAAGGTTACAGTTCCAGATAAATATACAGGTGACGTTATGGGCGATCTGAATAAGCGCCGCGGCCGTGTTCTTGGAATGAATCCGGATCATAACGGAAATACCATTATTGAAGCTGACGTTCCTCTTCTTGAGATTTATGGATATTCCACAGATCTTCGTTCCATGACTGGTGGAAGTGGTGACTTCTCCTACGAGTTTGCCCGCTATGAGCAGGCTCCTGGTGATATCCAGCAGAAAGAGATCGAAGCAAGGGCAAGTAAGGTTGACGCTGCTGATGAATAAGTAGTATAATGAGACGGAGAATTTCTTGAAGAAGTTCTCCGTCTTTTATGATGGAAGTTCATATGAGGAAAGAAGGAGGAATATTATGAACAGAAAAACAATCAAAAAGATTATGCTGTTTTTACTTGCTTTTATGCTTGTATTTCCGGTTTATTCATTTGGAAAAGCAGAGGCAGTTCAGGCAGCAGCATTAAAAGCACCGAAGCTTTCCAAGGTGGTACGTGTAAACAAAAGTGTTAAAATTACCTGGAAAAAGAGTAAAGGCGCTTCCGGCTACTATGTTATGCGTAAGACAGAAAATAGTTCCTGGAAAAAAATCAAAACTGTGAAAGGCGGTTCCAAAACATCTTACACAGATAAAAAAGTGAAGAGTGGAACTACATACTACTACACAGTAAAAGCCTACAAAGGAAAGAAAGTAAGTTCCTATAACAAAAAAGGACTGAAAATTGTTTATGAGGTGCCAACCACAACGAAACCGGATACTGCCGGCGGAAATACCACGGCAACAGGTTCCACTGTTGCAAATACAGCTTCCGAATATACCATTGAAACGGATATGGTACTTTCTGGTTCCGGTTCCGGTTACCATGCGAAGCTGGTTGCCTGCACGGCGACCTCTGCAGTAAGCTTTGGTATCCAGTATGACAAGCATGCAAGAGCTCCCTATACAGGTAAGGCATGGTTCATGATCGAGAATGTAGCCCACAATGGTGCAGGCGGTCAGAATTATATCTGGGTTCAGAAAGCGGCCAGAGATAAGACTTACCATGTAATGCTGACTGTGAAAAAAGACGGAACCTGCAGCTGCTACATCAACGGCAAACTTGCCAAAACAGTTAAAAACAGCAGTCTTGCAAACACAACTGTCTATCTTCGCGTAGATGGTTCTGCAAGATTAAACGGAGATTCTGTAAATGCCACATTCAGCAATATTGAATTGAAGGCTGACGGCAAATATTATGCAGATAAGATCTGGGGTACGCATGACTTCACAACCAATAAGGGAATCAAGGCAGATGCTTCCGGATATGCAGCTTCCAAGAGAGTGACGATCAAAGGAAAAGTAAAAGGACTGGCAAGTGGTCAGGACTGGGATAGTGCATACGAGCAGGTATCCGGAATCATTCAGTTTGTGAACTGATAGAATGAGATATAGTAGAATGACAAATTATTCTAAATGGACATGCTGCTGCAAGTGACATCACTATATATGAAATAAAAACAGCATTCAGACAGAATTATGAAGAAGTATATTCTGTCTGGATGCTGTTTTATTTATAAAATAATAATCTTAATATAGCATTTACAGGATCTTAGTTGTCCATTTACTGCAGTCCCACACCTGTGAAACCACATCCTGATAAAATTCCGGCTCATGGCAGATGAGAAGCACACTTCCGCGGTATTCCTTTAGTGCCTCCTTCAGAGCCTCTTTTGCATCCACATCCAGGTGGTTGGTAGGCTCGTCAAGAAGAAGGACATTTGTCTCTTTGTTTACCAGCTTGCAAAGGCGGACCTTGGCCTGCTCACCGCCGGAAAGCACACGGACCTGACTCTCAATATGTTTGGTGGTGAGACCGCATTTTGCAAGTGCGGAGCGGACTTCATACTGGGTATAAGATGGGAATTCTGCCCAGATCTCATCAATACAGGTAGTTTTGTTGTCACCTTTTACTTCCTGCTCAAAATATCCGATCTGCAGATTGTCCCCTAATTCCCTGGTTCCCTTTAATGATGGGATCAGACCAAGAATACTTTTCAGAAGTGTGGTTTTTCCAATTCCGTTGGCACCTACAAGCGCGATTTTCTGGCCTCTTTCCATGGAAAGGGTGAGAGGGCGGGAAAGGGGCTCGTTATATCCGATCACAAGATCCTTTGTCTCGAAGATGTATTTGCCTGGGGTGCGTCCCTGTTTGAAATGAAACTCCGGTTTTGGTTTCTCGGCAGCCAGTTCGATCACGTCCATTTTGTCCAGCTTTTTCTGGCGGGACATTGCCATATTTCTGGTGGAAACCCGGGCCTTGTTTCTGGCAACGAAATCCTTCAGTTCGCTGATTTCCTGCTGCTGGCGGCGGTAAGCTGCCTCTAATTGAGCCTTTTTCACTTCATAGACTTCCTGGAAGTGGTCATAATCGCCTACATAACGGTTTAGCTCCTGATTTTCCATATGATAAACGATATTGATCACATCATTGAGAAACGGAATATCGTGGGAAATAAGGATAAAAGCATTCTCATATTCCTGAAGATAGCGTTTCAGCCATGCAATGTGTTCTTCATCCAGATAGTTGGTGGGCTCATCCAGAAGAAGAATATCTGGTTTCTCCAGAAGCAGCTTGGCAAGGAGCACCTTGGTACGCTGTCCGCCGCTGAGATCTGTGACATCACGGTCAAGCCCAAGATCCAGAAGACCAAGTGCCCGGGCAACCTCTTCTACCTTGGAATCAATTACGTAGAAGTCGTGCATGGTCAGGGTATCCTGGATAGTTCCCAGTTCCTCCATAAGAACTTCCATTTCTTCCGGGGAGGCTTCACCAAGGGAATCACAGATGGTATTCATTCGTTCTTCCAGTTCAAAAAGCCAGGAAAAAGCAGATTTCAGCACGTCGCGGATAGTCATGCCAGGAGCGAGGACAGAATGCTGGTCCAGATAACCTACACGGACATTTTTTGCCCACTGGATCTTGCCCTCATCTGGCATCAGTTTATCAGTTACAATATTGAAGAAGGTGGATTTTCCCTCTCCGTTGGCGCCTACCAGGCCAATATGTTCTCCTTTTAAAAGGCGGAAGGAAACATCATGGAAAATGGCTCTGTCACCAAAGCCGTGGGTAAGGTGTTCAACATTTAAAATACTCATAGATAACTCCTGTTCTTAAATCAGAGCGTGTTTGAAACAGGCTCCGGTGTATATAGATAGCAGCTTGCGGTTTGCAGAGCAGCCGTTTTGCAAATTCAGAGCTGTATGCAAAATGCAAAGAGGGAAAAACTGTTACAATCAGGATAACTGCTGGATTCCTGCAATATCTGGTGAAGCCATCAGAGAATAGTTTGTATAATAAACTACAAATCCCGGTTTGGCTCCAGCTGGCTTTTTCACATTCTTTTTCTGGAGATAATCAATCTCTACCTTTGGTGCAGTGCGTCCCTTGGAATAAAAGGCTGCAAGATTTCCTGCTTCTTCAAAGGTGCGGTCCGGAAGTGTGCCGTCTTTTGTCTTTACCACAACATGGGAGCCCGGCATCTTTTTGGCATGGAACCACCAGTCATTTCCTGTGGCAAATTTAAAGGTCAGCTCATCATTCTGGTAGTTGTTTTTTCCTACATAAATATCGTAGCCATCACTGGAAACATAATGGAAGGGTTTGGATTTCACCTGCATTTTGGCACCTTTTTTGTTTCCGTAGTGGCGCTTCACATAGCCGTATTCCATAAGCTCTTCCTTGATCTGGGAAAGGTCGCTCTCCTCAGCGGCAATGTCCAGGGCATTGGAGATGGATTCCAGATGTTCGATCTCGCTGGTGGTATCTGCAATCTGAACCTCCAGAGCTTCCTGGGTACGCTTCAGCTTGCCGTAACGATCGAAATACTTCTTGGAATTCTCCTGGGGGGTCAGGGTAGGATCAAGAGGAATGGTGATTTCTTCTCCATTATAATAGTTCACAGCCTTAAAGGATTTACAGCCTTCTTCCAGACCGTAGCCGTAGGTGTTGATCAATTCGCCGTAAACCTTGTATTTGTCCTTTTTTTCAGTGTCTTTCATCTGCTTCTGCTGAAGGCTTAATTTTTTTCGGTTTCGGTCAAGGGCAGTCTGGACGATCTTTCGGAGGTCCGCAGATTTCTGACGGATACGGGTGATCACGTCGCGGGAGGCATAATAGGTTTCCAGCATCTCTGACACAGATTCAAAGGTCCGGGTGGTGAAGCCTTCTCCATATTGGGAAAAAGGAAGAACACCGTACTCAACCGGCTCGTCCCCTTTGAAAACAATAACCGGGGTAAATTCTTCCCTCCGGATCTGTTCCATTAAACGGGTGAATTCTGTATAAAGCTGCTCTCTGGTATTCCCATCTAATGTCTGGACATCATCATTTCCATCAATGGAAGCGCGATAGCAAAGCTCCTGAGCCATTACCGGGCTGAAACCGGTAAGCGTCTGATAGAGAGCTTTGGAGACAGCATTGGATCTGCCACATACTTTTTCCATGAAATCCTCTCTGGAAATGGTAAGAGGATCCAGCTTGTCCTGAGTGTGGGGGATGAAATAAGGACGTCCTGGCAGAACTTCACGTACAGAACTTACGTTGCAGGATACGTGCTTGATACTATCCAGGATCATATTATTATCATCACAGAAGATAATGTTGCTGTGCTTTCCCATCAGTTCCATAATGAGAACCTTATGGCATACATCACCAAGTTCGTTCAGGTGCTCCAGCTCAAATTCTACAACACGCTCCAGACCAGGCTGGCGTATCGCAGTGATCCTGGCGCTTCCGATGTGCTTGCGGAGAAGCATGCAAAAATTAGGAGCAGTCAAAGGGCTGATCCGGTTTTTGCCTGTAAAATAGATCAGAGGCAGGGAGGCGCTGGCGGAGAGAAGCAGACGCTTCTGACCATTTGCACCTTTTCCGGTGATCAGCAGTTCGTCACTTTCCGGCTGGGCAATTTTGTTAATGCGTCCCCCGGAGAGATTTTTATTTAATTCAGAAACCATTGCAGCAATGGTAATTCCGTCAAAAGCCATAAAAAACTCCTTTCTGTTGACAGGTTACCGGTCGCTCCGTGACCAGTAACCGTGACATGCAGACTTTATTATAACAGCAAAAAAAGGATTTGACTAGGGTTTTAGAATGAACTATAATAAATCTGTATGCGTAGGCAACTGTGAACGGTAACCTGCGTAGAGTTATTGCCTGAATATCAGAGACGATTCTGTTATGCGGAATGGTACTCTTTTCAGACAGTATTCGGAATAAAAATAAAGAAAGAGATTACTATGATAAAAAGTATGACCGGCTTTGGAAGGGCCGAGGTGATTACAAAAGAGCGGAAAATCACCGTTGAGTTAAAATCCGTCAATCACAGATATCTGGATCTGAGTATCAAAATGCCAAGGAAGCTGGTTTTCCTTGAGGGCGCGATCCGGAATCTTATGAAGACCTATATGCAGCGTGGTAAAGTGGATGTGTTTATCACATATGAGGACTACACCTTAAGCTGTGGCGCACTGAAGTATAATAAGGAGCTTGCAGGAGAATATCTTGCATATATCCGTCAGATGGCAGAGGAATTTGGCCTTGAGAACGATGTGAAGGCAGGAGCTCTTTCCCGTTATCCGGACGTGCTGACTATGGAGGAGCAGTCTGTAGATGAGGACGCATTATGGGCAGTTCTGGAAGCACCGCTTCGTGAGGCCTGCGAGAAATTTGCCCAGTCCCGTGCAAGAGAGGGAGAGAATCTGAAGAACGACCTGATCGCCAAGCTGGATGCTCTTGATGAGAAGGTAAGTCAGGTAGAAGCCCGCTCTCCGGAGGTTGTGGATTCTTACAGAGAGAAGCTGGAAGCCAAGGTTCATGAGCTTCTGGAGGATTCTCAGATCGAAGATTCCCGTATTGCAGCAGAAGTTGTCCTGTTCTCCGACAAGATCTGCAACGATGAGGAGACTGTTCGTCTCCACAGCCATATCCAGGGAATGAAGAAGATGCTGGAGGAGAAGGAAGGCATCGGACGCAAGCTTGATTTTATGGCACAGGAGATGAACCGTGAGGCAAATACCATTTTGTCGAAATCAAGTGATCTGATTATCTCCAATATAGCAATTGATCTGAAGACAGAGATTGAGAAGATCAGAGAACAGGTTCAGAATGTGGAGTAACCTAGTACATCGTTTTCGAAATAACTATACCACTCACTTGTCTGTGAATCCGATTGCACAGGTATAAAAGCCTCGGCGTAGCCCGCTACACCTGCGTTTTTATACCTGCACACTCGAATCCACATCCTACGTGATTGGTATAGTTATTTACGAAGCGATGTACTAGAGAATCAAAGACGTAAGCTTTCCTTATTGACAGAAGGGTGAAAACATGGCAAAATTAATCAATATCGGATTCGGCAATGTGGTGAATTCCCAGAAAATCGTAGCTGTGGTAAACCCGGATGCCGCTCCGGTGAAACGAATGGTTCAGAGTGTGAAGGGTTCCAATTCCCTTGTGGATGCCACTCAGGGAAGAAAGACCAAGTCCGTGATCGTTACTTCAGACCACATTCTGATATTATCTGCGATCCAGCCGGACACGATCGCTCGCAGATTTGCAGAAGTTATAGAAAATAAGGGAGAGGGCCATGAGTAGAGGAGTTTTGGCAGTTGTTTCCGGATTTTCCGGAGCAGGAAAAGGCACCATTATGAAAAGCCTGATGGCGAAGTACGACAATTACGCATTGTCTGTATCTGCCACCACCAGAAACCCCAGACCAGGGGAAGAAGACGGAAGAGAATACTTTTTCCGCACAAAAGAA
Organism: Ruminococcus sp. RTP21484sp1_RTP21277st1_D2_RTP21277_210401; assembly: GCF_040924225.1. NCBI lineage: Bacteria > Bacillati > Bacillota > Clostridia > Eubacteriales > Oscillospiraceae > Ruminococcus > Ruminococcus sp. RTP21484sp1_RTP21277st1_D2_RTP21277_210401. The sequence goes on along the minus strand of NZ_JBCOMJ010000004.1, from coordinate 216,424 downwards.
GAATTTGAGGAAATGATCCGTCAGGATCAGCTGATCGAATATGCCCGGTACGTGGAGAATTACTACGGCACACCTAAGGCTTATGTGGAGGAGCAGTTGTCAGCAGGCCGGGATGTGATCCTGGAGATCGAGATTCAGGGAGCCCGCAAGATCAAGAAGAAATTCCCGGAAGCTGTGCTGGTATTTGTAACAGCGCCCTCCATGGAGGAACTGAAAGAGCGTCTTGTTGGAAGAGGCACTGAGACTGCGGAAGTGATCCACCAGCGTCTTGCAAGAGCTGCACAGGAGGCAGAAGGAGTTGACGAGTACGACTATCTGCTGGTGAATGACCAGCTGGAGGATGCTGTAGACAGGCTTCATAATATTATTCAGAGCGAACATTTCGCCATGAGGCGAAACCTTGGTTTTATCCATGAGATCCAGGCACAGGCAGCAAAGTTTGTGGAAGAATAATCCAAATAAAGAGCAGATGAAACTGCCATAAAATGAAATATTGATTTGCAACTTTATTCGCGAAAATACAGTTTGAAGCTGCGAATCTTTATAAAAATTATAACAATAATCACAATTTTTGAAAGGAGTATATATATGATCCATCCATCTTATTCTGAGTTAATCGAAGCAATCAATACCAACAATGAGGACGACGATGAGAGCATGGTGCTCAACAGCCGTTATTCCCTGATTCTTGCTACAAGCAAGCGTGCGCGTCAGCTGATCGGCGGTGCAAAGCCGTTGGCAGATAATGTTAAAGGCAAGAAACCTCTTTCTATCGCAATTGACGAGTTATATCACGGAAAGGTTAAGATCCTTCCAGGTAAACATGAGGAAGAGGATTTAGCAGAGATCGCAGGACATTCTGCAGAGGAGATTGCTGCTGAAGAACCTGCAGCTGCAGTTGATCCTGCTGAGTCTGAGGAGAGTGCAGAATAATATGAAATTACTGTTCATTTCCCTTGGATGTGATAAGAATCTGGTAGATTCTGAGGAAATGCTTGGAATGCTTGCTGCAGACGGACATGAGATCGTTGATGATGAGGACGAAGCAGAGGTCATTATTGTCAATACCTGCTGTTTTATCGGTGATGCCAAAGAAGAAAGTGTAAATACCATTCTTGAAATGGCAGAGAAGAAAAAGGCAGGTACCTGCAAGGTGCTGATCGTTACCGGCTGCATGGCACAGCGTTACAAGAAAGAAATTTCAGAGGAAATACCTGAAGTGGATGCTATTCTTGGTACAACCTCTTACGGCGATATCAGCAAGGCTGTAAAGGAAGCCCGGGCAGGCAGACACTTTGAAGAGTACAAGAGCATTGATTTTCTTCCGGATATTTCCGGTAAGCGTATGTTGACCACAGGTGGACATTTTGCATATCTGAAAATTGCAGAAGGCTGTGACAAGCATTGTACCTACTGTATTATCCCAAGACTCCGGGGCGGCTACAGAAGCGTGCCTATGGAGCTGCTCGTAAAAGAAGCCCGGTCTCTTGCTGAAAAAGGGGTGAAAGAGCTGATTCTGGTTGCCCAGGAGACTACTGTATATGGTAAGGACATCTATGGAAAGAAATCTCTTCATGTCCTTTTAAAGGAGCTTTGCAAAATAAAGGGAATCCGCTGGATCCGTATTTTGTACTGTTACCCGGAAGAGATTTATGATGAGCTGATTCAGACTATGAAGGAAGAGAAGAAGATCTGTCATTATCTGGATCTTCCGATCCAGCATGCAAGTGACCGTGTGCTGAAACGCATGGGCCGCCGTACCACCAAGCAGGAGCTGGTGGATATTATTGGCAGGCTGCGCCGGGAGATCCCGGATATTTTCCTTCGTACAACCTTGATCAGTGGTTTTCCTGGAGAGACACAGGAAGACCACGAAGAACTGATGGAGTTTGTGGATGAGATCGAGTTTGACCGCCTTGGTGTTTTCCCATACTCTGCTGAGGAGGATACCCCGGCAGCCACTATGGAAGATCAGATTCCGGAGGAGGTCAAGGAAGCCAGACGCGATGAGATCATGGAACTTCAGCAGGAAATTTCTCTTGAAAAGGGTGAGAGCCGCGTTGGTCAGGTGCTGACTGTTATGATCGAGGGCAAAGTATCTGGAGAGAGTGCGTACATTGGACGTACTTACGGAGATGCGCCGAAGGTCGATGGATATATTTTTGTACAGACCGGCGAACTTCTCATGACAGGAGATTTTGCGAGAGTCCGGGTTACCGGAGCTCTGGAGTACGATTTGATAGGAGAGCTGGAAGATGAATACACCGAATAAACTGACTATTGCCAGAATGATCCTGGTACCGTTTTTTGTATTATTTATTCTGACTGGCTGGGGCGGAGATGCCAACCGCTATATCTGCCTTGCTATTTTTGTAGTGGCAAGTATTACGGACTGGTTTGATGGTCATCTTGCCCGCAAGAATAATCTGGTTACCAATTTTGGTAAATTCATGGATCCTCTTGCTGACAAGCTTCTTGTTTGTTCTGCACTGATCTGCATGATCGAGCTTGACCGCCTGCCGGCATGGTTCGTGATCATTATCATTGCAAGAGAATTTATTATCAGTGGCTTCAGACTGATCGCTGCCGAGAACGGCGTTGTCATCGCTGCAAACTACTGGGGCAAATTTAAAACTGTATCCCAGATGGTCATGATCATTCTTCTGATCCTGAACTTTGGGGGAGTTTTTGAAATACTGACACAGATTTTTGTATGGGTATCACTTGCTCTGACGGTGATTTCTCTGATCACGTATATTGTGCAGAATAAGAATGTAATTTCCATGCAGGAATAAAATAGTCACTGCCCGCGGAATGCTTTTGCGTGCAGAGAGTGAGAATATCTGAATGTAAATCAGCCAGCATCTTTGTGAGCAGAGATGTTGGCTGATTTCAAACATGCTCTGGAAAAGAGGTATATATATGATTGCAGAACTTGTAGCTGTAGGAACTGAAATTTTGCTGGGAAATATTGTAAACACCAACAGCGCATATCTTTCTGAGAAATGTGCCCAGCTGGGACTTTCTGTTTACTATGAGTCTGTTGTGGGAGATAATCACGACCGAATGAAAGCTGTGATTGCCTCTGCCCTCGACAGATCTGACGTGGTAATTCTTTCGGGAGGTCTCGGACCAACTGAGGATGATCTGACTAAGGAAGTATGTGCTGAGGTAATGGGACTTCCTCTTTCTGAAGATCCTCATTCCCGTAAGCGTATTGAGCGCTATATGAAGGAATATAAGAAGAATCATCCGGACAGACGTGTGACCTCCAATAATTATAAGCAGGCGCAGGTTCCGGAAGGCGCTATTGTGCTTGATAACCACAACGGTACAGCACCTGGTCTGATCCTTGAGAAAAACGGTAAGACTGCCATTCTTCTTCCGGGACCGCCTAATGAGCTGATCCCTATGTTTGAGGAGTCTGTTTTCCCATACCTTCGCAAGAAACAGCCGGAGATCATCTGCTCCCAGGTTGTGAAGATCTGTGGAATCGGTGAGAGCCAGGTGGCTGCCGATATCCAGGATATGATCGAGGCCCAGACAAATCCAACTCTTGCCCCATATGCAAAGACAGGAGAGGTTCATCTCCGTATTACAGCCAAGGGTGAGGATGAGAAATCCTGCAAGAAGCTGATCAAACCTGTAGTAAAGGAACTTCAAAAGCGATTCGGCAAAAATGTATTTGCCCTGGATGCGGACAAAACGCTGGAAGAATCTGTTGTGGATCTGCTGAAGGAGAAAGAATTAACTCTGTCTCTTGCAGAATCCTGTACAGGTGGTGCCATTGCTGCCCGCATTGTAAATGTTCCAGGTGCTTCCCAGGTGTTTACCCATGGATTTGTTACTTACAGCAACCGTGCCAAGAGAGAATGTCTTGGAGTGAAGAAATCCACATTGAAAACAGTGGGAGCTGTTTCTGCAAAATGTGCCAAACAGATGGCAAAGGGGGGCTGCGCAGCTTCAGGAGCTGATATCTGTCTTTCTGTTACCGGCCTTGCAGGCCCGGATGGCGGAACCAGTGAGACTCCTGTTGGAACCGTGTTTATGGGTTGCTGCTGCAATGGACATACGATTACCCGGGAATATCATTTTACCGGAAACAGAACCAAGATCCGTCAGCAGGCTGTTGCCAGTGCGCTAGTACTGCTTCGCGAGTGCATGATGGGAGAAGTTGAGGAGTAAGTTTTCTTAATCGCAGAAAATGCTTTACTTCATCATCTTCATCAGGTTTACCACTTTATCAAGCTTTGCACGTTCCCGTGGGCTTTTTCCCATTTTCAAAACCTCAATGATGGTATTGATTTCATTACTGTTAAAGTTCAGACCGGCATTTCTCCCCTGGGAAGCTGCATTCATAATAAATGGCAGCAGATCAGAGGGAGATTTTCCGGCTCCTTGCCGGGCCATCTGCTGGAGCATGTCAAGCTTGTTTTTGTCGATACCTGCAAGCTTTGGATTATCCTGCCAGTTGTCATCCATATGGAATCATTCCTTTCTTATATAGTAATGCTGCCAATTGGCGACATGTCCGTTTTGAATGAAATTTTTCTGTTTTTACTGTCGTTCTTCTTCGCAATTATCTTCTGGAGATGGTTCATTCATCATCCTCAGCATTTCTGCCATGGTCATCATATTGGTGATCTGATCCAGAGTCTTTCGTATATCTCCAAAACAGTAGCGGCGCAGGTCGTTTATGACTTCAAGAGGCTGGGCAGGGGCTGCTGCAGCCTGTATCTGCATGGCTTCTGACGGCTTTGTAAAAAGAGCGACTGTATTGGAAAGTTCCCTGGCTTTTGCAAAAACGGACAGAAACTGTTGCTGCCTGGGTGGAAAATAGGGGATGAGAGCTTTTAACAGCTGTCCCTGGTCAGTTCCCACCATCTGATCCAGAGCTGTCTGGGCAATATATTCCTGATCCATAAAAATCCCTTTTCTATATCTATGTTGTTGTTATTAAAATATGACGACGTTTTGAAAACGGTGAAATCTTCTGCAAATTGTGACGCACATTCTGCAGAAAGCATTTTTCAAACACGCGCTGACATCTGTAACATATTCTATAGCAGGGGGATGTATGAATTTCCCGCAAAGTCAGGAGGGAAAGTTATGAGAAGAGAAAATGAAAAGCTTATTATAGATGGAAATGCCATATACGAGCTGGATCTGGAATGTGTGCGAAAGAAGCAAGGAAAACAGGAAGGAAATGGCAGGTGTGTGGAGCAGTCAGAAGAAAGAAGGCAGTCCGCAAACCATACCGGGGATTAAAGACAATTTGCAGGAGAGAGTTTCTACCCAGAGCGTGGTTGAAAAAGAAACAAGGAAACGTAAGAATGCTTTTAGAATATGCCTGAAAAAGGGGACAGGGGAAAATTCCCGCTGTCCCGATTTTTTTGAAAAGGACTGAGAAGACAGCCCTTTTTCATATGTGGGAAACTCAGATCAGCAGCCGCAGCCATTTCCCCATCCACCGCAGAGAAGCAGAAGGATGATAATGATCCAGCAGCAGTCACCATTTCCGTTGCCACAGCTGTTGTTGCAGCCAATACCGTTGCCGCCGCATGCGCAAAGAAGAATGATGATCCAGAGAATATTGCATCCACAGGAGCCGTTCCCAAAGGAAAGCCCACATCCATTGTCACATCCGCAGCCATTATTACAACCGCAGTTACCACATCCGCAACCGGATCTTTCCTCGCCGCAGCCACAGTTTGTAGCAGCTAAATCACTCATGCTGTTACCTCCAGAAAATGTTTACAGTTCATCATATGGAGGGGACAGGGGGTGTGTGACAAAGCAGTTGACAGAAAAGAGAAATTTGGCTATAATAAACTAAAACGTAATATTTCTGTAATCTTTGAAAAGAATTCGACATAAAATATATAAAACAAGGATTGATTTGTTAAGAATTAAGTCTGCGAAGCAAACGCTGTTTTTTGCGAACAAAGTTCACAGAAAACCCGAGAATTTCAGCGCGAAATCATGCGAATGCATGATTTCTGTGCATCGCGAAGCGTGTTACTGGTCACGGAGTAAACAGTAACTGTTTGTGAAAAGCAGAGGTGGGAAAGCTTCGGAATTAGTCAGGTCAAAGAGAGGAAAATGCTATGATAAAAGAAGAGAGAAACAGAAAGCAAAGTCTGGCTCTGGTGCTGCTTGTGATTGCCACATTATGTACGGTTTTTCTGATGACAAGGGATGTTCAGGCTGCGAAAGCCGGATTTAAGACTATAAACGGCAAGACCTACTACATAACAGCCAGCGGAGCCAAGCAGAAAGGCTGGCTGACTCTGAAAGGCAAGAAATACTATTTTAATAAAAAAACAGGCGTACAGTTAAAAGGCTGGCAAAAAGACAGTAAGGGCAGAAACATCCGGTATTTTACCAAGGGAAAAGGTGTGATGGCCACCGGTTTTCTGAAGAGCGGAACCGTAACCCGTTATTTCAGACCTTCCAATGGTAAGCTTGTCCGCGGCTGGCTGACCTTAAAGGGTAAGAAATATTATTTTACCAGCGGAACCGGCGCTATGGTAAAGGGCTGGCAGACCACAGCTAAGAAAGAGAAACGTTATTTCAAGAGCAATGGTCAGATGCTTACCGGCTGGTTTACAGATTCTAAGGGATATACCCGCTATTTTAATACCAGCACAGGTATTATGTATACCGGACTTAAGACTGTAGATGGAGATATCTATTATTTTTCCAAGACCAGCGGAGTCCGTTATCAGAAAGGCTTTGGCAAGGTCGGAAGCAAGCGGTACTATTTCAGTACCACAGATGGCAAAGCGCAGACCGGCTGGCTGAGTCTGGATGGAAACAGCTATTATTTTGGAACAACAGGCGTGATGTACGTAAACACTACAGCTTCCATTGGAGGAAAGACATACGCGTTTGATTCCAATGGTGTTGCTTCCGAGAAACAGGATACAGGAAAGGATGACAATGACAGCAGTATTACCTTTACCTGGTATGATGAGAAACGTGGCCGCAATTTTACTATTATGAAGGAGCTTAAGAGTCATCCGGGAGTTGCAGATGGAACCAAGTCTGATCTTGATATTCTGGCAGCTGTCTGCGAGGCTGAGGCAGGAGACCAGGGAATTGCAGGTATGAAGGCAGTTGCTCTCTGCCTTTTGAACAGAACTCTGGACAAGGAGTTTCCGTCCAGTGTCCGTTATGTGCTTTACCAGGGAACTACCTTCCCCCAGTATTCAGTCGTGACAAACAACCAGCTGCTGAAACGTCTGAATGGTCAGTTTATTGACCGTGCAAGCGCTTATGAAGCTGCCCAGCAGGCACTTGACAGTTTTAATGCTTATGTGCTGAATGGTACACCGCGTACAGTAAGCGGAATCAAGGCCAAAGATTTTAATTATAAGTATTTTATGATGACTTCTGCATTCTGGAAACAGCCATTGAATTTTAAAAAGGTTGTATATGAGACATACAAGGATCATACATTTTTTGTGGACTGGGTATAAAGGTAGCTATACAGATGTAGAAACAGTATAAATGATAATAGCAAACTTTACCGCGGTGAGTTGCTAAAATACAAAGCTAAAATCCTTGACAAAAACAGACAGCCTTTGTATACTTGCAAGTATTAAATGAGAAAGGCTTTGAAGGGAACAAGTAGCTTTGGAAAGAGCACACAGAGAGCTGCCGGATGGTGAGAGGCGCGTGCAGAGATCCATTGTGAATACATCCCGGAGCTTTGCACTGAACGGTTTTGAAGCGGCAGAGACAGCAGCGGACAGGCGCTTGTGATCGCTTGCAGAAATCCAGTAGGCTGTGACGGGGTGGCATACGTTATCATGCCGGGGTGATAATTCTGAAGAGTATTCGAAGATATTTATTTTTGGACAGTATTGTCTGTGTGGATAATCGTCTGGAAGAAATTTTCAGTATGGTCACTTATCGAGGCAGAAAGTGCGAGCTTTCTGTAAATTTAGGTGGTAACGCGGGACCCGGTTCTCGTCCTAAAGGGGCATGAGAACCGGGCTTTTTATATTTGCAGCGGCTTTTTTCGTGAAGAGAGAATAAGCAGCTCATATATCTATTTTACAGGAGGAAAATAAAATGACAGTTTGGGAAGAACTGAAAGCCAGAGGCCTGATCGCCCAGGTAACAGACGAAGATGAGATTAAAGAAATGGTAAATAACGGAAAGGCAACTTTCTATATTGGATTTGACCCAACCGCAGACAGCCTTCATGTAGGACATTTCATGGCACTTTGCCTGATGAAACGTCTGCAGATGGCAGGGAACAGACCAATCGCCCTTCTTGGCGGCGGAACCGGTATGATCGGTGACCCATCCGGAAGAACCGACATGCGCCAGATGCTGACGAAAGAGACCATCCAGCATAACATTGACTGTTTCAAGAAACAGATGGAGCGTTTCATCGACTTTTCTGATGGAAAGGCACTTATGGTAAACAATGCAGAATGGCTGATGAACCTGAATTATGTGGAGCTTTTACGTGAGGTTGGAGCTCACTTTTCTGTTAACCGTATGCTTACAGCAGAGTGCTACAAACAGCGTATGGAAAGAGGCTTAAGCTTCCTGGAATTTAACTACATGATCATGCAGAGCTATGACTTCTATATGCTGTACCAGAAATACGGCTGCAATATGCAGTTCGGTGGCGATGACCAGTGGAGCAACATGCTTGGCGGTACTGAGCTGATTCGCCGTAAGCTTGGAAAAGACGCATATGCTATGACAATCACCCTTCTTCTTAACTCAGAAGGTAAGAAAATGGGTAAAACACAGTCTGGTGCTGTCTGGCTGGATCCAAATAAGACATCTCCATTCGATTTCTACCAGTACTGGAGAAATGTGGACGACGCAGATGTTATCAAATGCATGAAGCTTCTTACCTTCCTTCCGCTGGAAGAAATCCAGGAGATGGAGAAATGGGAAGGCAGCCAGCTGAACAAGGCAAAAGAGATCCTTGCATTCCAGCTTACCGAGCTTGTTCATGGAACAGAGGAAGCGAAGAAGGCAGAGGCTGGTGCCAAGGCACTTTTTGCAGGCGGAGCTGATACAGAGCATATGCCGACCACTGAGCTTGCAGCAGAGGATTTTGACGAAGAAGGCAATATCGACCTGATCAGCCTTCTTGTAAAATCCGCTCTTGTAACAACCCGTTCCGAGGGAAGAAGAGCCATCGAGCAGGGCGGCGTTTCCGTTAACGGTGAGAAAGTGACGGACATCAGACATGTACTTTCCAAAGACGCTCTCACAGGTGACGGTATTGTCCTTAAGAGAGGAAAGAAGAAATTTAATAAAGTATTTGTAAAATAAGATCATAAAAGGGGACCAGATATGCTCTAAATCTGATCGTTGATGCGAAAACAGATTTTTGTACTGGTCCCCGACTTATGCAAAAAATATTTTGACCGTGATAAAGATATATGCTATCATATAAACCATGCAAGCATTCCAATAAGAGGAATGCACGTTATTGTTCACAGTAACGAAAGTACTTCTTTATTGCGTAGGAGGAGAATTGAAATGAAGAAATACGGAGTAAACGAACTTCGAAAAATGTTTCTGGATTTCATGGAGAGCAAGGGACATCTTGTTCTGAAAAGCTTTCCATTGGTTCCACAGGGCGATAAAAGTGTCCTGCTGATCAATGCAGGAATGACACCACTGAAACCATATTTCACAGGAGCAGAGAAACCACCCCGTACAAGGGTCAGCACATGCCAGAAATGTATCCGTACAGGTGATATTGAGAATGTAGGTAAGACTGCACGTCACGGTACATTCTTTGAAATGCTTGGTAATTTCTCTTTTGGAGATTACTTTAAAAGAGAGGCTATTCACTGGTCATGGGAGTTCCTGACTGAGGTGGTAGGTCTGGATGCCAGCCGTCTTTATCCGTCTGTTTATCTGGAGGATGATGAGGCTTTCGATATCTGGAATAAAGAGATTGGAATTCCGGCAGAGCGTATTTTCAAATTTGGCAAAGAGGATAACTTCTGGGAGCACGGCGCAGGTCCCTGCGGTCCATGTTCCGAGATCTACTATGACCGTGGAGAAAAATATGGCTGCGGCAAGCCGGGATGTACAGTAGGCTGTGACTGCGACCGCTACATGGAAGTATGGAACAACGTATTTACCCAGTTTGAGAATGACGGAAACGGCAATTATACAACTCTGAAACAGAAGAATATTGATACCGGTATGGGTCTCGAGCGTCTGGCGGTTATTGTCCAGGACGTAGATTCCATTTTCGATGTAGATACCATCTGTTCCCTTCGTAACCTGGTAAGCAGGATTTCCGGCAAACCGTATGGGGTACATCATGAGGACGATGTTTCCATCCGTCTGATCACAGACCATATCCGTTCTGCGACATTCATGATCTCCGATGGTATTATGCCTACCAATGAAGGACGTGGATATGTACTTCGCCGTCTGATCCGCCGTGCTGCAAGACACGGAAGACTTCTGGGAATTGAGGGCAACTTCCTTGCTACTTTAAGTGCAGAAGTAATTGACGGTTCCAAGGATGGATATCCGGAACTGGAAGAAAAGAAAGAATTTATCTTCAACGTTCTCACCAACGAGGAGAACCAGTTCGGTAAGACCATCGACCAGGGACTTCGTATCCTGGCTGATATGGAAGAGGCTATGAATGCAGCTGGAGAGAAGACTCTTTCCGGTGAAAACGCATTTAAATTATATGATACTTACGGATTCCCTCTTGATCTGACCAAGGAGATCCTTGAGGAGAAGGGCTACGAGATCGACGAGGAAGGCTTCAAGACTGCTATGGATGAGCAGAGAGAGAAAGCACGTTCCTCCCGTGAGGTAACCAACTATATGGGAGCTGACGCTACTGTATATGACCAGATTGATACTTCTGTTACCACAGAGTTTGTTGGATACGATCACCTTTCCTTTGAATCTCCGGTTACTGTTCTTACCACAGAAGCTGAGATCGTAGATTCCCTGATGGAAGGACAGAAGGGTACTGTTTTCGTAGAGAAAACACCTTTCTATGCAACTATGGGTGGTCAGGTTGGAGATACCGGTGTGATCGAGACTGCAAATGGCAAATTCATCGTAGAAGATACCATCAAGCTTCGCGGCGGCAAATTCGGTCATGTAGGATATATGGAATCTGGCATGATTTCCAAGGGAGAGACCGTTTCTCTGAAAGTAAATGTTGCTGCAAGAAAAGATATTGAGAAGAACCACAGTGCGACACATCTTCTTCAGAAAGCTCTGAAAGAAGTTCTTGGTTCTCATGTAGAGCAGAAGGGTTCTCTTGTAACTGCTGACAGACTTCGTTTCGACTTTGCCCACTTCACAGCTATGACTGCTGAGGAAATCGGTAAAGTTGAAAAAATTGTAAATGAGCAGATTCAGGCAGCACTTGATGTTCACACCGATATCATGGATGTAGAGGAAGCTAAGAAATCTGGTGCTATGGCACTGTTCGGTGAGAAATATTCCCAGAAGGTACGTGTGGTATCTATGGGTGATTTTTCCAGAGAGCTCTGTGGTGGTACCCATGTTGCAAATACAAGCTCCATCATGCTGTTTAAGATTGTTTCTGAGTCTGGTATTGCAGCAGGTGTCCGCCGTATTGAGGCACTGACCGGAAACGGGGTTCTGGAATACTATAAGAAGCAGGAAGCACTTCTTCACGAGGCTGCCAAGGCTCTGAAAACAACCCCTTCCGAGATGATTGATAAGATCACACATCTTCAGGGTGAGGTGAAGGCTCTTGCAAGTGAGAATGAATCTCTGAAGAGCAAACTGGCTCAGGGTGCTCTGGGAGATGTTATGAATCAGGTTGTAGAAGTAAAAGGGGTGAAACTCCTTGCTGCCAAGGTAGAGGGCGTTGACATGAACGGACTTCGTGATCTTGGTGACCAGCTGAAAGAGAAGCTTGGCGAGGGCGTCGTTGTCCTTGCTGCAGTAAATGAGGGCAAGGTGAACCTTCTTGCAATGGCTACTGATTCTGCGCAGAAAGCAGGAGCACATGCAGGAAACCTGATCAAAGCTGTTGCTGCAATCGTTGGCGGCGGCGGTGGCGGACGTCCGAATATGGCTCAGGCTGGTGGAAAGAATCCGGAGAAGGCAGGCGAGGCAATCGAAGCAGCAGCCGGAATCCTGGAAGGACAGATTCACTAAAAAACATTCAAAATTTTGTCAAAAATTTTTGTAAAATTAAACCAAAAGTTGTTGACGAACCCCGAGTGCATGATATATAATAATGTTCGTGCAAGAAAAATACCCAGACAGTTGTATTTTAGCACAATCTACAACTGGAGGGAGGTTAGGTGTGAGTCTATGTCAAACGTTATCGTAAAAGAAAACGAGACTTTAGATAGCGCTCTTCGCAGATTCAAGAGAAGCTGTGCAAAAGCAGGTATCCAGCAGGAAATCCGCAAAAGAGAGCATTACGAGAAACCAAGCGTTCGTCGTAAGAAAAAATCTGAAGCCGCAAGAAAACGTAAATATAATTAATTGTGCGCAAAAATCCCTGGCTGCATTCAGTCAGGGATTTTTAAATCCAGCAATATCTTCAAATTTGGCTCATTGTTTTCAGGGAAGAAATGACTTTTATATATGGTGATATTGCTGGCTGACCACATGTCCGTTTTGTTGCTGACCGGTGCATGAAGGAGAAAATATAAACTTATGATGATTTTGAAAAAAATAGCCAAGCTTCTGTTTAACCGGGTATTTTATGTAATATTTGCCATGGCGGTGCAGCTTGGCTGGCTGTTGACTATATTTCTGCGTCTTGCAGGATATTCCAGATATATGTCTTTTATTCTGGATGTTATCAGTATTCTGGTTGTTCTGAAAATTGTGAATCGAAAGATAAATCCCTCGTATAAACTGGCATGGACGATGTTGATCCTGTGCCTGCCAATTTTTGGCCTTGTTTTGTATCTTGTATTTGGACGTTCCAGAATTGCTGCTTATATGCAGGATCGATTTAATGAGATGCTGATGAAGTCCGGTAATCTTTTACAGACAGATCCTGAAATACATGATCTTCTGGAGGCAGAAGATATATCTGCATGCAATCAGTCGGATTATATATATCATAATGCAGGTTATCCTATTCACGGAAATACTACTGCAGAATATTTCCAGGTTGGAGATGACATGTTCCCGGTTCTTGTAAGGGAACTGGAGCAGGCACAGCATTATATTTTTATTGAGTATTTTATAATCCATGATGGAGTAATGTGGAGAACCATACTGGATATACTGGAGAGGAAGGTTCAGGAAGGTGTGGATGTCCGTCTGATTTATGATGACATGGGATGTCTTACCACGCTCCCTCATAAATATTACGAAACCATGAGATCCAAAGGAATCAAGTGTCAGGTGTTCAATCCTTTCCGTCCGATCCTGAATATTATCCAGAATAACCGTGACCATCGGAAATTCTGTATTATTGATGGATATGTGGGATTTACCGGTGGTGTAAATCTGGCAGATGAGTATATCAACCAGAAGGAGCGCTTTGGACACTGGAAGGACACTGCGGTTATGCTGAAGGGGGAAGCTGTCTGGAACATGACTGCCATGTTCCTCCATATGTGGAATGTGATTACCAATAACCGTGAGGATCATTCACTTGAGAAATATCTGCCTCATGTATGGCATCCGGAGGCATTTGAAGGGGATGGATATATTCAGCCGTTTTGTGATTCTCCGCTGGATAACGAGACTGTTGGAGAGAATGTTTATCTGAATATTATCAATCGTGCAAAAAGGTATGTGTATATCTGTACACCCTATCTTGTTATTGACAATGAGATGATGACTGCTCTTTGCCTTGCAGCAAAAAGTGGTGTGGATATCCGCCTGATGACACCTGGGATTCCTGACAAAAAACTGGTATTTCTTCTTACCCAGTCTTACTACGAGCAGCTTCTGGAAGCTGGAGTGAAAATCTATGAATATCAGCCGGGATTTTTACATGCCAAGTCCTTTGTATGTGATGACGAGATCGCTGTTGTGGGAACCATCAATCTGGATTACCGAAGCTTGTATCTTCACTTTGAGGATGGTGTATGGATTTATCGGAATCAGGTGATTTATGATATTAAAAAGGATTTCACAGATACCCTGGAATATTGTAATCCGGTATCTTTGGAATTCTGTCGTGGAAGAAATATTGCAGTGCGGGCGATGCAGAGTATTCTAAGGTTATTTGCACCGATGCTGTAGAGTGTGTTCAAAAAGGGGTTTCTGCAAGATGTGCGTCACAATTTGTGGGAGATTTTGTTCGGATGAGGGCATCGCAGTGGGCTGCGGCAACCGAATTCGGGCAAAATCTCCCGCAAATTGGGGCGTATAGATTGCGGGAATGTTTTTTTTAGCTCTAAACCTTATGCAGAATGAGTATATAGATGATGCCCCTTACATGCGGCATTGCCATATATAAATCAGGAGGTCAGATATGAGAAAAGAGATAAAGAAACAGCTTCAGACGATTATGGATCAGGCAGTAAAGGATAATCAGATTGCCGGTATGAATATGATGGTAATAAAGGACGGCCAGGAGGAAGCCTATCTTCAGTGTGGCTATGCGGATAAAGCAAATGGGAGAATGATTGAACGGGATACCATATTCCGTCTTTTTTCCATGACGAAACCGATTACAGCGGCAGCGGCCATGATTTTATTTGAAAGAGGAGTAATTGATCTGGCAGATCCGGTTTCCAGATATATTCCGGGATTTGCAGACCAGATGGTGTCTGTACCTGGCGGACTGGCACCAGTATGGCATAATGTAACGGTTTATCATTTGTTGTCTATGACCAGTGGTTTGACTTATGGCGGAAACAGCAGTGCCGCAGAGTTTGCTGTTGGAAATGTGATGGAAGAAATACATGCACGTCTGAATACAGAGCATCCCATGACAACACTGGAATTTGCAGATAAGATCGGCAGATGTCCTTTGGAGTTTCAGCCCGGAGAGCGCTGGAAGTATGGGGTATCCGCAGATATTCTGGCAGCAGTGGTGGAGAAGGCTTCCGGCATGAAATACGGTGAATTTCTTAAGAAAGAGCTTTTTGTGCCTTTGGGAATGAAAGATACAGATTTCTATGTTCCAGGTGAGAAGCTGGACAGACTGGCCATGACTTATGAGCAGACTGCCGGTGAAATGAAAGAATTCCGTGACAACAGTCTGGGAATCCGTCTTTCCATGGACGTACCGCCTGCTTATGAAGCCGGAGGGGCAGGGCTTGTTTCCACCATTGAGGATTATTCCAGATTTGCGGCTATGCTGATAAATAAAGGCAGCTTCCAGGGCAGACAGATCCTTAAGCCTGCTTCTGTGGAATATATGACCACCCACAAGCTTATAGCATGTCAGCAGGAGTGGTTTGAAAAATGGTGGGAGATGAATGGATATTCTTATGGAAATCTGATGCGTGTGATGACGGATCCGTGGAAGGCACCCTTTGCATGCTGTGAGGGCGAATATGGCTGGGATGGCTGGCTTGGCTGCTATTTCGCCAATTTTCCCAAGGAGAATATGACGATTCTTATGATGATGCAGAAGAAAGATGCAGGGACATTTGATCTTACAAGGAAGCTGAGAAATGTGCTGCTTCTTGGAATGTAATATAAAGAGGAATTTGAGTTATGCCTAGAATTTATGCGGACAATGCAGCAACCACAAAAATAAGTCAGACAGCAATGAAGGCTATGATTTCTGCAATGGAGAATAGTTATGGAAATCCGTCCAGTATTCATCAGATTGGGATGGGAGCAAATGATGCCTTACAGACGGCGAGAGAGCAGATCGCACGTTGCCTTGGCTGTATGCCGAAAGAGATTTTTTTTACATCAGGTGGGACAGAATCAGATAATCAGGCAATTGTGTCAGCGGCTATGCTTGGGGCGAAACAGAATAAGAGGCATATTATTTCTACTGCGTTTGAGCATCATGCGGTGCTTCATACTCTGAGAAGGCTGAAGGAGCAGGGATTTGAGATTCAGCTTCTGGATGTGGGAGCAGAGGGGAATATTACAGCTGCTCAGGTGGAAGAAGCAATTCGGCCGGATACCTGTCTGGTTACGGTTATGTTTGCCAATAATGAAATTGGCTCTGTTCTTCCTATAGCGGAAATTGGAGAAGCCTGCCGTGCTCACGGGGTGCTTTTTCATACAGATGCAGTGCAGGCAGCAGGACATATCCCGGTAAATGTGAAGAAACAGAATATTGATATGTTATCTCTTTCCGCACATAAATTTCATGGCCCAAGAGGAATCGGTGCATTGTATGTGAAACGGGGGATTGAACTGACTTCTCTTATGGAGGGCGGCGGCCAGGAGCGTGGAAAACGGCCAGGCACAGAGAATTTACCGGCAATTATGGGAATGGCAGCTGCTCTGAAAGAAGAGTGCACTTTGATGGAACAAAATGAAGCCAAGGTTATCGCCATGCGAGATCGTTTGATTCAGGGGCTTTCGCAGATTCCTTATAGTATACTGAATGGTTCCAGGGAGAAACGCTTGCCTGGTAATGTGAATTTCTGCTTTGAAGGTGTATCCGGTGAAAGCCTGCTGCTTCTTCTGGATAGCAGGGGAATCTGTGCTTCTTCCGGTTCTGCCTGCGCATCAGGTGCCCTGGATCCAAGCCATGTACTTCTTTCTCTTGGTCTCGCTCCTGAAATCGCCCAGGGTTCACTCAGAATCAGCCTTGACATTTCCAATACTGAGGAAGAAATCGATTATATGCTGGAAGTGATTCCCCAGGTGGTGGAACAACTCCGCGGAATGTCAGATGATTGGCGGAAAAAGCATTGCGAGGATTAAAAGAATCGTGTATGATACAAGATATGATTATTAGAATAGATTGCTATTTAGTTGATTAAAAGTTCGTCAGGAGGGACGCATTTGGACAATGTGTATTACTCACTCGCCGGCGCAACGCTCCAGCGAACTAATCGCTAACTGCGACTAATGCGTTCGGGAGAGCCCTCACGCATAAGTCTCCGTAAGCGCTGGATTTCGCTTACGCTAAGAGCGCGCCTGAAATGGCTCGCTGGAGTAATACACATTGCCCAAATGCTGTGTGTCGGCTGGGACTTAAACACATTAAATAGTAATAGTTTTCAGTTTTTATGAGGTATAAATATGGAATCAGACAATATGAAAAAAGCATTGATCGCCATGAGTGGCGGCGTAGATTCTTCAGTGGCCGCTTACCTGATGAAGGAGCATGGATATGACTGCATCGGTGTCACCATGAAGCTTTTCCAGAATGAAGATGCCGGTGTGAGCCGCAAAAAAAGCTGCTGTTCTCTGGATGATGTGGAGGATGCAAGGAGCGTAGCGCATAATCTTGGAATCCCGTATTACGTGTTTAATTTCACCGCAGATTTTAAAAAACAAGTTATGGACCGCTTCGTAGCAGCCTATGAAAACGGTGCAACTCCCAACCCCTGCATTGACTGCAACCGCTACCTGAAATTCAACAGCCTTTACCATCGTGCAGAAGAATTAGGCTGTCACTATGTAGTAACCGGACACTATGCCAGAATTGAAAAGCGGGAAGATGGCAGATATCTTCTGAAAAAAGCAGCTGACCCTGCAAAAGACCAGAGTTATGTTCTTTACTCTCTTACTCAGGAGCAGCTGGCACACACCATGTTTCCACTTGGAGACATGAATAAACATCAGACCCGCATGATCGCAGATCAGCAGAATTTCTATAACGCAGATAAGCCGGATAGCCAGGATATCTGTTTTGTCCCAGATGGGGATTATGCTGGATTTATCCGCCGGTTTACAGGAAAAGACTATCCGGCAGGCGATTTTACAGATAAAGACGGAAATGTGCTTGGGCATCATAAAGGGATTATTGGTTACACGGTAGGTCAGCGAAAGGGGCTTGGTATTGCAGCCGGGAAGCCGGTTTACGTTACCAAAATCTGTCCGGCAGAGAACCGCGTGATTCTGGGAGATAATGAGGATTTGTTCCATCGCGAACTGGATGTGGAAGACTTTAATTTCATCTCCTTTGATACCCCGCCGGCAGAATTTCGCGCCAAAGCCAAGGTTCGTTACCGCCAGAAGGAGCAGTGGGCAACTGTAAAAGTTACTGGAGAACATAGTGTACACATCATTTTTGATGAGCCCCAGAGAGCTATCACCAAAGGGCAGGCAGCTGTGCTTTATGATGGAGACGTAGTCATTGGCGGCGGTGTGATCACGGGCTGATAAAATCCGAAATTGCATGATATCTGTTGAAAATACATTGATGTAAAACAACCGGAAGAAATATAGCTAAGTCTATATTAAATTCTGGTTGTTTTTTGTTTATGCAGTCAGTTTACAGTTACTGTTCAATGGTAACATTCCGTGAGGCGTTTTTGTGAACAAAGTTCACAGAAAAACCGAGAATTAAGTTTGCGCAGCAAACGCTACTTCTTGTGCCTGTCACAAGAAGGTTCGTCTTTCTGTGCATCGCGGAGCGGTTACTGGTCACGAAGTGAACAGTAACAGTTTACAAAAAATTAAGAATATATATTGGGTTTATAGATGACGAACCCAATGGGAAAATGTTACAATAATCCATATCAGGCATCGAAGTGGGGCGTATAGATGATAGAATGCCTTTTCAAACACGCTCCAGGCAACTACAGTGAAATATTCAGAAATGGAGGTATATGTGGAAAAAAGAAAATTAATCAGAGAACTTCAGTCCCATCAGTCCGTCTTAAAGGAAAAAGCCAGGGAGAAAGCCAGAGAATCCATCAGCGCAGTGATTTCCATTGTACTGATCGTTTTTATACTTGGTTTTACCGTGGCTGCGTTATCTCCAGGCATCCTGGTGGAATTCCTGGTAGGATCTGTGCTTGTGATCCTGGGAATGATCTTTTTTTCCATGGGAGCAGAATTATCCATGACGCCCATGGGAGAACATGTGGGAGGCAGTATGCTTCGCACGAAAAAGTTAGGCTTTATTATAATTATCGGTTTTATTCTGGGCTTTATTATCACAATATCTGAACCAGATCTGCAGGTTCTTGCAGAACAGGTTTCTTCTGTGCCCAATCTGGTGCTGATCTTATCTGTGGCACTTGGTGTTGGTGCGTTTCTTGTTGTGGCCTTATTGCGTATCCTTTTTGGAATTGCGCTGCCGCCATTGTTATTCAGTTTCTATATTTTAGTATTTGTATTAGCCATGTTTGTTCCTGAGAATTTTCTGGCAGTGGCATTTGATTCCGGTGGAGTGACCACTGGACCTATGACGGTACCCTTTATTATGGCATTGGGTGTTGGTATTGCATCCATCCGTAATGATAAACATGCTGGAGATGATAGTTTCGGACTTGTGGCTCTGTGCTCCATTGGACCTATTTTGGCAGTCCTGATTCTGGGACTTTTGTACCACACGGAAGGCAATGCTGCGCTGGAAGTGGTTTCTGAAGTGGAAAACTCGATAGAACTGGGAAAATTATTTGCAGTCGCACTGCCAAAATATTTTAAAGAGATCGCTGTATCCCTTTTCCCAATTATTGCTTTCTTCGGAATTTTCCAGATTGTTTCGCTGAAATTGAATAAAACTGTGCTGATCAAAATCTGTATCGGCTTATTTTATACATATATAGGACTTGTTCTGTTTCTTACCGGGGCAAATGTAGGCTTTATCCCAGCTGGAAATTACCTGGGGATGGTATTGGGAAATCTGCATTATAACTGGATTCTTGTGCCTCTTGGAATGGTGATCGGTTATTTTATTGTAAAAGCCGAGCCTGCGGTATATGTGCTGATGAAGCAGGTAGAGGAACTGACTGACGGTGCGATTTCCGGGAAATCCATACAGATTGGTCTGTCTGTGGGTGTGGCAGTCTCTGTTGGGATTTCCATGCTCCGGGTGCTGACTGGAATCTCCATTTTCTGTTTTCTGGTGCCAGGTTATGCCATTGCCTTAATCCTCAGCCTGTTTGTTCCCAAAATTTTTACGGCTATTGCATTTGACTCTGGTGGTGTTGCCTCTGGACCTATGACAGCCACCTTTCTCCTTCCGCTGGCGCAGGGAGCCTGTGAAGCTGTGGGTGGAAATATTGTGACAGATGCTTTTGGCGTAGTGGCAATGGTTGCTATGACGCCGCTTATTACTTTGCAGGTGCTAGGCTTGGTTTATCGGGTAAAAGGCGGCGAGCTTGGAGGCAAGGGGAAGAATTTGCCTGCGGACAAAATACCAGTGGAAGCTATACCAGTGGCGGAACTGTTTGAAGAACTGGAAGACACAGAAATTATAGAGTTATAGAAAATTAAGAAAATAGGGATTGAGTGTTGACTCAAACACATTATAAATGAACAATTATAGTTAGGAAGACCTAATAGATGCCATTTTTGTGTGGCACAAAGTGGAAGTACAGATTATAGGAATGATGATTGGGTACACTCAGGGAAGATTATGAACAGCAACGAACTTTATAAAGAAAGGAATCATCTATGAGCGAATTATACATGATGGTTACCATCACCAACCGAAAATACATGTCAAGATTTGCGGCACTTTACCGGGAAAATCAGATAGAAGTAGGAACGGTTTCCCTTGGTATGGGAACGGCCTCAAGTTCCATCCTTGACTATATGGGATTAGAAGATGATGAGAAAAGCATCTGTTTTCACTTTGTGACAGCAGCTACCTGGAAAAAGGTGAAAAAGGGCTTGCAGAACCAACTGCGGATCGACGTGCCCGGAACTGGGATTGCATTTACCATTCCCATGAGCAGCATTGGCGGCAAGCGGGAACTGGGATTTCTCATTCAGGGTCAGGAGTTTGTAAGAGAGGAGGAAGGTACATTGAAAGAGACAAAGCATGAACTGATCGTGGCAATTGCCAATTACGGATATAACACCCAGGTGATGAAAGCAGCAGAGGAGGGTGGCGCAACCGGCGGTACCGTTCTGCATGGAAAAGGGGTAGGAATGAAGCGTGCCGAACAGTTTCTTGGCGTTTCCCTGGTTTCCGAAAAAGAGGTGATCTTCATTGTGGCAAAATCAGAGCAGAAAAATGCCATTATGAGTGCTATCATGGAAAAAGCCGGTCTCACCTCCAAAGCAGGAACCATCGTATTTTCCCTCCCCGTAACCAGCACAGCCGGGCTGCGGATCCTGGAAGATGAGGAAGAAAATTCGTAAACTCCACTTTTTTACGTGGAGAAGTCATGGAAATATTTGCAGATTGGTGATGCTTTTGCATTCTGAGATTATAGTAATAAAATTATGGTGACCGCTTTACAATAGAATAGAACTTATTTTTGAGGAGACATCCTATGCTTGGAAAGGCAATAAGAAAGGCGGTTTTACCTATTTTGCTGGCCAGTCTCATGGTGGGAACTGGCTGTCGGATTGTATATGGGAAAGCAGATATATCGTTGAATGAAAGGGCAGAAAATCATACAAGTGATAATACCGCTGCATCCCCGGAAGAACAAGAAAAAACCACGGAGCCAGCAGCACCTGATGATGCGCTTGTGCAGGCACCTTCTGCTCTTTTAATGGAGGCCAGTACAGGCACTGTAATTTACGAAAAAGATTCGGATACCAGGCGAAGTCCAGCGAGTATTACAAAGATTATGACGTTAATCCTGATTTTCGATGCGTTGGAGAATGGTACACTGAAAATGGATGATCTGGTAACCACCAGTGCCTATGCGAAATCTATGGGTGGCTCCCAGGTATTTCTGGAGGAAGGAGAAACCCAGGATGTGGAGATTATGATCAAGTGCATTGTGATCGCCTCTGGAAATGACGCCAGTGTAGCAATGGCAGAGCATATTGGAGGCAGCGAGCAGGAATTTGTGCGGCAGATGAATGAGCGGGCAGCAGGGCTTGGAATGGAGAATACCCATTTTGTAGACTGCTGTGGATTGACAGAATCCACAGATCACTACACAACTGTCCGGGACATTGCCATTATGAGCCGGGAGCTGATCACCAAATATCCGAAGATCCTGGAGTACTCTTCTATATGGATGGAAAATATTACTCATGTGACCAGACAAGGCTCCAAAGAGTTTTGCTTAACGAATACTAACAAGCTCCTTCGCAGCTACGACGGATGCATCGGTCTGAAAACCGGAAGTACCAGTCTGGCAAAGTATTGCGTATCTGCTGTGGCGTCCCGAAATAACATTACCTTGATTTCTGTAGTTATGGCAGCACCCGATTACAAAGTTCGTTTCAAGGACGCCGCTGCCATGCTGAACTACGGTTTTTCCAAATGCAGCTTTTACACGGATGAAAATCCCGAAAAGCTTCCCCAGATAGAGGTCCGAAAAGGAACCAAACCTACCACAGAAGTAAAATATGAAAAAAACTTCCAGTATCTGAGCACCGACGGCAAAACCATAGGCGAAGTGGAACGAAAACTGAATCTGGAAACTCAGGTCCAGGCGCCTGTAAAAGAAGGCGATGTTGCCGGTACCCTGGAGTATTACCAGAATGGACAAAAGCTTGGAGAGGTGAACATTCTTTTTTCTGAAACTATAGAAAAAGCAACCTATAAAAACTGTCTGGAAAAGCTATTAAAGCTATTGTAAAGAACGTAGTATGGCAGGAGAACCTGATTTTCACCTTTGCCCCTAAAAAGTTACTGTTCACTGGTAACGTTCCGCGAGGCGTTTTTTGTGAACAAAGTTCACAGAAAACCCGAGAATTGCGGCGCGAAATCATGCGAATGCATGATTTCTGTGCATCGCGAAGCGCGTTACTGTGAACGGAGTGAACAGTAACCCTAAAAATAGTTATACAAATTACAGAAGCATTTTGACAAAACAGTCCTCGTCGGTTTATAATAAACTCTGTATGAAAATTTTTGCTGATGTCTTACAAAAATATAGCAGCAAAAGCGGAGGAGAATCATATGAAACAAGAGAAAAAACAGCCTGGCAGATTAAAGATGCTTGCAGGCTATTATAAACCATATAAGGGACTGTTTTTTGCAGATCTTTTTTTTGCATTCCTTGGGGCTGCAGTGACACTTGTCATTCCACTGATGGTTCGTTATATTATGAATTCCATAAGTGAAATGCCAGCGGCTGAAGCGAAGACCATGATTTTGAAAATCGGGGTGGGAATGCTGGTACTGATCCTGGTGCAGCTTGGAAGCCGTTATTTTATCACCTATTATGGACATATGATGGGGGCTTACATTGAGCATGATATGCGAAACGAGATATTCAGCCATTACCAGAAGCTCTCTTTTGCATTTTATGATAATCAGAAGGTCGGTCAGCTTCTTTCCAGGATCACAAGTGATCTTTTTGATATTACAGAGCTTCTCCACCATGGACCGGAGGATATTCTGATCTCAGTGATCAAGCTGTTCGGAGCACTGATCATTCTTATGAATGTGAAGCCGCAGATGGCACTGCTGTGCTTCGCAGTTGTAATTATTATGCTGATCTATGCACTGATTTATAATAAAAAGATGAAAAGTGCATTTAAGGAAAACCGTGTGCGCATGGGCGAGATCAACAGCCAGATCGAGGACAGTCTTTCCGGAATCCGTGTGGTAAAATCTTTTGGAAATGAGAAGCGTGAGATTGAGAAATTCCGTAAAGGAAATGAGCGTTTTGTGGATTCCAAGCGTGTGACTTACCGCTATATGGCAGGTTATCATGCAGGCATGGATGCGTTTACCACACTGATCACAGTTACTGCACTGGTTTCCGGAGCCATGTTCCTGGCAGCAGGAGATTTAAGCGCCACAGATCTTGTGACTTTTCTTTTGTATATTAACAATTTTACAGAGCCGGTTACCAAGCTGGTAAACTTTACCGAGCAGTTCCAGAACGGCTACAGTGGTTATGACCGCTTCCTGGAAATGATGTCCATTGCGCCGGATATTGAGGATGCGCCGGATGCCGTTTCTATGGATCATGTAAAAGGAGATATCCGTTTCGAAAATGTTTCTTTCCACTATGAAGACCACAATGAGAAAGTGCTTTCTAACGTAAATCTGGAAGTGAAGCCCGGTGACTATGTTGCCCTTGTAGGCACCTCTGGAGCTGGAAAGACTACCCTTTGCAGCCTGATCCCCAGATTTTATGATGTTTCATCTGGTGCCATTTATCTGGATGGAAAAGATATCCGAAAGATCAAACTGAAGGATCTTCGTAATCAGATTGGAATTGTGCAGCAGGATGTATACCTGTTTGCAGGAAACATTATGGAAAATATCAGATATGGCCGTCCGGACGCTACCGACGAGGAAGTCATCCGCGCAGCCAAGCTTGCCAATGCTCATGATTTTATTATGGAAATGCCGGATAACTATGGCACAGACATTGGACAGCGTGGCGTGAAGCTTTCCGGAGGACAGAAACAGCGTCTTTCCATTGCGAGAGCGTTTCTGAAGAATCCGCCGATCCTGATCTTTGATGAGGCAACATCCGCCCTGGATAACGAAAGTGAGAAGGTAGTGCAGCAATCTCTGGAACGTCTTGCCAAAGACCGAACCACCTTCGTGATCGCCCATCGTCTTTCCACAATCCGCAATGCCAGAAGGATCCTGGTGCTGACCGAAGATGGAATTGCAGAAGAAGGTACACATCAGGAGCTGATGGAGAAGGACGGCGTATATGCGAAACTTTGCAAAGCCGGATTGTGATCGTAAACAGCAATTATATGCGAAAGGATGAATTGCAGAATGAAAGAAATAAGAACCGAAGACGCAGCAGGCCAGATCCTCTGCCATGATATTACACAGATTATAAAGGATGAGAAGAAAGGCGTTCTGTTTTCCAAAGGACATATTGTGAAAGAAGAGGACATTCCGCTGCTCCTTTCTGTTGGAAAAGAACATCTTTTTGTGTGGGAAAAGAAAGAGGGAATTCTTCATGAAAATGAGGGCGCTGATATTTTGTATAAAATCTGTGCAGGAGATTCCATGCATGGAACTGATGTGAAAGAAGGCAAGATCGAACTGGTAGCAGACGAGGACGGAGTTCTGAAAATCCGCAGAGATGCCCTTCTGGCAGTGAATTCTCTGGGGGAGATGATGATTGCTTCCCGCCATGGGGACTTCCCGGTAAAAAAAGGAGATAAACTGGCTGGCACCAGGATCATCCCTCTTGTAATCGAAAAAGAAAAAATGGACAGAGCTGTGGAAGCCGCTGGCCCGGAACCGATTTTTTCCATTCTTCCCTATCATTTTAAAAAGGTTGGAATCGTTACAACTGGAAGCGAGGTAAAAAAAGGTCTGATTCAGGATACTTTTACCCCTGTATTAAAAGAAAAGCTTTCTGAGTACCCCACTGAGGTGATCGGTCAGACGACTCCAGGAGATGACAAGGCACAGATCACAGACGACATTATGGAATTTATTAACCAGGGTGCAGACATGGTAGTCTGCAGCGGCGGTATGAGTGTGGATCCAGATGACCGTACACCTGGAGGAATCCGTGATACAGGAGCCAGAGTTGTTACTTACGGTGCACCGGTACTGCCAGGAGCCATGCTTCTCATCGCTTACTATGAGAAAGAGGGCAAATGCATCCCAATCCTTGGGCTTCCTGGATGTGTCATGTATGCGAAGCGTACTGTATTTGACCTGGTTCTGCCAAGAATCATGGCAGACGATGAAATTTTCCCGGAAGAAGTTGCTGCATACGGAGAAGGCGGTCTCTGCCTGAGCTGCAAAGTCTGTACCTTCCCCAATTGTGGATTTGGAAAGTAAGCAGGGCCTGGGGCGTGCAGATTGCAGAAGGCCTTTTTCAAACACGCTCTGGAAATTACAAAGTATTTAAGGAGATTTATGGAAAAATTTCGAACTGTAACCTATGAAGTCCATAACCCGAAAATAAAAAAAAGCGTGCGCTTTGCTGTTCTTGCAGACCTTCACGGAAGCATTTTCGGCGAAGAGAACAGTGCTTTGCTGAAAAAAATCCAGGAAAATGACCCCGATGCCATTCTTCTTGCCGGAGACATGGTGGTCCGGATGGATCCTTCCACCCTGGAAACTGCCAGAAAACTGCTTTGTACACTGGCGAAGAACTTCCCCATCTTTTACGCCATGGGAAACCACGAAACCAAAATGAAAGCCAAAGGGCACCTTTATCGGAATGAGTACCTGAAATATCAGGCAGAGTTGAAACAAAAAGGAATCTGTTTTCTGGCAAATGAGAAGAGCAAAGTTGTTCTGGCTGGCAATTCCTTTGTGGTAAATGGACTGGAACTTCCACTGGAATACTATCACAAGCCTTTTTCCCCGAAGCTAACTTCTGAAAAAATGGAAGAGCTTATGGGAAAGCCAGATCCGGAAGCCATAAATATTCTTCTTGCCCATAACCCAAAATATGGCAGAACCTATTTCCACTGGGGGGCAGACCTGATTCTGTCTGGACATTACCATGGCGGTGTGCTCCGTTTTTCCAGACATGTGGGAGCCATCAGTTCCCAGTTTATACCTTTTCCAAAATACTGTTGCGGCGATTTTTACAAAAATGGCAAATGTATGATCGTAAGTGCAGGCCTTGGGGAACACACAGTGCCTCTTCGGATCCATAATCCAAGAGAGCTGATTTTTATAGAAATGAAACCGTAAGGGAGAGAGGAAAGCGCATGGCAATTCCCGTAAAACTGAATGTTTTTGAAGGACCGCTTGATCTGCTCCTTCACCTTATTGATAAAAATAAAATTGATATTTATGATATACCGATTGTGGAGATTACGGATCAGTATATGGAATACATTCACGCTATGGAAAAAGAAGATCTTGGAGTTATGAGTGAGTTTATGGTCATGGCAGCCACACTTCTGGATATCAAGTGCCGGATGCTTCTTCCAAAAGAAATCAATGAAGAAGGAGAAGAGGAGGACCCCAGAGCGGAACTGGTTCAGAAACTTCTGGAATATAAGATGTATAAATATATGTCTTATGAGCTGAAGGACAAAATGGACGATGCCAGCGGCGTTTATTTCCGTGAGCCGGATGTGCCAAGGGAGGTGCTTCAGTATCGGGAGCCAGTGGATCCCTCAGAACTTCTGGCTGGTCTTACTCTTGAGAAATTAAACGCCATTTACCAGTCGATCATCAGGCGGCAGGACGACAGACGAGATCCTATCCGAAGTCAGTTTGGAAAAATTGAGAAGGAAGAAGTCAGTCTTTCTGATAAAATGCTGGAGATGAAAGAATTTGCAAAGACTCACAGGAAATTCAGTTTTCGGGACCTGCTGAAAAAGCAGTGCTCCAAAGTACAGGTAATCGTTACCTTCCTTTCCGTGCTGGAACTGATAAAAATGGGACACATTCATGTGGTTCAGGAAGAGATTTTTGATGACATTCAGATCAATGTTGTGACAGAGCCGGAAACCTGGAAGAATCTGACAGAATTTGCAGAGGAAGAAGGATAGTGTATGGAAATTAAACGATTAGAAGGTGCCGTTGAGGCAGTCCTGTTTGCGATGGGTGAATCTGTGGAACTAGGTCAGATTGCGAAAGCAATCCAGCAGGATAAGCCAACTACAGAAAAACTACTCCATAATCTGATGGATAAATATAAGGATGAGGGAAGGGGAATCCAGATCATTGAGCTGGAGGGCTCTTATCAGCTGTGCACCAAACGGGATTACTATGGCTGTCTGATCCGGATTGCCATGCAGCCTAAGAAACCTGCCCTTACAGATGTTATGCTGGAAACGCTGTCTATTATAGCCTATAAGCAGCCTGTGACAAAAGCTGAGATTGAAAAGATCCGGGGAGTAAAAAGCGATCATGCAGTAAATAAGCTGGTTGAGTATAATCTGGTAAAGGAGCTTGGACGTCTTGATGCACCTGGACGGCCGATCCTTTTCGGCACTACAGAAGAATTTCTTCGCACATTTGGTGTGCAGGGTCTGGAAGAGCTGCCGGCTGTGGATCCGGTAAAAATGGCGGATTTTAAGGCTGAGGCAGAAGAGGAAGTACAGCTGAAGCTGGATATATAAGACAGGACAAGTAAGCTACGGATAAACTGCAGACGATATGACAGGACAAGTAAGCTGCGGATAAACTGCAGACAATGAAACAGGACAAGTAAGCCGCAGATAAACTGCAGGCGATAAGACAGGAGAGAAAAAATGCCCACAACATATGCACATGATTTGTTTGGTCAGAAAGTATACAGGCAATTGCCCGATCAAGTGAAAGAAATTATTCGGAAAAACGGTGAACTGTATCGGATCGGTCTTCACGGACCGGATATTTTCTTCTATTATTTTATTTTTAAGAATCACGTAAGCAGTGTAGGATACCGTATGCACAAAGAAAAAGCCCGGGCATTTTTCGCCCAGGGAATGGCGCAGGTCAGAGAGACTGGTGATGAGGCGCTTCTTGCCTATCTTCTTGGCTTTGGCTGTCATTATCTTCTGGACTCTTCCTGTCATCCTTTTGTCAATGAAATGAATGATAAGGGCAGAATTTCCCACAGCCTTCTGGAAATTGAATTTGACCGCTTCCTTATGGGAGAAAATGGGAAAAATCCATATGCCTTTTATCCTTCTGATTGTATCAAAGCAAAACGCAAAAATGCGGAGGAAATCCACAAGGTTTTTCCTCTTGTAAAAACAGGAGATATTCTTCTGAGCCTTAAACTGATGAAATTTATGACAAATCTGCTGGTATGTGACGATGGCGGGACGAGACGGGCGCGTCTGGCGAAGCTTTCCAGCCTTGGAGGAAGAAGAGCACAGTCTGCTTTGATCGATCACTATATGATGGCTCAGCCGGCAGGTGGCAGCAGGGAACCTGTGGAACAGCTGAATACATTGTTTGAAAAAGAGGTGAAAGAGGCACCGGCAGAATTGCTGGAGCTGTATCAGCTTTCCCAGGAGGACATGCTGTTGTCTGAGCGATGGAATCTGACTTACAATGGTTAGCTGTGATATACAAACTGAAAATTGAACCAATTTCAGGAACAGGTATTTCTGTAAGATACCTGTTCTTTTTATCAGGCAAAACTTGTAGAGTGAGCTTTGCATAGTTTGGGACAGGTCCGCGTAAAATACTATAAACGGAATGTGGGGTGGACTATGAAAAGCAGATACAGATTCTTTTGTTTTACACTGACTTTTGTACTTGTTTTATGCACTGCTGCCCAGGTGTCAGGAAGCACTGGCACAGATGAAAAAAAGGCTGTCAGCTCCATTGTGCAGATGATACCGGCAGCTGTTGATATGAAAGAAACAGACGGACCTGGAAATCTCTATGCCTTATCCGCCGTTCTTATGGATGGGGATTCTGGCCGGGTACTGTACGAAAAAGAGGGCTATACAGCTCGCCCAAATGCCAGTACCACAAAGGTAATGACCTGTATCCTTGCACTGGAAAAGGGCTCCGGTGATGATTATGTAATGGTGTCAGAAAATGCGGCCTCTCAACCAGAAGTAAAGCTGAATTTAAAGGAAGGGGAGCAGTATTACCTGGAAGATCTTCTTTATTCTTTAATGTTGAAAAGCCATAATGATACGGCTGTGGCAATTGCTGAACACATTGGCGGTTCTGTGGAAGGGTTTGCAAAAATGATGAATGCAAAAGCAAAGGAGATTGGCTGCACGAACACTCATTTTGTTACGCCGAACGGTCTTGACAGTGCAGATGCAGGAGGCATTCATCAGACTACCGCAAGAGATCTGGCTTTGATCATGAGCTATGCTGTGAAAAATAAAGCATTTCTTCATATCACACAGACCAGGGATTATTCTTTTTCTGATATTACAGGAAAACGTCAGTTTTCCGTCCATAATGCAAATGCATTTCTTGATATGACTCCGGATGCCATTTCAGGAAAAACCGGTTTTACAGGAAATGCGGGTTATTGTTATGTGGCAGCCTGTGAAAATGAGGAAAGAAAATTTATTATTTCCCTTCTTGGCTGCGGCTGGCCGAATAATAAGACATATAAATGGAAAGATGCCATGAAACTGCTGGAATATGGCAAAGCAAATTTTCACAAGGAAACCTATTGGCAGGAGCCGGAGATTCCGGCTATACCAGTAAAGGATGGGACTGACGAAAGCAGCGGGAAAGAATCTGGTAAGGAAAATCAGGAAAATTCCGGGAGAATTTTCACAGAAACTGGGACAGGTTTCGCAGATGTATATATAAATGGCCGGATTCAGGCATCTGATTCTGACAAAAAGAAACAGATCCTTCTGAAAGAAGGGGAAAAGATTACCTGCCATCTGCGTATTGAGAAAAATTTGACAGCACCTGTGAAAAAGGGGCAGAAAATTGGTCAGGTCACTTTTTGTCTTGGAGAACTTGTCCTGGATAACTATTTTGTGACAGCAGATCGCAATATTGTCAAAATCACCTATTTATGGTGCGCAAACAAGGTGTTTCATGACTTTTTTCACTAAAAAGCCTGACGGAATATGTATGATATATAAAAAAATCCCCCGAAAATCGAGGGATTTTTTTGCATAAAAACACGGAAAACTATTGAAAAATTGTGTGAAAAAATGTACAATTAGAATCGGCAGAATTTTTGGTTATACTTTTAAATTATTATAAAATGGAGGGCAAGAAAGAATGAGTAACGCAACACAAAGTTTAGCGGGCACAAGAATCACTTCTTTGCTTGACGCGAACAGTTTTGTTGAGATCGGCCAAAGTGTAACAGCCAGAAATACAGATTTCAACATGACTGAGAAAAAAGCACCTTCAGACGGTGTTATTACCGGATATGGTGTAATCGATGGAAATCTGGTGTATGTGTACAGCCAGGATGTTTCCGTACTGAACGGAACCGTTGGTGAAATGCATGCCAAGAAGATTACCAGACTTTATGATATGGCTATGAAGACCGGTGCTCCGGTGATCGGCCTGATCGATTGTGCAGGTCTCCGTCTTCAGGAGGCAACTGACGCATTGGAAGCATTCGGTGAAATTTATATGAAACAGACTCTGGCATCCGGACTGATCCCACAGATCACAGGTATCTTCGGTACCTGCGGTGGTGGTATGGCACTTGTACCGGCACTGACAGACTTCACATTTGTTGAAGAGAAGAAAGGCAAACTGTTTGTAAACACCCCGAACGCCCTTGAAGGCAATCACGTTTCCAAATGTGACACATCCTCTGCCAGATTCCAGAGCGAAGAGACAGGTCTTGTAGACGGAATCGGCACTGAGGACGAGATCCTTGGAAAAATCCGTGAACTCGTAACATATCTGCCATCTAACTGCGAAGACACTGATTCTTACATGGAGTGCACAGACGACCTGAACCGTGTATGCGAGGATATTGAGAACTGCACAGGCGACACAGCCATTGCACTTTCCAGAATCGCTGATAACGGCCAGTTCTTCGAGGTAAAAGCTGACTACGGCAAGAGTGTTGCTGTTGGATTTATCAGACTGAACGGCGCTACCGTTGGTGCTGTTGCAAACAGAAGCGAGAGCTATGATGCAGAAGGCAAAAAGGTATGGGAGTCTGATGGTACCCTTAGTGCACGCGGTGCAAGAAAAGCAGCAGAGTTCGTAAAATTCTGTGACGCTTTCGAGATCCCGGTACTTACTCTTACAAATGTAAACGGCTTTAAGGCTACTGTATGTGGCGAGAAGATGATGGCGAAATCTGTCGGAGCACTGGTTCATGCATTTGCAGACGCTACTGTTCCGAAGGTTAACGTTGTGATCGGCAAAGCATTTGGAACCGCTTACACAGCTATGAACAGCAAAGCAATCGGTGCAGACATGGTATACGCATGGGAGAACGCAGAGATCGGTATGATGGATGCTGACCTTGCAGCCAAGATCATGTATGCAGGCGATGACGCAGCAGCTCTTACTGAGAAAGCAGCTGAGTACAGAGAACTTCAGAACTCTGTTTCCTCTGCAGCAGCAAGAGGATATGTTGACACCATTATCAGCCCGGCTGATACAAGAAAATATGTGATCGGTGCATTTGAAATGCTGTTCACAAAAAGGGAAGAACGTCCGTCCAAGAAACACGGCACGGTCTAAGCGAGGTGGAGCATATGAAACAGATTTTTAAGAAAGTATCCTCCCTTTGCACAGTACTTCTCATGATGGCAGTTCTCACTCTTACCGGAGCTTCCTCCGTATGGGCAGCTGATGAGGTAGATGACTCGGTAAAGCAGACTTTGGTCACTACTGCTGAGGGACTTACCGATACCATCATTGCTCTCAGTGATGAAGATATTGAGAATTATACCAAGTCATCTGATGAGTTTACTGTTGGTGCAATGACTGCATGGGCAGGCTCCAAGGATGAAGTTGGGGCTTTAAAGGAGAGAACCGGAGAGACAGAGGTGAAGGCTTCTGACGACGGATATACTGTTACTGTACCGGTCTCCTTTGAGAAAGCAGATGCAAATTTCGTTTATATTTTCGATGCTTCTACAGGAGCACCTACATCCCTTACTGTTGATGTACAGTACTCCATGGCTGAGACCTTAAGAAGAGCTGTTATGAATACTATCATGGGTATTGCAATCGTATTCATCGTTCTTATTTTCCTGAGCTTCCTGATCTATCTGTTCAGATTCATCCCGAATCCGGAAGCAAAGAAAAAAGCTCAGGCTGCAGCAGCCCCTGCCCCTGCACCGGTGGCAGCACCAGTGGAAGCAGCAGAAGCAGACGATACAGAACTGATCGCGGTTATCGCAGCAGCAATTGCAGCAGCTGAGGGAACCACTACAGATGGATTCGTTGTTCGTTCCATCCGCAAAATCAATCGTAAAAAGAGATAAATACAGGAGGATCCTAAAATGAAAAGTTATACAATTACCGTTAACGGAACAGCATATGAAGTAACTGTTGAAGAGACAGGAAGCGTTTCCGCACCAGCAGCTGCAGCTCCTGCAGCAGCTCCGAAAGCAGCACCGGCACCGAAGGCAGCTCCTAAAGCAGCAGCCGGAGCAGGCGCAGTTAAGGTTGCAGCTTCCGTACCTGGAAAGGTTCTGAAAATCGCAGCAAGCGTTGGACAGGCTGTAAAAGCCGGTGACAACATTGTAATCCTGGAATCCATGAAGATGGAGATCCCGGTTGTAGCTCCTCAGGACGGAACCGTTGCAAGCATTGACGTTGCAGAAGGTGCCTCTGTAGAAAATGGAGATACCCTGGCAACAATGAACTAAGTCGGGAGGTAATAGGATGTCTTACGTAGCAGACACTTTGTCCAACCTGATCCATCAGACCGCATTTTTTAATCTGACATGGGGTAACTACCTGATGATCGTGGTTGCTTGTGTATTCTTATATCTTGCCATTGCAAAGGGATTTGAGCCTCTGCTGCTTGTTCCCATTGCATTTGGTATGCTCCTTGTTAATATTTATCCGGACATTATGGCAAATCCGGAAGACATGTCCAACGGTGTTGGTGGTCTTCTTCATTACTTCTACATCCTTGATGAGTGGAGTATTCTTCCTTCCCTTATCTTTATGGGTGTAGGTGCCATGACAGACTTTGGTCCGCTGATCGCGAATCCGAAAAGCTTCCTGATGGGTGCTGCAGCGCAGCTCGGTATCTATATAGCTTACTTCCTTGCAATCTTCCTTGGATTCAATGGAAAAGCAGCAGCAGCAATCTCCATCATCGGTGGTGCAGATGGTCCGACCTCCATTTTCCTTGCTGGTAAGCTTGGTCAGACTGCTCTTATGGGACCGATCGCCGTGGCGGCATATTCCTATATGTCACTGGTTCCGATCATCCAGCCTCCGATCATGAAACTGTTTACTACTGAGAAAGAGCGTAAAATCAAGATGGAGCAGCTTCGTCCTGTATCCAAGCTTGAGAAGATCCTCTTCCCAATCGTAATCACAATCGTTGTCTGCATGATTCTTCCGACAACAGCTCCTCTGGTTGGTATGCTTATGCTTGGTAACCTGTTCAGAGAGTGCGGCGTTGTAAAACAGCTTACAGAGACAGCTTCCAATGCACTTATGTACATCGTAGTTATCCTTCTTGGTACATCTGTTGGTGCTTCCACAAGTGCAGAGGCATTCTTGAATGTGGATACTTTGAAGATCGTTGTATTAGGTCTTGTGGCATTTGCATGTGGTACTTTCGGCGGTGTTATGCTCGGAAAGATTATGTGCAAGCTTACAGGCGGCAAGATCAATCCGCTTATTGGTTCCGCCGGTGTATCTGCGGTACCTATGGCAGCCCGTGTTTCCCAGAAGGTTGGTGCTGAGGCAGATCCTACCAACTTCCTTCTGATGCATGCAATGGGACCAAACGTTGCCGGTGTTATCGGTACAGCCGTTGCTGCCGGAGCATTTATGGCTATTTACGGAATCTAATAATGATACCAGAAATTCGGATTTTTCCCGGCTTTCTATAGTGAAACCGGGAAGTCCGGATGAACTAAATAAATAAGGAGAACAATTATGGCAGAAATTGAAAAAAAACCTGTTAAAATTGTGGAAACCATTCTGCGTGATGCACATCAGTCCCTGATTGCAACCCGTATGACAACAGAGCAGATGCTTCCAATCGTTGATAAACTTGATAAAGTAGGCTACCATGCAGTTGAGTGCTGGGGTGGTGCTACTTTCGATGCAAGCCTTCGTTTCCTTCATGAGGATCCGTGGGAAAGACTTCGTAAATTACGTGCAGGATTCAAGAACACAAAGCTGCAGATGCTTTTCCGTGGCCAGAACATTCTTGGATACCGTCCATACGCTGATGATGTTGTAGAGTATTTTGTTCAGAAATCTCTGGCAAATGGTATCGATATCATCCGTATTTTCGACTGTATGAACGACCTTCGCAACCTTCAGACTGCTGTACATGCTGCAAACAAAGAGCATGGCCATGCACAGGTTGCTCTTTCCTATACACTTGGTGATGCGTATACTCTTGAGTACTGGACAAGCATTGCGAAACGTATCGAGGAAATGGGTGCAGACTCTATCTGTATCAAAGATATGGCCGGTCTTCTTCTTCCATATAAGGCAACTGAGCTTGTTACAGCCCTGAAAGAGACTGTTAAGATCCCGATCGATCTTCATACACATTACACCTCTGGTGTAGCTTCCATGACTTACTTAAAAGCTGTTGAAGCTGGTGTTGATATCATCGATACTGCAATGTCTCCATTTGCACTGGGTACTTCCCAGCCTGCAACTGAGGTTATGGTTGAGACCTTCAAAGGCACTCCATATGATACCGGATTTGATCAGCAGCTTCTTGCTGAGATCGCAGACTACTTCCGTCCAATGCGTGACGAGGCTCTTGAGAGCGGCCTTCTGAATCCGAAGAACCTTGGCGTAAACATCAAGACTCTTCTGTATCAGGTACCGGGTGGTATGTTATCCAATCTTACTTCCCAGCTGAAAGAGCAGCATGCAGAAGACAAGTTCTATGATGTTCTTGAGGAAGTTCCGCGTGTGCGTAAAGACCTTGGTGAGCCGCCGCTTGTTACTCCGTCTTCCCAGATCGTTGGTACACAGGCTGTATTTAACGTTCTCATGGGCGAGAGATACAAGATGGTTACCAAAGAGACAAAAGATGTTCTCAGCGGAAAATATGGTGCTACAGCAAAACCATTCAATCCAGAAGTTCAGAAGAAATGTATCGGTGACACACAGCCGATCACATGCCGTCCGGCAGATCTTCTTGAGAATGAGCTGGGCAAACTTGAAGGCGAGATGGCACAGTATAAAGAGCAGGATGAGGACGTTCTGTCCTATGCACTGTTCCCACAGGTTGCTACTGACTTCTTCAAGTATCGTCAGGCTCAGGAGAAAAAGGTGGATGAGACTGTTGCTGATACCAAAAACGGAGCATATCCGGTTTAATCAGTGAGGAATAAGGATTTCTATGGGACAGGTTATATGCTGATCCTATAGAAATTACGACGAAAGACACGTGCAGAGAAGGTTTTTGCACGTGTCTTTTTAAAAAATATACACAAAACTGTTTGAATCCGGTATGAAAAAAATATTCTACAGTGGGCAAATATCGCCAGGGGCGGCTGGTCACAACCTGGGAATTCCGCAGAAAAAGGTTTTCGAACAGATTTATGAAAGGTATCTAAATGAGTAAAATATTGATCGTAGGCGGCGGAGCTGCTGGAATGATGGCCGGTGTTTATCTGGCAAGGGCAGGACATGAGGTCCACATTCTGGAGAAAAATGAGAAACTTGGAAAGAAAGTGTATATTACAGGAAAAGGCAGATGCAATGTTACAAATAACTGTGACACGGAAGAACTGTTCCGGGCAGTTATGTCTAACCCGAAATTCCTGTACAGTGCTTTCTATTCTTTTACACCCCAGGACGTAATGGAATTCTTTGAAGAAGCGGGAGTTCCACTGAAGACAGAGAGAGGTAACCGGGTTTTCCCTGTGTCTGACCATTCTTCAGATATTATCCGCGGTCTGGAACGGGAACTTAAGAAAGCTGGCGCATATATCCATCTTCGCACAGAGGTGAAAAATGTGAAGGTCAGTCCTTATGAGGAACCGGACGTGGATGAGAAAAAGGCACATCACAGCCAGGTAACCGGTGTAGAACTGGCAGATGGAAGTTTTATGGAGGGCGACCATGTTCTGGTTGCCACTGGAGGACTTTCCTATCAGTCAACAGGCTCCACAGGGGATGGTTATCGCTTTGCAGAGGAAACCGGCCATAAAGTAACGGAGCTTTCTCCGTCTCTGGTTCCTCTTAAGACAAAAGAGGATTATATCCCAAGACTTCAGGGACTTTCCTTAAAAAACACCGAACTTACGATTAAGTCAGGCAAAAAGGTGCTCTTCCGGGATTTTGGCGAGATGATGTTCACCCACTTTGGCGTGACAGGCCCCATGATTTTATCTGCAAGCGCACATATTGGCAAACAACTGCAGAAATCCGGAGAGCTGAATGCTTATCTGGATCTGAAGCCTGCCCTTACCATGGAACAGCTGGATGCCAGAATTCTGCGGGAATTTGAGGCAGGACAGAACAAACAGTTTAAGAATGTGATCGGCGTACTTTTTCCATCATCCCTTACACCTGTCATGCTGGAACTGGGTGGTATTTCTCCGGAAAAAAAGATACACGATATTTCCAGGGAAGAAAGAATGCACTTTGAAGAACTGGTGAAAGCTTTCCCATTTACCATCAATGGAATGGGAGAATATAAAGAAGCAGTTATTACAAGAGGTGGTGTTTCTGTGAAGGATATCCAGCCTGGTACTATGGAATCCAGAAGGGTAAAGAAGCTTTATTTTATCGGAGAAGTACTGGATCTGGATGCAGTGACCGGCGGTTATAATCTCCAGATTGCATGGTCTACCGCATATCTTGCAGCTATGGCATTGAAAAATGAATAAAAATCTGTTATAAATGTAAGAAGTGAAAAAACTGCGATTTAAGAGGAGGTAACAGAGAAAATGGGATGTAACATTGCCATTGACGGGCCGGCAGGAGCAGGCAAAAGCACAATTGCAAAGAGAGTGGCAAAGGAACTGTCTTTTATTTATGTAGATACAGGCGCTATGTACCGTGCCGTTGCACTTTATTTGCTGAGAAATGAAATTGACGGAACAGATGCGGAAGCAGTTGCAGGTAACTGTCAGAGCGCTGAGGTTTCCATTCGATATGAAAATGGAGAGCAAGTTGTAATTCTTAACGGTGAGAATGTAAATCAGTATATCCGTACGGAAGAGGTTGGAAACATGGCATCCAAAACATCTGCAAACCCGGCGGTAAGGGCACATCTTCTCAATCTTCAGAGAAATCTGGCAGCAAAGAACGATGTGGTAATGGATGGCAGGGATATTGGAACTGTAGTTCTTCCGGACGCACAGGTGAAGATTTATCTTACTGCCAGCGTGGAGACCAGAGCTAAGAGGCGTTATGATGAATATCTTGCCAAGGGCGAGAGTGCTGATCTTGAAGAAATCAAGAAAGACATTGAAAACCGGGATCATCAGGATATGACAAGAGAAATTTCTCCTCTTCGCCAGGCTGAGGATGCAGTGCTTGTGGATTCTTCTCTTATGAACATTGATGAAGTGGTAGCTGCGATCCTTGGAATTTACAAAGATAAGGTGGAATAAACCATGGAAGTAAAAGTTGCAAAAACAGCAGGCTTTTGCTTTGGCGTGCAGCGTGCAGTAGATAAGGTATATGAACTGATCGACAGCTGTCCGGACAGGCTTTTTACCCTGGGCCCCATCATCCACAATGAAGAAGTGGTAAATGATCTGGAAAAGAAAGGTGTCCGTGTTGCTTCAGAAGAAGAACTGAAAACTCTTCCAGAGGGCAGCACCGTAGTGATCCGCTCACACGGTGTTGGAAAAAAAGTCTACGATCAGCTGGAAGAGTGCGGCCTTTCCTATGTGGACGTGACCTGTCCTTTTGTCCTGAAGATCCACCGGATTGTGGAAAAGGAGAGCAAAGCCGGTTCCCATATTGTGATCATTGGAGATCCGGATCATCCTGAGGTTGTGGGAATCTGCGGCTGGTGTATAGGACCATATACTGTGATCCGCACCAAACAGGACGCACTGGATTTCGTGCCTCCGGAAGGCAAAAATGTGTGCATTGTGTCGCAGACCACATTTAATTATAATAAATTTAAAGATTTAGTTGAAATTCTCCGCAAAAAGAGGTATGATAATACTGTTTTAAATATTCTTAATATTTTAAACACTATTTGTAATGCTACCGAAGAACGGCAGAGAGAAGCAAAGAGCATAGCCGGAGAGGTAGACACTATGTTAGTCGTAGGAGGCCGACATAGTTCCAATACTCAAAAGCTGTTTGAAATATGTAAAAAGGAATGTGAAAATACTTACTATATACAAACACCTGTAGACTTGGATTCAGATATGTTCCAATGCAGTAGTTATGTAGGTATTACAGCAGGGGCTTCAACCCCAAAGAAAATTATTGAGGAGGTTCAAGAACATGTCAGAATTAAGTTTTGAACAGATGCTGGAAGATTCCGTAAAAACAATCAGAAATGGAGAAATCGTACAGGGAAAGGTCATCGATGTGAAAGAAGATGAAATTATCCTGAATATTGGCTATAAAGCTGATGGTATTATCACCAAGAGTGAATATAGCAATGATCCTTCCGTAGTACTCACAGACGCTGTACATGTAGGTGACTCCATGGAAGCCAAAGTGCTTAAGGTAAACGATGGCGAAGGCCAGGTTATCTTAACCTACAAGAGACTTGCTGCAGAGAAAGGCAATAAACGCCTTGAGGAAGCATTCGAGAACCAGGAAGTATTAAAGGCTCCTGTAACTCAGGTACTTGACGGTGGATTATGTGTTAACGTTGAGGAGACACGTGTATTCATTCCTGCAAGCCTTGTTTCCGACACATATGAGAAAGATCTCAGCAAATATGCTGATCAGGAGATTGAGTTCGTTATCACAGAGTTCAATCCAAGAAGACGCCGCATCATTGGTAACCGCAAACAGCTTCTTGTTGCTGAGAAAGCTAAGAAACAGCAGGAGCTTATGGAGCGTATCCATGTTGGCGATACAGTAGAGGGTGTTGTTAAGAACGTTACAGATTTTGGTGCATTCATCGATCTGGGCGGCGCTGACGGACTGCTTCACATCTCTGAGATGTCCTGGGGCAGAGTAGAGAACCCGAAGAAAGTCTTCACAGTTGGTGAGACTGTTAAAGTTATGATCAAAGATATCAAGGGCGAGAAGATTGCTCTTACAATGAAATTCCCGGAGGAGAATCCATGGCTTACAGCTGCTGAGGATTTCGCTGTTGGAAACGTAGTAACTGGTAAAGTTGCACGTATGACAGACTTCGGTGCATTTGTTGAGCTTGCACCTGGCGTAGATGCACTTCTTCATGTATCTCAGATTTCCAGAGAGCACGTTGCAAAACCATCTGATGTGCTTACAATCGGACAGGAGATCCAGGCTAAAGTTGTTGATTTCAATGGCGAAGACAAGAAGATCAGCCTTAGCATGAAAGCTCTTGAGGCTCCGGCTGAGGAAGAGTCTGTAGAGGAATAATTTAACCAAGAGGGATGTGTTGTGCATTTCTTTTATCCCATGTAAATAACCGCCATTCACAGGATTTGTGAATGGCGGTTGGTTTTGATATCATGAATATGATATTAGTAAAAAGACATTGTCTGTTAGAGCGTGTCTGGAAAAGGCTTTCTGCAAGATGTGCATCACAATTTGCGGGAATGATTTTTCAGATACGCTCTGGGGATGATGTCTTTTTTACGTGAGATTTTACGTGCTTTGGAAGTTTGAGTATGT
Organism: Ruminococcus sp. RTP21484sp1_RTP21277st1_D2_RTP21277_210401; assembly: GCF_040924225.1. NCBI lineage: Bacteria > Bacillati > Bacillota > Clostridia > Eubacteriales > Oscillospiraceae > Ruminococcus > Ruminococcus sp. RTP21484sp1_RTP21277st1_D2_RTP21277_210401. The sequence goes on along the minus strand of NZ_JBCOMJ010000004.1, from coordinate 176,211 downwards.
TTGAAAAAGGTTTTGGGAATTTTGGAATATGGGTTGAAAGTTTATTTTAATTTCCAAAATAAAAATTCCAGGGTATGTATTAAATATTGCTTTTGCTTTTCTTCATTTTCCAGAAATTCTTCTGTGCATGGAAACCAGGTATAACAGGTCTCTCTTGTAGCAGATTTTTTCAGTCCTTTTTCCATAAATTTGCTAATAGATTTAGGTACTGCCATGTCCTCTCCGGGCAGATAATCATAACTTTTGTAATCGCTGTAATATTGGCGGATACGGCCATTGAAAGGCTTTACAAGGAGGCTTACCAGATTGTCCTGACCTGTAATATAGAATTCTTCTGTGCCGTTAGAAAAGGAAGCGGGCAGGCTGTAATGGGGGTTCATCTGCAAAATTAGATTTTCACCGTCAAAATCAGTTCCGCGAATAGTAAATTCACCATCCCTGAGTGCAAGATACCCCATCATTTTAAACACATCGCCAAGTCCGAGAAGATCTTCCATATTGTGTCCCATAACCGTATCCAGGTCCGTCTGCTCCTGGTGTGCCATATATTTTTTATAGATTTTAATGCATTCCCCGCCATTACAGTAAATGCGCTTCTGTTCTCCAAGAAAGGCTTCCATCTGTTCCTGTTTTAACCCTGGGAGCTTTAAAAATCCCTTCAGAGGGCGAAGCATTTTATACAGGTCAAAAGAAGAAATCCCCTCAAAAGGATCTGGCAGCTCGTAGAATTTATAACGAGCCTGAAGGTAAGGCTGATCAAAAGAATCTCCATTGTATTGGATGGTACAGCTGAAATTTTTTATAAATTCTGAAAAAACCTCCAATAATGCTTTTTCTTCCCGGAAATCGGGAGCAAGCCACTGATAAAGCTGCCAGGAACCAGATTCATAGCAAACTGCACCAATTAAATATAAAAAAGATGAATTTCGTCCCAATCCAGTGGTTTCAATATCATAAAATAATGGTGAAAAATTGACATTCTCAGTAGCATTTCCAGATAAATTTTTAACAGTCTCAAAGTCCGGAAAACCTTGTAAAATCGGCATTTTTTTAACAATCAGCATGTTTATACTCCTTTCATGGATTGTATTTAATTATACACAATTTTTTTATTTTTAGGTAGTGAATTTTTTCATAAAATGCGGTATAGTAGAATGTATAGAATAGTCAGAATATATAAAGAAAAGGAGAAATCTATGTGGGAGTTATCAATTAACGGAGTGGATTTCTATCACATTGCCAATTGGTTTTATATATACAGCTTTCTTGGATGGCTGTGGGAAACCTGTTATGTATCGGTGAGAAAAGGCAAGCTGATAAACAGAGGCTTTATCAATGGTCCTTTATGTACCATATATGGCTGCGGAGCACTTGCTGTTTATCTGATTCTTCTTCCTGTAAGCGGGGATCTGCTTCTTTTGTTTGTGGGAGGAGTTGTAGTTGCAACGGCTTTGGAATATGTGACAGCAGCTCTGATGGAGAATATTTTCCATACGTCATGGTGGGACTACAGTGATAAGAAGTTTAATTTTCAGGGACGTATCTGCCTGGGATGTTCCCTTGGATGGGGCTTATTTACAGTAGGGCTTTTCAGAGTCCTTCATCCGGTGGTCTCTGATTTTGTAGAGCTTTACTCCAGAAAAACAGGTGAGATTGCAGTTTGTGTGGTCACAGTTGTTTACATAGTGGATTTCGCTTTCTCAGCTGCAGCTGCATTCCATATTCACGAGCGTATTCCTGCATGGGAGCAGGCGCTGGATCAGATGCGTGTAGAACTGCTTGTACAGGCACGTGAGAAGATGGAGAATCTGGAGGAGAGCAGCGGACTTTCCAGAGAGAGAATCAAGAAACAGCTGGAGAGCAAGCTGGGACGCCTTGATGATGTTGCTCTGATCAAGGAACTGGAAGAGAAGAGAACTGCTATGCTGTCAGATATCTCTGAAGAGCTTCAGAAGCGTAAAGAGGCTATGGCAGGAAAGGTCAGCCACAACATGCAGCGTTTTGTAAAGGCATATCCGAATTTGAACCGTGGATATAAGATCCATAAGAAATATGGATTTGGCAGGAGAAATAAAGACGCTGAATAAATACTCAGACAAAAGTGATATTAATAATATAAATCAAACAGACAATAAATCAGGTTGCTGCGGACAAAAGAGTCAGTAATCAATAAAATAAAGGCGGTGAATATTAGTGCGATTAACTTTTAAAGGAGGCGTACACCCCTTCGAGGGGAAAGAAATGTCAAAGGACTGTCCGGTGGAGAAATATCTTCCTAAGGCAGATTTGGCATACCCATTGTCCCAGCACATTGGTGCTCCGGCGAAGCCTGTGGTTGCAAAGGGTGACCATGTGCTTGCTGGTCAGATGATCGCTGAAGCAGGCGGATTTGTATCTGCTCCTGTTCATGCTTCTGTATCTGGTACAGTGAAAGGGATTGAGAAACGTCTGACAGCTACCGGAAGTATGGTAGATTCCATTATAGTGGAGAATGACGGACTGTATGAAGAGGTGGAATTCCACCCGGCAGATCCGGCTTCGCTTACTCGTGAGGAGATTATCGGAAGGATTCGCGACGGCGGTGTAGTAGGTCTTGGAGGTGCAGGCTTTCCCACACATGTGAAGCTTTCCCCCAAGGAGCCTGACAAGATTGAATACATATTGGTGAACGGTGCAGAATGTGAGCCTTATCTTACAAGTGATTACAGGCGCATGATGGATCAGCCGGAGAAGGTTGTGGAAGGATTAAAGATTGTAGTCGGACTTTTTCCAAATGCAAAGGGCTGTATCTGCATTGAGGACAATAAGCCAGATTGTATTGCCAGAATGAAAGAACTGGCTGCCGGAGTCCCGAATATCGAAGTAAAAGAATTGATGACCAAATATCCCCAGGGTGGTGAGCGTACCCTGATCTATGCAGTGACAGGAAGAGAAATCAACTCCTCCATGCTTCCAGCAGATGCCGGATGTATTGTAGATAATGTTGAAACAATATGCAGTATTTATGACGCAGTGGCACTTGGAAGACCGATCATGAAGCGAATTTTCACAGTAACCGGTAAGGGCATCAACCGTCCGGCACATTTTGAAGTCTGTACAGGAACGGATATGGCCGAACTGATCGATGCAGCCGGCGGTCTGAAGGAGCATGCCGGCAAGGTGATTTCCGGCGGTCCTATGATGGGATTTGCCATGTATGATCTTCATGTACCATGTGTGAAGACCTCTTCTTCCCTTCTGTGTATGCAGAGTGACCCGGTATCAGATGCGAAAGAGGAAGAGACAGCCTGCATTAACTGCGGACGCTGTGTAAGCGTCTGTCCCGGACATGTTATTCCGGCAAGACTTGCGACCTTTGCACAGCGCGGCGATATGGAGAGCTTCCAGAAGTTTGATGGAATGGAATGCTGTGAATGCGGCTGCTGCAGTTACATCTGTCCGGCCAAACGTCCGTTGACCCAGAGCATTAAGTCCATGCGTAAAATGGTTCTGGCAAGCAGGAAGAAGAAATAATAAGGGGGAAGAAATAAATGGAACAAATGTTTAATGTATCATCTAATCCCCATGTCCGGGCAAGGATGACCACTGCAAAAATCATGCAGCTGGTTGTCATAGCGCTTTTGCCTGCTGCCCTTATGGGAATTTATAATCATGGATTAAAGGCTCTTGCCGTTCTGGTGGTATCCACCGGTTCAGCTGCGCTTGCAGAGTGGTTATATGATCATTTTATGCACAAAAAGAACACTGTGAAGGATTTCAGTGCAGTGGTAACCGGACTTCTTATCGGTCTGAACATGCCGGCAGGAATTCCGCTCTGGATTCCGGTGCTCGGCAGTATTTTTGCAATTATTGTGGTAAAACAGCTTTTTGGCGGTCTTGGCCAGAACTTTATGAACCCGGCCCTGGCAGCCCGCTGTTTCCTTATGATTTCCTTTGCCGGCAAGATGACAGATTTTTCTGTATCAGACAGCTTTAAAGGTGCTGTTGACGGTGTGACAGGAGCCACTCCTCTGGCCGCTCTTCGTGACCATGGCTTTGTGGCAGGCTCCTCCGTTCCGGTTAAGAATCTGATTTTTGGTAATATCCAGGGAACCATCGGAGAGACATCTGTAATTGCCATTTTGATCGGTGCAGCAATCCTGCTTTGCTACAAAGTGATCAGCGCCAGAATTCCGTTGACCTATATTGGCAGCTTTGCAGTATTTGTGATCATCTATATGCTTGCTTCCGGCAAAGGCTTTGATGTAAATTATCTGCTCACCCATCTTTGTGGCGGTGGTCTTATGCTTGGTGCATGGTTTATGGCAACAGATTACGTTACAAGCCCCATTACACCAAAGGGGCAGTATGTATATGGCGTCTGTCTTGGTGTTCTTACCGGAATTTTCCGTATTTTCGGAGCTTCCGCAGAGGGCGTTTCCTATGCGATTATTTTCTGCAACCTGCTGGTACCTCAGATTGAGCGTTTCACCCGTCCGGTTGCTTTTGGAAAAGGAGGCGCGAAGAAATGAAAAATAAGATCGTGAAAGATACTCTTGCGCTGACTGTGATCACACTGGTTTCCGGACTGCTTCTTGGTCTTGTAAACGATATTACAGCAGGTCCGATTGCAAGCCAGCAGGCGAAAGAGAAGGAAGAGGCATATAAGGCAGTATTTGCTGATGCAGCCAGCTTCGAGACTGTTACAAGCGGTGAGGATACTGATCTGGAAAGCTATCTGGATGAAAACGGTTACAAGGCTCAGAATATTGATGAAGTCATGCTTGCAAAGGATGACCAGGGAAATGAACTTGGCTATGCCTTTACCGTAACCACAGCAGAAGGCTACGGCGGAGATATTCAGTTTGCCATGGGCGTTCAGGATGATGGAACTCTGAACGGAATTTCCATTTTATCCATCAGTGAGACCGCTGGTCTTGGTATGCGTGCAACTACAGATGATTTTAAAAATCAGTTCAAGGATAAGAACGTAGAGAAATTTACCTACACAAAAACTGGTGCCACCTCTGATGATGAGATCGATGCTTTAAGTGGTGCGACAATTACCACAAATGCCATGACAAATGGCGTCAATGCAGGACTTGCCGCATTCCGTTATGAGAAAGGGGGCAGCCAGAAATGAAAAAGAATACACCATCTGAACGACTGATAAATGGTATTATCAAAGAAAATCCTACTTTTGTGCTGATGCTTGGTATGTGTCCAACACTGGCCATCACCACATCCGCAATCAATGGTATCGGAATGGGACTTACCACAACGGTAATTCTGGCAGCATCCAACCTGATGATCTCCCTGCTCCGTAATTTTATTCCGGACAGTGTGCGTATGCCTGCTTACATCGTTGTTGTAGCATCCTTTGTAACAATTGTGCAGATGCTTCTCCAGGGCTTTATCCCGTTTTTGTATTCTTCCCTTGGAATTTACATTCCGCTGATCGTTGTAAACTGTATCATTCTGGGAAGAGCAGAGGCTTATGCATCCAAGAACAAACCGATTCCTTCACTTTTTGATGGTATTGGAATGGGACTTGGATTTACTTTAAGTATCACCTGTATCGGTGCGGTACGTGAGCTGATCGGTGCCGGCAGTATTTTCGGCAAACAGATCCTTCCTCTTGCAGATGCTGCAGCGGGAAAAATAGGCTATGAGCCGGTAACTATCTTTATTCTTGCACCTGGCGCATTTTTTGTCCTTGCGTTTTTATCTGCGCTTCAGAACAAATTCAAGATTGGTGCTGCAAAACGAGGCATTGATCCAAGCAATCCGGATTGCAAGGGCGGCTGTGCTTCCTGCGGAAATTCCATGTGTTCGGGAAAAAGGGGGTAAGAGAAGATGAAAGAATTATTACTGATCATTGTAAGCTCTGCGCTGGTAAATAACGTAGTCTTGAGCCAGTTTATGGGACTTTGCCCTTTCCTTGGAGTCTCCAAGACTACAGATACGGCAGCTGGTATGGGCGGTGCGGTTATTTTTGTAATCACCTTGTCCTCCTTTGTAACAAGTGTGATCTACAAGCTGATCCTTCAGCCGCTTGATCTGACTTACCTTCAGACCATTGTGTTCATTCTGATCATTGCAGCACTGGTGCAGTTCGTAGAAATGTTCCTGAAGAAAAGTATGCCTTCTCTTTACAAAGCACTTGGCGTGTATCTGCCTCTGATCACCACAAACTGCGCAGTTCTTGGTGTGGCTCTTACAAACGTGCAGAAGGATTACAATATTCTGGAAGGCACTGTAAACGGTTTCGCAACAGCATTTGGTTTCTCCATTTCTATTGTGCTGATGGCAGGAATCCGTGAGAAAATTGCCTACAACGATATTCCGGAAGCTTTCCAGGGATTTCCAACCGTTCTTCTGACAGCTGGACTGATGGCGATTGCGTTCTTCGGATTTTCAGGATTAATTTAAGGAGGCGTCGGGATGAATATTAGTGCGATTATAGCAGCAACAATTCTGGTTGCAGCAGTAGGCCTCTTCATCGGTGTTTTTCTTGGAGCAGCCGGAAAAAAATTTGCTGTTGAAATTGATGAGAAGGAAGTTGCCATAAGAGAAGCTCTTCCTGGAAATAACTGTGGTGGCTGCGGATATCCGGGCTGTGATGGTCTGGCAGCAGCAATTGCCAAAGGTGAAGCGCCTGTAAACCGTTGCCCGGTAGGCGGCGAGCCTGTTGGGAAAATAATTGCCGGTATTATGGGACAGGCGGCAGTTGAGACTGCCCGTCAGGTAGCTCATGTAAAATGCTCCGGAACCTGTGAAAAAGCGAAAGAAGAGTATATTTACACTGGAGTGGAAGACTGCGAGATGCTTCCTTTCGTGCCAAACGGCGGAGCAAAGACCTGTACATATGGTTGCTGTGGCTTTGGTAGCTGCGTAAAGGTCTGTCCATTTGATGCCATTCATATTGTAGATGGCATTGCAGTAGTAGATAAAGAAGCATGTAAAGCCTGTGGTAAATGTGTTGCCAAATGTCCGAGACATCTGATCGAGCTGATTCCGTACGACCAGAAAGTGGCTGTGGACTGCAGCTCCCATGATAAGGGCAAACAGGTAATGGCTGCCTGTGAGATTGGCTGTATCGGTTGCAAGAAGTGCGAGAAGACCTGTCCGAACGGTGCAATTACCGTTGAAGATTTCTGTGCACATATTGATTATGAGAAGTGTACAGGATGCGGAGCATGTAAGGAGGCCTGTCCGAGAGGGGTTATCCGGGAGGCGTAAAATAAAAATGAAAAGCCTGTATTTTCAGACTGTTGGCATAGAATGTAATTTTTATGAGAACCAGCAGCTGGAATACAGGCTTTTTATATTGTAGAAATGTTCCAATTCCCCAAAGTCTTTCAGACAGCCATCTTTTTTGTTTACGCTTCGTTGCGTGTGTGGTATGATGTTCCAATCAGGATTATATAGTTGCAGATAAAGAATACTGCAAGATTTTTTTTATTAAATATTACAAACAAAAGAGGAGACATGCATATGATCTGGAAATTAATTTGGCTGTTTCTCATCTATTCCTTTGCAGGATGGGTGCTTGAGACAGTTCTTGCATCCCTGAAACAGAAGAAATTCGCAAACAGAGGTATTATCAACGGTCCGTTCTGTCTGATCTATGGATTTGGAGGATTCTTCATTACTGCATTTACAAGAGAACTGACTGGCATCTGGCTGTTTCTTGGCTGTGCCATTGTAGCCTCCCTGCTTGAGTGGATCGCCGGTCATTTAATTGAAATGTGGTACCACGAAAGATGGTGGGATTACCGGAATATCAAGTGGAATCTGGATGGATATGTCAGCGTACCGACCTCCTGTGTCTGGGGTCTTCTTGGTGTATTTGTGATCAAAATTGGAAACGGGCTTTGCATGTCTTTGTACAGTCTTCTTCCGGGACTTATAAGCAGAATTCTCATACTGGTTCTGATGGGATTTCTGGCAGTGGATGCTATTGCCACACTGACCATCCTTTTTGGGCACAGCAAGAATCCTGAAAGATGGATCGCTGCTGACCGGGATATTGATTCCGCAACAAAGAAGCTTGGGGCAAAAATTGATGATGTTGTAAATCGTCGAATTACCAAAGCATATCCTCAGAAGCAGCACACGGAGAGCGAAGAGGCACATCCGGAGATTTTTGCCTACGGCTGCAGCTTTTATAAAATCGTACTGCTGTTTTTTATCGGCGCATTTCTTGGAGATATTACAGAGACTATTTTCTGCAGGATCACAGCCGGATATTGGATGAGCCGCAGCAGTGTGGTATGGGGAGATTTCAGTATTGTGTGGGGCCTTGCCATTGCAGCAGTTACAGCTCTTCTCTACAAATACAGAAACCGCTCCCAGCAGTTCCTTTTCTGGATGGGTACATTTCTTGGTGGTGCCTATGAATATATCTGCAGTGTTTTCACAGAAATTGTATTTGGAACTGTATTCTGGGATTACAGTGATATCCCGTTTAACCTTGGCGGCAGGATTAATCTTCTGTATTGCTTCTTCTGGGGATTTGCAGCAGTGGCATGGTTTAAAATATTCTATCCGCCTGTTTCCAGGCTGATCGAGAAGATTCCGGTGAAAATTGGAAAAATCATTACCTGGCTTCTTATTATATTTATGCTTGCTGACGGAATTGTATCCAGCGCTGCACTTGCGCGTTATAATGCCAGAAGCAATGGCATAGAAGCGGAAAACAGCTTTGAAAGCTGGGTGGACAAACATTTTGACGATGAGCGGATGGCGCAGGTATATCCCAAGGCAAAGAAGGTTGGTTAAGGACTTGTTTTAACCGAATAATTGCTTGATATAAATTCTAGAAGTTATAATAATGCTGTCAGTGTGAAAGGATTTTTTACACCGACAGCTTATTTTTTGCCGGAATTTAACAGGGGGAAAACAGCGGATTTTACAAATAATGTATAAAATCATACGTGTTCGAATTAATCGCTTTATGAAAAAGAAGGAGAAAATGTACATGAAAGCAAAAAAGATCAGCGCATTATTATTAGCAGCAGCAATGACCGCTTGTGCGGTTCCTGCACAGGGTGCAGCAGCAGATGAACCAAAAGTTCCGAAATATATTTTCTTGTTTATTGGTGATGGAATGAGTTATCCTCAGGTTCAGACAACAAACTATTATCTGAATGCAATTGAAGATGATGGAGATGATATTCTTACAAGTGAAAGCAAGCTGAATATGATGAAATTTCCGGTAGCAGGCTCTGCGCAGACCTATGACAGCACTTCATTCTGTCCGGATTCCGCTTCTACAGCTACTTCCATTTCCACAGGTCATAAGACTTATAGTGGAACCATCAATATGGATGAGAAGATGGAAACTTCTTATGAGACAATTGCTGAAAAATTAAAAAAACAGCTTGGCTATAAGGTTGGAATTCTTTCTTCCGTAAACTTAAATCATGCAACACCGGCTGCATTTTATGCTCATCAGGCTTCCCGAAATAACTATTATGAAATTGGTCAGGAACTGATTGCAAGTAATTTTGATTATTTTGCAGGTGGTGGTCTTAAGAAAACAACTGGTTCAGAGGGAGACCAGACAGATTTATATGAGCTTGCTCAGGAAGCTGGATATAAAGTGATTAAGACAAAAGCAGAGGCAGAAAATCTTACTGCAGAAGATGGAAAAGCAATTGTAATTGATGAGACACTTGCTGATGACGATGCGATGAGCTATGATATGGATCTGGAAGATGGCGAATGGGGTCTTTCTGACTATGTGAAAAAAGGTATTGAAGTTCTGGATAATGATACTGGATTTTTCATGATGGTTGAGGGAGGAAAAATTGACTGGGCCTGTCATGCAAATGATGCAGCTGTAACTATTACAGATACTGTTGCAATGGATGAGGCAGTGGGAAAAGCTGTTGATTTTTATAACGAGCATCCAGACGAAACTTTGATTTTGGTAACAGGTGATCACGAGACAGGTGGTCTTACCATAGGATTTGCAGGCACCGACTATGATACATTTCTTGCAAATATCAGTAATCAGAAAATCTCTTACGCAAAATTTGATTCTGATTATGTAGCGGCATATAAAGAAAACAAAACTGATTTTGATACAGTAATGGCTGATATCACAGAACTCTTTGGTCTGCAGGCACCTACTGGTACAACAGAGTCCTCAAATCAGGCTGACAGCAAGGATGTGCACCCAGAAGGCGAAGAAGATAAGGGAAGTCTTGTAATGACAGATTATGAGTATCAGAAGCTTCAGAATGCTTATGAGGAAACAATGAGCAGAACAGGAGAAGAGGAAGAGTTTGGTCAGGAAGAATATCTGATGTATGGAAGCTATGAACCACTTACTGTAACAATTACTCATATTCTGAACAACAAGTCTGGCATTAATTTTGCATCTTATGCACATACAGGACTTCCGGTGGAAGTATTTGCCATGGGAGCCGGACAGGAGCAGTTTGAAGGCTATTATGACAATACCGATATTTTCAATAAAGTGGCTGCAATTACAGGAGTAAAATAAATGGTAAGAGACAGACTTAAAAAAAGTTCTGTTTCTATAATAGCAATATTGTTAATCCTCATCCTCATAGTTCTTCCAACGGGCTATGAGGATGCTGCTATTTATAAGGGAACAGACAGAGTAAGAGCAAAGGTGATTTCCACAGATGAAAGCTCTGTGATTAATAATGGCTTGATTCAGTCAGGCGAGCAGTATTGTAAGGTGAAAATACTTGATGGAAAGTTTAAAAATGAGACTGCAGATGCAGTAAATATGCTGAGTGGCTCTTTGGAAGCGGACAAAATATTTCAGAAAGGAGATGTTGCCCATGTAGTAATCAGTTATAGCAAAGATAAGATTCTTTCAATTATGATGAGTGACCATTATCGTCTGGATAAAGAAGCTATTCTGGCTGGATTATTTGTTTTGCTTTTAATCGGGTTTGCAGGAAAAACAGGTTTAAGAGCAGTATATTCGTTTCTCATTACAATTTTGGCAATCTGGAAAATTTTGACACCAGCTTATTTAAAAGGTGCGAATCCAATATGGTGGGGAATTGCGTTGACTGCCTTTCTTACTCTTCTTATTATATTTTTGGTGTACGGATTTGACAGAAAAACACTGGCTGCATCTTCAGGTGCTTTGCTGGGGGTGTTTGTGACTTGTGTTATGGGGTGTATTTTTACAGACGCTTTTAAAATTCACGGAGCAGTTATGGCATATTCGGAAAGTCTTTTGTACGCTGGTTATCAGAATCTGAATCTTTCTCAGATTTATATGAGCGGTATTTTTATCGGAGCATCAGGTGCTATGATGGATCTGTCCGTTGATATTACTTCGGCAGTAAATGAAGTAATTTGTAAAAAGCCGAATATTGGATGGAAAGAAGCAGCCAGATCAGGAATGAATGTTGGCAGAGCAGCAATGGGAACTATGACTACCACATTGCTTCTTGCTTATTCTGGCGGTTATATTGCTCTTTTGATGACGTTTATGGCGCAGGGAACACCAATTGATAATATTATGAATTACAAGTATGTTGCAGCTGAATTACTGGATACTGTAGTTGGAAGCTTCGGGCTTGTGACAGTTGCCCCTTTTACAGCCCTGACAAGTGCCTGGCTTCTTACAAAGAAAAAATAATACTACACTTTTACTATTATTTTCTGAAAATTAAAGTGCTATACTCCTTTCGGACAAGGAAATAAGGGCCCGCAAGTTTCCTTCCTGCAACTGAAAGGAGTATTTTATTATTATGAAAAGAAAATATATCGCTTGCCGGCGCGTCCTTTTTGAAAAAATCGAATGAATGTTTGCTTTTTTCGGTGGAATATGGTATGATGACAAAGAATTTCGAATATAACTCTTTACAATAGATAAAACAGGAGGTCCTCCCCATGATCTCATTCATCCGAGGAACAGTAGCAGACCTTACCGAGAATTCTGCAATCATAGAATCAAATTGCATCGGATTTGAAATAAATATGACCGGAAACGCTCTGGCACAGCTGCACATTGGACAGGAAGTGAAGCTTCATACTTATTTTCAGGTAAGAGAAGATGCAATGGTTCTCTATGGATTTTTCAATAAAGATGATTTACAGGTGTTTAAACTCCTTCTTGGTGTAAACGGAGTTGGACCGAAAGCTGCTCTGGGAGTTCTGGCAGGAATCACTGCAGATGAGCTTCGCTTTGCTGTTCTTTCCGATGATGTGAAAACTTTGTCAAAAGCCCCTGGAATCGGTAAAAAAACAGCCCAGAAGCTGATCCTGGAGCTGAAGGATAAGCTCAGTCTGGAAGAAGCCTTTGAGCAGAAGCTTGCCAATGAACAGGCTCAGGCTACTACAGCTGCAGCTGGAGCAGGAATGACAGATGCCAGACAGGAAGCAGTAGAAGCACTGGTGGCACTTGGCTACAGCAGTACAGATGCCCTCCGCGCAGTGCGCAAGGTGACAGATGTGGAGCCGACGGATGTAGAAGGAATCCTGAAAGCTGCATTGAAGAATTTTTAGATTCCATAAATTTTTTCGCAAAGGGTGCTATCGTGAATGAAATGCATCCCGGTATATAAATGCAAACACTAATTTCAAGAGGTAAAAAATGGACAATCGTATCATAACCACTGATGTTATGGAAGAGGATTTTTCTCTGGAAGGGAATCTTCGCCCACAGACCCTGGACGAGTATATTGGCCAGGAAAAAACCAAAAATACCTTAAAAGTATATATTGAAGCTGCCAAACAGCGTCACGATTCCCTGGACCATGTCCTTTTCTATGGCCCTCCGGGACTTGGAAAAACTACCCTTTCCGGTATTATTGCCAATGAAATGGGTGTGCATATGAAAGTGACTTCCGGCCCTGCAATTGAGAAGCCTGGAGAAATGGCGGCGATTCTGAATAATCTTCAGGAAGGGGATATTCTTTTTGTAGACGAGATCCATCGCCTGAACAGACAGGTGGAAGAGGTGCTTTATCCTGCCATGGAGGATTTCGCCATCGATATTATGATCGGGAAGGGCGCTTCCGCCAGGTCGATCCGACTGGATTTGCCGAAATTTACCCTTGTAGGTGCTACCACCAGAGCCGGGCTTCTTTCTGCGCCGCTCCGCGACCGTTTTGGTGTAATTCATCATCTGGAATTTTACAGTAAGAAGGAACTAACCACAATCATCATGCGCTCTGCCCAGGTACTTGGAGTAGAAATTGACGTGAAAGGTGCCGGAGAGATCGCCATGCGCTCCCGGGGAACGCCCCGTCTTGCAAACCGTCTGTTAAAGCGTGTCCGTGATTTTGCCCAGGTGAAATATGATGGAAGGATCACTTACGATGTTGCATGCTTTGCTTTGAACCTTCTGGAGGTAGATCAATATGGTCTGGACAAACTGGACCGCCAGATCCTGACTACTCTTATTGTAAATTTCAAAGGCGGCCCTGTTGGACTTGACACTTTGGCAGCAGCCATCGGTGAAGATTCCGGTACTTTAGAAGATGTGTATGAGCCGTACCTTCTGAAAAATGGCTTTCTGAACCGCACCCCGAGAGGGCGGATGGCCTCCGCACTTGCTTACGAACACCTTGGTTTTCCTGTTCCGGAAATATAAAAGATAAACTTTTGTAAAAAATCCTATACTTTTCAACATTTTTCGATTATAATAGGAGTGCTTACATAAATTGTAATACGAAAAGATAATAAACAGACTGGTTTTTCCGGGCATATTATGTTGCTGGTCACAGAGTGAACAGTAACAATATGAAGTTGCTGTTTTCTGCTAATATTCCGCGATACGGTTACTGTCTATAGAAGAAAAGCAGCGGATTATTTGTGGGTAACAGTGTAAGGAGAAGCTGGTAGTATAAAGATACAGGAGGCTTGAACGAATGGCGGTCAAGAATACAGCACAGGTGATCATCGGGGGTAAGATCATTACCCTTGGAGGATATGAATCAGAGGAATATTTCCAGCAGGTTGCATCATATATGAATAAGAAGATAGGAGAGCTGGAGACTGTGCCAGGATACGGCAGACAGCCTATGGAGACCAAGCATATGCTTCTCAGCCTGAACATTACCGACGATTACTTCAAGGCGAAGAAGCAGGTGGAGACTTATGAACTTGATCTGCAGCAGAAGGATCAGGAGATGTATGATCTGAAGCATGAGCTTATTTCTCTTCGTATGCAGATTGAAGAGGCACAGAAGAATGAACAGGAAGCCCTTGACGAGAAGAATCTTCTGGAGGGTAAAGTAAAAGAACTGGAAAAAGAACTGGATGAAATGCTGAAATAATAGCAGGAGGGATTGCTTAGGTGATTCCTCTTTTCCTTTATCAGAGTGTGTAAAAAACGTTTTCGCAATTTGCAGATTTAGGCCTGCTATACATAAAGGAAAAAGCTGTGAATTGTGGAGGCTGTTTTCATTGAAGAAACCTTAAATTTTCATAAAAATTGGAGGACAAACTTTGAATCCTAATAACATAGAATTGCTGGCTCCTGCCGGTTCCTACGAAGGCTTTGAAGCTGCACTTGGAGCAGGTGCGGACGCTGTGTACGTAGGCGGTGCAATGTTCGGAGCCAGAGCATATGCCCAGAATTTTAACGAAGAAGAGCTTCTTCGCGCCATTGATGTGGCGCATATTCATGGTAAGAAGCTGTATCTTACGGTCAATACCCTGTTAAAAAATAGAGAATTAAAAGAAGAACTGGTTTCCTATCTGGAACCATACTACAATGCAGGCCTGGATGCAGTGATCGTCCAGGATATGGGAGTATTTTCCCTTTTGAAAAAAGAATTTCCGAAACTTCACCTTCATGCCAGCACGCAGATGACTGTAACTGGTCCGGAAGGAATGAAATTCCTGGCAGATCAGGGGGCGACCCGGGTGGTAGCTGCAAGAGAACTTTCCCTTCAGGAACTTTCCCGTATGCATGAAGCCTGCCCAATTGAGATAGAGGCTTTTGTCCATGGAGCACTTTGCTACAGCTATTCAGGACAATGTCTGATGAGCAGTCTTTTGGGAGGCAGAAGCGGAAACAGAGGCCGTTGTGCCCAGCCATGCCGTCTGCCGTACCAGGTGAAGAATTTCAGGGCAAAAGAGTATGGAAAAGGAGAATTCTGCCCGTTGAGCCTGAAAGATATCTGTACCATTGAAATTTTGCCTGAAATTATAGAAGCGGGAGTTACCTCTCTGAAAATAGAGGGCAGAATGAAGCAGCCGGCTTACACTGCTGGCGTTACCGGTATGTATCGGAAATATCTGGATTTTCTTTTTGAAAAAGGACCTGCGAATTATCATGTGACAGAAAAAGATAAAAAATATCTTCTGGATCTGTTTAACAGAGGCGGTTCCTGTACAGGCTACTATCAGATGGGAAATGGTCCTCAGATGATGGCATTTACAAATGAGAAAAAAACGGGGGAAGTTTTTCTGGAAACGAAGCAGCTGAAAGAGAAAATTACAGGCGAACTTCACCTTGTCCCCGGTTCTCCGGTTCTTCTTTATGTTTCCTGTCAGGGGGAAGATGCATATGAATGTGTTGGAGAAGTACAATACGCAAAGAGCCAGCCGGTAACGGAAGAGCGGGTGCGTCAGCAGATGGACAAGCTGGGAAACACCTCATTTATATGGGAAAAACTGGAAATTTTTATGGAAGATTCCGTTTTTGTTCCCATGAAGACTTTAAATGAGGCGCGGCATCAGGCATTAGAGGAACTGAAGGAGAAGCTTTTACAAAAATACAGGCGAAACGTGGGAGACGAGCGGGTTAAGAGAATTGCGGAGGAGACGCCGGCAAAAATCAGTGCGATTGCGGCCTGTGATAATGTTCCCCGCAAAAAAGAGGAATACATTCCGGTTTACGTGTCCTGTGAAAGCGAGGAGGCTTCTGAAGTCCTCTGCCAAAAAGACGGAATCCAGGGTATTTATCTTCCTTACGCATTAATAGAGAAACATTTGCAGACAGGTCTTGACAATGGAAAAGAAATGTATCTTTCTCTTCCTCATATTACAAGAGAAAATCCACCGGAAGGCTATATGGAGCAGGTGAAAAAGTGGCTGGAAGCAGGGCTGAGCGGATTTCTTGTGCGGAATCTGGAGTCCTACAGTGCACTGGCACAGATGGGACTGGCAGACAAGTGTGTGCTGGATCACTCCCTGTATACCTGGAATGATGAAGCCATCCGTTTCTGGAAAGATCAGGGAATCCTTCGAAATACAGTTCCCCTGGAGCTGAATGAGAAGGAACTTCGCCACAGAGAAAATGCAGGCAGCGAGATGATTGTCTACGGCCGTCTGCCTCTTATGCACAGCGCCCAGTGTGTACGAAAGAATACTTTCGGCTGCAATGGACAGGAGGAGAGGCTTGTTCTGAAAGACCGTTATGACAAGGAATTTCCTGTAGTCTGTTATTGTCGTCCATGGAAAATGGGAAATACAAAGGCGGCAGAGTCGTGTTATAATATCATCTATAACAGTCTGCCATACGGTCTTTTGAAGGAAGCTGACAGGGTGAAAGAGCTTGGTGTTTCATCTGTAAGACTGGCTTTTACCATAGAAAGCAGGGAAGAAACAGAACGGATCGTGGAAGACTTTGTGGCTGCATATCATGGCAGCCAGGTATCTCACGAATATGAGTTTACAAAAGGTCATTTTAAAAGAGGAGCCGAGTAAAGGCGTATGATTAATATTGTTGTTGAATTATCCAAATATGTGATCCTGACACTGATGATCGTGTACACAGTTTTGTGCTACTACCTTGTTGTGGGGAAACACGCTTCAGACAGGAAAGGACTTTTAAGAAGTCAGATCACTTTAACCTTTTTTCTGGATTTTACCGCATTTGTTGTGATTTTTCTGAAAACCTTTGATTTTAAGGTTGTCATCTTTTATGCAGAAATGATGATATATTTTGCTGCGATCCTTATTTTATACCGCAGAATTTATAAAAATGCGTCTATGCTGCTTTTAAATAATATGTGCATGCTTTTAAGCGTTGGATTTATAATGCTGTGCAGGCTGGATATTGCCTCTGCCAATAAGCAGCTTTTGATCGTTGCGTGCGGAAGTGCAGTGGCGCTGGTGATCCCGGTTATGATCCGCAAGATGAAATTTCTCAAGGATCTTACCTGGGTGTATGCAGGGCTTGGGATTGTTCTTCTTGGAGCAGTTCTTGTTCTGGCACAGACAAGCTACGGCGCCAAGCTTTCTCTGATGGGAATCCAGCCTTCCGAGGTGATCAAGCTCACCTTTGTGTTCTTTATGGCATCCCTTCTGGCAAGAGAGGTAACTTTTAAGAAAGTTGTGCTGGCTACTGTTGTGGCAGGTCTCCATGTGGGAATCCTGGTGCTTTCAAGAGATCTTGGAAGCGCTGTAATCTTTTTTGCAGCTTATCTGGTGCTGATCTATGTATCAACCAGGAAGCCGGCATACCTTTGCATTGGAATTGCAGGCGGTACAGCAGGCGCTGTAGTGGCATATCACCTGTTTGGTCATGTAAGGCAGCGTGTCAGTGCGTGGAAAGATCCTATGGCAGTTTATCAGAATGAAGGATACCAGATTGTACAGTCCCTGTTTGCCATTGGTACAGGCGGATGGTTTGGAATGGGACTTTGCCAGGGCTCTCCGGAGAAAATTCCGGTTGTAAAAAACGACTTTATTTTCAGTGCGATCTGCGAGGAGCTTGGCGGGATTTTTGCCATCTGCCTGATCTTTGTGTGTATGAGCTTTTTCCTTACTATCGTGGAGATTGCCCTGCAGATCAAGAATCCATTTTATAAACTGATCGCCATTGGTCTTGGTGCGGAATATGCGTTTCAGGTGTTCCTTACCATTGGAGGTGCTACCAAATTCATACCTATGACAGGTGTGACTCTTCCTCTGGTCAGCTATGGAGGAAGTTCCATTATGTGTATGATTTTGATGATCGCTATTATCCAGGGCTTGTATATTTATAGAGAGGACGAGGACGAAGAAATTGAGAGACATCGACGAGAGGCAGCAAAGAGAGCGAGACAGAGAGCTGTTGAGGCAGCGGAAGAAAGAGATTACTAAAAAGCGAAAAGCCAGAAATAAAGAATATACCTTTGTTTCCATCTTCTTTGGGATTATTTTTATCAGTATGATCGGGTATCTGATTTATTTCGATGGCTTTAAAAGCGATGATTTTATTAACAGCCCTTACAATACCAGACAGGATTCCTTTTCCGACCGTGTAGTACGAGGTAAGATCCTGTCTTCTGACGGACAGATTTTGGCGCAGACCAATGTAAGTGAGGATGGAACTGAGACACGTAATTATCCATATTCCAATATGTTCTCCCATGTTGTGGGTTATGATACCAATGGAAAAAGCGGTCTGGAATCAGAGGCGAACTTTACCCTTCTGACTTCCCATTCCTTTTTTCTGACGCAGATGAAGAATCAGTTCCTTAATGAGAAGAATACAGGAGATACGGTTGTATCTACCCTGAATGCCAATCTTCAGAGCATTGCATACAATGCATTGGGTGACAGAAGAGGGGCTGTTGTGGTAATGGAACCATCTACCGGAAAAAGGCTTGTAGAAGTGAGCAAGCCTGATTTTGATCCCAATACCATTGGGGATAATTGGGACTATCTGGTAAACGACGAGAATGACAGCAGTCTTCTGAACAGAGCCACAAATGGTGCATATCCGCCAGGTTCCACCTTCAAGGTTGTGACTGCACTTGACTATTTCCGCAAAAAAGGAACTTTTGAGGGATACAATTATCTCTGTGAGGGAAGTATCACCTTGCAGGATCACACGATCCACTGTTATCACAATACAGTTCACGGGCAGGAGAATTTCTATTCTGCATTTGCAAATTCCTGTAACTGTGCATTTGCAGATATTGGAGTTGGTCTTGGGGGTGCGTCTCTTCGCGAGACTGCGGAGAATCTTCTGTTTAACAAGAGTCTGCCTCTGAACTCCTACAGAACCAGCAGCTTTTCCCTTGATGCAGATTCCGTAACGCCTCTGATCATGCAGACTGCCATTGGACAAGGCAATACTCTTGTGTCTCCTATGCATATGGCATTGATCACCTGTGCCATTGCAAATGACGGTGTTCTGATGAAACCTTATCTTATTGACGAGGTGGTAAATGACAATGGCGATTCAGTAAAAAAGACAGAACCGGTAGCTTATAAACGGCTGATGAGTTCCAATGAGGCCAATCTTCTTGGCAAATTAATGAAACAGGTGGTTGATTCCGGTACAGCTTCCGCACTTTCCGGCAGAAGCTATACAGTAGCAGGTAAAACTGGTTCCGCAGAGTTTGACGAGGAAGGACACAGCCATTCCTGGTTTATCGGCTATTCCAATGTGGATGATCCGGATCTGGTGGTTGCCGTGATCGTGGAGAATGGCGGTTCCGGCAGTGAGGCAGCAGTTCCGATTGCGGGACAGATTTTTGATGCTTATCACGCCAGCTAAAAGCAATCTATATGATATTCCCTGTTGCCAGTTTTCTGAAAAAGAGGTATACTATATACAGTTTAGAAAACACACGCATTACAGGAGGATTGCAGCATGATAGAAGCAACGAGCTGTGGCGGTGTGGTAATTCATCGAGGTAAGATTCTTGCACTATATAAATCTTACAAAAACCGTTACGAAGGCTGGGTTTTACCGAAAGGAACCGTAGAGCCAGGAGAGACTCATGAGCAGACCGCATTGCGGGAAGTGAAGGAGGAAGCTGATGTCAGAGCTTCCATTGTGAAGTATGTAGGCAAGAGCCAGTACAATTTCACAGTGCCGGAAGACATGGTCAATAAAGAGGTACACTGGTATCTTATGACGGCGGATAATTATCATAGCAAGCCTCAAAGAGAGGAATTTTTCGTGGACTCCGGGTATTACAAGTTTCACGAGATTTACCATCTGCTTCGTTTTGCAAACGAGAAGCAGATCGTTGAGAAGGCGTACCAGGAATATCTGGAACTGCGAAGTGCCGGATTATGGGACAGGCAGCAGAAATATTTCTGATTCATGGGGAGAATAAAGGCTGCGTAGCTGATTTACGCAGCCTTTATTATATGATAATGTTGCTAGAGCCTGTTTGAAAAAGCATTCCCGCAATCTGCACGCCCCACTTTGCGGTATATTTTGCCCGAATTCGGTTGCCGTAGCCCGCTACGGCGCCCTCCTCCGGACAAAATCTCCCACAAATTGTGACGCACATCTTGCAGAAAGCCTTTTTCAAACACGCTTTAGCATCTGACAGGTTCGTTCTGTGAACGAGGTTCACAAGAAATGCTTTGCGGAATAGTTGCAAAATGTTTAAAATTTCCAGAGAAGGGAATCATTAATATAACAAAAGGTGTATGTCAAGCAGTAATAACAAAGGAGAGTTGTGCCGAATATGCTGAAATGGCGAGAAGACTATTATGTGGGAGAAGGAATCAAAGACGCGGCAAAAGCACGGAGGAGGATTGACGCAGGCAGGGTGGCTTTTGGTGTTTATCTGGTCACATTGTCTGAGAATCCGGGAAATCTTCTTGAAATTGTACCGTCCTACATGCTGATCCAGAAGAGCTATTATGCCAGATGTCCTGAGATTGTTGGTATGGCGAAGGGAAAAGACGAAGCCATTGATCTGGCAGTAGATATTGTGAAGAATATTTACGGGGAGACAGGTGCATTTCAGGTAAAAGAATATTTTAAGAACAGGTGAGCGCATGTTACATATACTGTGGATCCTCATAAAGTTTATATTGATCATACTGGGAATCCTGCTGGGATTTGCGCTTCTGGCAGTGCTTCTTCTGTTGTTCTGCCCGGTACGCTACCAGGCGAGGGCTGTGAAGGAGACCGGCAGCTTCAAGGAGACAGAACTGGAAGCCAGAATTACCTGGCTGTTCCACGTCATAGGCGTCAGGTTTTGCTTTCATAATGGAGAAGGAAAGCTGGTGATCCTGTTTTTTGGAGTTTCATTAGAAACTATAAAAGGCTGGCTTAAGAAGCTAAAAGGCGGCAGAAGAAAGAACTCCGTCAGCCAAACCTCCAGGAGTAAGGCAAAGAAGAGGAAAAAGAAATCTGCGCAAACGAAGGGAATATCTCAGGAGAACAGAACAAAAAAGCCAGATGTAAAAGAAGCTTCTGGTGAAGAGTCGAATGTGAGTAATGCTGTTGCTGAAGAGAAAACTAAGCAGATGGCAGAGTCTCGCATAGAAACTGAGAAGAAAGCATCTCAGCCTGAAGCACATGCAGCAGAGAATTTTCAAGATCATGCACCAAAAACTGAGGCGGTGCTGTTGGAAAATAATACAGCAGAACCGCAGACAGGGAAGCCATCAGCAGAGAAGCAGGAAAAAAATATCAAATCTGCTTCAAAGTCCGGCTTAATTACGCGTATTTGGGAAATACTAAGCAAAATAATCCGATTCCCGGGTAATCTGTGGAATAAGGTTATTTCAATAATTAAAGGTATAATTGAGAAAATTAAAAATATAAAGAAAACAATTTCAGGAATCACAGATAAGCTTGGCTGGTGGAAAGAATTTCTTACCAATGAACGGACCAAGGCTGCAATTTCTCTTATATGGAAAGATGCAAAAGGTCTGCTCCATCATGTACTTCCAACGAAATTGGAAGGTGATGTTACTTTTGGATGCGATGATCCGGCCATTACCGGGACAGTTCTGGCAGTGCTTGGTATGACCTTTCCATTTCACAAGAACAGGATTCATGTGAATCCGCTTTTTGATGGAGAGAACCAGCTGACTGGAAATGTATTTCTGAAAGGTCGTATTTATGGCATTGTGCTTATCAAGGCAGCAATAGAGATTTACTTCAATAAAAATATAAAATACGTTATCAACCGATGGAAGCATAAGGAGGACTAGAAATGGAAAACGAAAACAACTTTAAAGAAACCGTAAGCTCCCTGTTTAAGGGAATGGATGGATTTGTATCTGCGAAGACAGTGGTAGGAGATGCGATCCATGTAGGAGACACCATTATACTTCCACTGGTGGATGTATCCTTTGGTGTAGGCGCTGGTGCATTTGCAGGTGATAAAAAGAACAATGGCGGCGGAGGTCTCGCCGGAAAGATGACCCCATGCGCAGTTCTGGTAATCCAGAATGGTACCACCAAGCTTGTAAACGTAAAGAACCAGGATGGTCTTACTAAAGTTCTGGATATGGTTCCTGACTTTGTAAACCGCTTCGCACCTGGCGGAGATAACAGCGCGGATGAAACTGTAGATTCTGAAGAGAACTAGATCGTGTCTGATCGAGTAACTGATTATAAAAGCTGCAGGCGGTTATTTTAGAAGTTAATGTGTTCAGATGTGGCATTTTAGCATAAAATATACTAAACCAAAGAGGCAAGGCTGTATGAATTATGGGAAAAGCTCTTGGTTTTATGCTGTTTTTCATCGGACTTGGAATGGTGATCGGCTTGCTTGTCTCCGAGACCACCGCACTTCTGATTGCAGCAGCTTTGTGTATGCTGTGTGGCTATCATTTATTTTGTAAATAAAATGGGTATGAAAAGATTATCAGCGAATCCTTTCATACCCATTTACATTTTATGTAACTATCCATTTATTAAAATAATATCTGTCTGGGAGAAGCTGCTCTGGAGTTTGTTGAAAAAAGGCTTTCTGCAAAATGTGCGCCACACTTTGCGAGAATGATTTTCAAACACACTTAGAAAATGCTTATTCGGGAAACAAAAAAATAGCCCCCACAAAACTGTGAGGGCAGGTGTTTCTTAGGCTCTTTCAACGTTTCCGGATCTTAAGCAGGAAGTACATACGTACATTTTCTTAGCTCCGCCTTCAGTTTTAACCTTAACGGATTTCACGTTTGATTTCCACATCTTATTGGATCTTCTATGGGAATGACTCACATTATTTCCGAAATGAGCACCTTTTTCACAAATTGCGCATTTAGCCATGATAGCACCTCCTTGACGCTTTTTTTCAACAGTTCATATTCTAACAGATGGAAAAACATTTTGCAAGCAAAAAAAGGAAAATTTTAAAACAATTTAAAATAAATTTGCTATTTGCGTGGATGCGTGCTAAAATTGGACATTGTGTTATGAATGAAAAAAGGGTATAATATGGTATATACATTTTGAAAATCAAATTAATGGAGGTAAACCATATGAAGGGACGTATAGATTCCGGCCTTGGCCAGATCATTATTGATACGGATGTAATCGCGACTTATGCAGGAAGCGTTGCAGTAGAATGTTTTGGTATTATCGGTATGGCCGCTGTCAGCATGAAGGACGGCCTTGTAAAGCTGCTCAGGAGAGATTCCTTACAGCATGGTATAAATGTTAAGATCACAGAAGATAATAAGATTCGCCTTGATTTTCATGTAATCGTGGCGTACGGTGTGAATATCAGCACTATTGCAGATAATCTTGTAAACAATGTGAAATATAAAGTCGAGGCTTTTACAGGAATGGAGATTGAGAAGATCAACATTTACGTAGAAGGTGTTCGTGCAATAGATTAGGATTAGAGGAGGAAACTTGTGGTGGATAGACAGACCATAGATGCCAAGATACTTTCCAGAATGTTTCTGGCAGGAGCCAAGAACCTGGAAGCGAAGAAAGAATGGATCAACGAGCTGAATGTATTCCCGGTTCCGGATGGAGATACCGGTACGAATATGACAATGACTATTATGTCAGCTGCATCAGAGGTAAGCAGTCTTACAGATCCTGATATGGAGACACTCGCCAAGGCTATTTCGTCCGGTTCCCTGCGTGGAGCCAGAGGTAACTCAGGCGTTATTCTTTCCCAGCTTCTCAGAGGCTTTACCAAGGGAACCAAGGGACATAAAGAAATGGATGCAGTTGTGATCGCAGCTGCTATGGAGAAGGCTGTAGAGACTGCATACAAAGCGGTTATGAAGCCGAAGGAAGGTACCATTCTTACAGTAGCACGTGAGGCCGCAGTAAAGGCTGCTGAGATTGCAGAGGAATCTGCGAATCTGGAGCTTTTCTTCCGTGCCATTTTCGAGCATGCTGAGAAGACACTTGCCCGCACACCGGAAATGCTTCCTGTCCTGAAAGAAGCAGGTGTAGTAGACTCAGGCGGACAGGGACTTCTAGAAGTTTTCCGTGGTGCATTTGATGGTTATCTTGGAAAAGAAATCGACTATTCTGCATTTGAGAAAGTATCTTCCGGTCCGGCAGTGACCAGGATTTCCCAGCAGGCAGAAGCGGATATCAAATTTGGATATTGCACGGAGTTCATCATTCTTTTGAACAAGCCTCTTCCGGACGAGGAGCTTCACAGCTTCAAGGAGTTCCTTACATCAATTGGTGATTCCATTGTACTGGTAGCAGATGATGAAATCGTGAAGGTACATGTACACACCAATCATCCTGGACAGGCATTCGAGAAAGCGCTTACCTACGGTGCACTTTCCCGCATGAAGATTGATAACATGCGTGAGGAACACCAGGAGAAGCTGATCAAGGATGCCGAGAAGCTTGCACGGGAGCAGGAAGAACAGGAGAAGAAGGAAGCTGCTGCGAAAGCTGCCAAAGAGCATAAGAAATACGGATTTATCAGTGTTTCCGTCGGGGAAGGACTCTCCACCCTGTTTAAAGAGCTGAATGTAGATTATATCATCGAGGGCGGTCAGACCATGAACCCAAGTACAGAGGACATGCTCAATGCCATCGCTGAAGTAAATGCAGATACTATTTATATTTTCCCGAATAATAAGAATATTGTTCTTGCTGCAAACCAGGCGAGAGACCTTACCGAGGACAAAGAGATCGTGGTAGTTCCTACCAAGACGATTCCGCAGGGAATCACAGCTCTGATCAGCTTCCAGCCGGAAATGAACGGAGAAGAGAATCTGGAAGCCATGATGGAGGCTGTATCCATGGTGAAGACCGGACAGGTAACATACGCAGTCCGCGACACCAGACTGGATGAGAAAGAAATCCACGAGGGCGATATTATGGGAATCGGTGATCACGGAATTCTTGCAGTAGGCAAGGGACGTGAGAATGTTGCCAAAGAGATGGTGGCAGCTATGGTAGACGAGGATTCTGAGGTGATCAGCATTTACTACGGTGCTGAGACCACAGAAGAGGATGCCGAGAGCCTTGCCGCAGAGCTGGAGGAAGCATATCCGGACTGCGAAGTAGAGGTAAATATGGGCGGACAGCCGATTTATTATTACATTATTTCTGTTGAGTAATGAATGTTACTGTTCACTGATAACGTTCCGCGAGGTGTTTTTTGTGAACAAAGTTCACAGAAAACCCGAGAATTAAGTTTGCGCAGCAAACGCTACTTCTTGTGCTTGTCACAAGAAGGTTCGTTTTTCTGTGCATCGCGAAGCGCGTTACTGGTCACGGAGTGAACAGTAACTAATGAATAGCTGCAGGGCGGCGAGTGATAAAGAGATGGAAGACAGGGTGGAAGATTTCCGCCCTGTCTTCTTTAACAATAAACATAGGCTCATTGGTAATATTAAGTTTTTTGCGCACCGTGAAGCTGTTATTGAGTTCGAAGTGGTTAGCATGTGCAAAGTGAAATAAGTATGGAAAATCGGCAGTCTTTGTTGTAAAATAATGAGAACACTTTTCGGGCAAATGAAGAAAGACCCGGAAACAGAGATGAATGATCAGAAAGAGAGGAAAAACAGTGGCAAAGCTTCTTCGGGAACTAAAAGGAGTAGGAGAAAAGACGGAAAAACTATTTCAGAAGATCGGTATCACCACAACAGATGATCTGCTCCATTATTATCCAAGAAATTACGACTCATATGAGGCACCGGAGGAAATTGGTTCTTTGAAGGAGAACTCCGTGGTGTCTGTTCGTGGAACTGTCACTGCCGGAGTCTATGTAAACAGGATCCGTAATCTTCAGGTGATCTCCATCACTGTGGCAGATACCACCGGAAAACTTCCTGTGGTATGGTTTAATGCCCCCTACTTAAAAAACACTCTGAAAAAAGGCAGCTGCTTTATTTTCCGTGGCAAAATCTCCAGAAAAAAAGGTCATCTGGAGATGGAGCATCCGGAGATTTTCACACCCGCAGCTTATGAAGAAATCCTTCACAGCATGCAGCCCATATACGGACTTACTGCAGGGCTTACAAACAAACTGATAATCAAGCTGATGCATCAGATCCTGGATGAACAGAGCCTGCAGACAGAATTTCTCCCAGATGAGATTAAGGAATTTTATCACCTGGCAGATGATAATTATGCTATTTCCACTGTCCATTTTCCAGGCAATATGCAGGAACTTCTGGTGGCACGAAAACGCCTTGTGTTTGACGAATTTCTTTTGTTTATTCTGGCAGTACAGATCCTGAAGGGAAAAACAGAAGAAGCTCCTAACGCTTTTCCCATGAAGCCGGTATGGATCACAGAACAGGTTATGGAAGGTCTTCCTTATCATCTGACAAAGGCGCAGCTAAACGCCTGGCATGAAATCGAAAGAGACCTTTGCGGGCATACCCTTATGTCCCGGCTGGTTCAGGGCGACGTTGGAAGCGGAAAAACGATTCTGGCTTTTCTGGCAATGATCCTTACTGTGGAAAATGGCTATCAGGCAGCATTGATGGTGCCCACAGAGGTACTTGCAAATCAGCATTTTGAAGCATTTACAAAACTGATAGAGGAACAGGAGATTTCATCCTGCCATCCGGTTCTTCTTACTGGCTCAACCACCCAGAAAGAAAAAAGAAGAATCTATGGAGAAATCGCATCCGGGGAGGCAAATGTGATCATTGGAACTCACGCCCTGATCCAGGAAAAAGTGGTGTACGAGAATCTTGGCCTTGTGATCACCGATGAGCAGCATCGCTTTGGCGTGAAGCAAAGAGAGGCACTGACTACCAGGGGAAATGCGCCGCATGTGCTGGTTATGAGTGCCACTCCCATCCCCAGAACTCTTGCGATCATTGTATACGGGGATCTGGATATTTCCATTATAGATGAGCTTCCTGCCATGCGTCTCCCGATTAAGAACTGTGTAGTTGGCACGTCTTATCGCCCGAAAGCCTACTCCTTTATAGAAAGGCAGGTGCGGGAAGGGCGCCAGGCGTATGTGATTTGCCCTATGGTCGAAGAAAGTGAGGGGGCAGATGGGGAAAACGTGACGGACTATACAGCACGGCTGAGGGAGATTTTCCCATCAGACATCACCATTGGAATGCTCCATGGAAAAATGAAGCCCAAGGAAAAGAATGGAATCATGGAACAGTTTGCAAGGGGAGAAATCCAGGTGCTGGTGTCTACTACAGTAGTGGAAGTAGGGGTAAATGTGCCAAACGCTACGGTGATGATGGTAGAAAATGCGGAGCGGTTCGGACTTGCGCAGCTTCATCAGCTGAGAGGGCGTGTTGGACGTGGGGCGTATCAGTCTTACTGTATTTTTATGCAGGGAAATGAAGAGGAAGAGACCTCCAGAAGACTGGAGATTTTGAATAAATCGAATGATGGATTTTTTATAGCAGGGGAGGATCTGAAGCTTCGGGGACCGGGAGATCTGTTTGGAATCCGTCAGAGCGGACAGCTGGAGTTTCGGATCGGAGATATTTATCAGGATTCGGATATATTGAAGGCTGCCAGTGATGCTGCGGGAGGAATCCTGGATCTTGACAGGGAGCTGGAGCTGCCCCAGCACGAAAAATTGAAAGAAAGATTGAATGCTTATATGAAATATGACCTTGAGAACCTTGGATTGTAAGGTTTTACAGGGAAATAGATGACGAAAAAAATAAGAAAATCCATCCTTTTTTTGGTAATAACTGTGCAAGAAAACAAAAATTATCAGGATTTTAAGATTTGTACCCGAGGATTTCCTGAAATTAACAGGTTTTGTTTGTATACTTTTACCTATGAATTCAGAGAAATGGTTTGTCAAGGGGGATTTTATCAGAACTTGCAAAAAAAATTGATTCGTAGTATTCTATCATAGAAGCGAAAACGAAGATTATATTCACCGTCAAGGAGGCTATTATAATGGCTACGAAGAGAACTACAAAAAAGGCAGAAACAATGGCGGCCAAGAAGGCTGCTAAGACTGTGGCTGAGGTTAAAGCTACAGCTGCAGCAGAGGTAAAGGCTGAGCCAAGTAAGGCAGAGGCTGTTAAGACAGCTGTTGTTGAGACTGTGAAAGCAGCTACAGAGACTGTTAAGGCTGCTACTGAGAGCGTTAAAGAGACTGCGAAAGAGGCTGTTAAGGAGACTGCAAAGGCTCCGGCTAAGACAGCTGGGAAGGCAGAGGCTAAGAAGCCTGCTGTTAGAAGAACTGCTAAGAAGGCGGCTGTTGCAGCAGAGGAGATTTTTATTCAGTATGCAGGCAAGGAATTCACTACTAAGGATGTAGTAGCAAATGTGAAAAAGGCCTGGACAGAGATGACCGGAAAGAAAGAAGAAGATATCCAGGATATTAAAGTTTACGTTAAGACTGAAGAGAATAAGGCATATTATGTAGTAAACGGTGAAGCAGAGGGACATTACGTAGAGCTGTAATTTCCCCTATATGAATGGCTTCAGGGAGTGTGTGAGTGCGTTCCCTGAAGCCTTTTTTGATTTCGAGGGACGTGAGAGGAAGTGAGTGCCGTCTGGGGGCGGTGCCGAAATGGGGTGTCTGGCTCCGCCGCCTAGTGATCTATAAAATTGCAAACTCGCCCTTGCAGGGCTCAGACAGTGCAATTTTATAGATCGCTATGCTCGCCAGACGCCCCATTTCGGCAATGCCCCCAGACGGCACCCACTTCCTCTCACTGGTTACTGGGAAGGGACGGCGGCTGCAGGCAGCGCCTGGGGATAGGATAATTGTATAGGTGGGAAGGTGCAAGATGGGATCGGGGGATGGAGAGCTTGCGTGCGGGCAGCGCCTGGGGGAGGATAATTGTGTAAGTGGGAAGGTGCAAGATGGGATCGGGAAATGGAGAGCTTGTGTGCAGGGCAGTGCTTAGTGTGGGGAAATAAATTGCTGGACAAAAGGGGGTAAATAGGATAAAATATTTAGATATAGACAGGAGTAGCCCCTTGATTTGACAAGGGGTCTTTTTATGAAAGGAATAAAGTATGTTTAATGAAATTGATTTCAGTAAGATAGATACGAGTATTACACCGCCTCAGGATGATACAGAGCGTCAGTATTATTATATGGCGAAGCTGGCTGAGATGGTGGCTTTGAGGGAGCGGGAGCTGGGACGGCGGATTACTTATTGTCTGCAGACGTTTGGGTGTCAGATGAATGAGAAGCAATCTGAGGTTGTCGCAGGGATTATGGATGAGATTGGTTTTAAGAGACAGGAAACAGAGGATGCGGATGTTGTGATTTATAATACCTGTACGGTTCGTGAGAATGCCAATCTTAAGGTGTATGGTCGCCTTGGTAAGTTGCATAGTCTGAAGAAGTCTAATCCGGATATGAAGATTGCTTTGTTTGGGTGTATGATGCAGGAGAAGCAGGTTGTGGATAAGATCCAGAAGGATTATCCATTTGTCAATCTGGTGTTTGGAACCCATAATATTTTTAAGTTTGCAGAGCTGTTTTATGAGATGGAGAATCGTGACAGCCAGCTGATCGATATCTGGGAGGGTACGGATAAGATCGTGGAGGAGCTGCCTACAGAGCGTAATTATTCTTTTAAGTCCGGTGTGAATATTATGTTTGGATGTAATAATTTCTGCAGTTATTGCATTGTGCCTTATGTAAGAGGGCGTGAAAGAAGCCGTGAGCCGGAGGCGATTGTGAAAGAGATAGAGGCTCTGGTGGCGGATGGCGTTACAGAGGTTATGCTTCTGGGACAGAATGTAAACTCTTATGGAAAGACTTTGAAGGATCCGGTGACTTTTGCACAGCTTCTTGAGAAGGTGGAGCAGATCGAGGGGCTGAAGAGAATCCGGTTTATGACTTCTCATCCGAAGGATCTATCTGATGAGCTGATCGAATATATGAGTAAGAGCAGGAAGGTGTGCCATCATCTGCATCTGCCTATGCAGTCTGGCAGCAGCCGTATCCTGAAGATCATGAACCGGCATTATGATAAGGAGAAGTATCTGGGACTGGTGGAGAAAATCCGTACAGCGGTGCCGGATATTTCCCTGACTACAGATATTATTGTAGGTTTCCCGGGTGAAACTGAGGAGGATTTTCAGGAAACTCTGGATGTAGTGGAGAAATCTGATTTTGATACTGCATTTACCTTTATCTATTCCAAGAGAAGCGGCACTCCTGCGGCGAAGATGGAGGATCAGGTTCCAGAGGATGTGGTGAAGGATCGTTTTGACCGCCTTCTAAAGCTGGTTCAGGAGAAAGGAAGAGAAGTCTCTTCCAGATTCCAGGGCGAGGTTCAGGAAGTTCTTGTTGAGACGGAGAGCAAGGAAAAGGGTATTTTCACAGGAAGAACCCAGTATAATCTGCTGGTTCATTTTCCAGGAACCCCGGATCTTCTTGGCAAGTATGTGAATGTGCGTCTGGATACCTGTAAAGGCTTCTATTACATGGGAACAAGAGTGGAGGATTAAAGCACCTGCCGAATCGTTACAAAAGATTTATATATCAGATTTTTTTATTCTGTAATCCTGACTATGAATAAAAAGCAATATTTGGCAAAAAGGCTACTGTCACTTCGTGACCAGTAACACGCTTTGCGATGCGCAGAAATCATGCATTCGCATGATTTCGTGCTGAGATTCCCGGACTTCCTGTGAACTTTGTTCGCAAAAAACACCTTGCGGAACGTTACCATTGAACCGTAAAGTAAAAAGCGCAAATAATATAAATAATTACAAAAAAGGTTGCATTTTTGTGATAAATAGTGCAATATTATTATATTGAACACTCGTGGGAAAGGCGGCACCTGTAATGGTTAAAGGGCTGTGCAGGAAATTTAATGCATTGTTGAGGAAAGAAGCAGTTCATGAGAATGAGCCTCAGCGTATATTGTTCCTTCTCAGAATTATATTGTTGATTCTGGGACTTTATTTTCTGATCATTCCGTTAGTATTCTGCATTGTGGGACCGAAGACAGAGGTCTGGACAGGATATATTTTCGCAGCAATGTCGGTTGCTGCTTTTTATGCAACATACCGGTTGAAGGTACACACCAGTGTGCTTGTCTGCAGTAGTCTGCAGCTGGCATGGGTGATTGTGTTTGTTATTCTCTATGGATGGGACTGCGGTATTCAGCATCTGATGTTTGAGATGCTGGTACTGGTATATTTTGCTGTCTACAATTCTCTTGTGTATAAGGTCAGCTATACAGTAGTTCTGTTCGCAGTACGATTCAGCCTGTTTTTGTACTGCAGGGTAAATATTTCTGTTTTTGCCCTGACAGAAACGGCTACAGTTGTATTACAGATCATAAATACCATTGTGACGTTTGTGCTTATGGCTGTAGCGTGCAGTATGTTCAGCTCCAATGTGGAATCTGCGGAGAAGAAGCTGGTGCTGTATAATGAGCAGTTGAAGAAACAGGCAGGGACCGATCCGCTGACAGGTTTGTGGAACCGCCGTCAGATGATACAGTACATTACGGAGAAGCGCAGGAAAGAGCCTGTTATGGCGTTTACCATTGGTATGGGCGATATTGATTTCTTTAAGAGAATTAATGACCACTGGGGACATGACTGCGGAGATGCGGTACTGGTATGGATCACACAGCACATGAGCCGGGAATTGGGTGAGCATGCCAAATTGTGCCGCTGGGGAGGCGAAGAATTCATCTTCTTTTTCCCGGATATGAACGGAGACGAAGTATGCCTTATGCTCAACACTCTTCGCATGAAGCTGGGCAACGATCTGTTTGACTGGAGGGGAGAATGGATTCCGGTTACTATGACGTTTGGCGTGGAGGAGAATGATTTCAAGTCCAATATAGACACCTTGCTGAAAAATGTGGATGCGAAACTTTATATGGGCAAAGAACAGGGAAGAGACCGGGTGATCTATTAAACTCACCGGGTCTTTTGTCGAATTAACAACAGTAATAAGCAGGAGAATAAAACTTGTATGTATACAGTTGAAGAAATAAAAAATAAAGTAAAAACAGGAACCTGGACAAAAGAGGATGTGGCACGCTGTGTGGAGGAGCTGAAGCAGATATCGGATTTTACTGTTTATACAGAAGAAATCTATTATATAAGTTATGGGATTTTTGCCTATAATTTTCGGGAATATGCTTATTCTCTGATCGAAATCTGCCGGGAGGCCGGAGTTCACATGGAGCGTTCCAAGGAGAAATCCAGACTTTATCTTGCCCTGGTAAGACTTTATTTCTGCCTTGGTTTTCCCCCGAAGATTGTGGAATATGGCCTGAAATATGCCAATTCCGGATTTACCTTAAGATCCCCTCTGAAATCCGTTTATAACACTATCGTAGCCGCTTTTTCAGACTGTGGACTGTTTTTTGAGGCGGATTTTTATCTGGAGAAAATGATGGATATTTCCAGACTGGATCCCTGTGACAGCAGTGTGGATTTCTGGAATTCGGATACTTTAAATGAGCTGGTCTATTATGACAGCAAGGTTTACGTGAAGCTGGGAATGGGAGATGTTGCAGGTGCAGAGCAGGCGTCAGCGGATATGCAGGCGATTCTTACAGAACGGGAGATTCCTGAAGATGGCAGAGCCTTTTTCCTGCTTCAGAAGGAATTTACGGACTTGTATCTTCGCCTTTACCAGCAAAAAGACAAGGCGGTCATTGCGGAAGAATTTAACAATTATATGAAGAAAATGGAAGCCGGGGAGGGTGCCAGGGATACCTTAAGCTTCTGCGTCTGCTATTTCGGAGAGTTCCTTCAGGTAATGGCGGAGGAAGAACGCTGGGACGATATTATACGTATTGGCAATTACATTAAGAATGCCAGAAATTTCAGTGGAAGCTTCTGCCCGGTTTATAAGCTTATGCGCACGGCTGCATACGGAAGTGACCGGGAAGAGCTTCGGAGACAGATACCGGAATTCGAGAAAATGTATCTGGAGTCTCTGGAGCAGGAGAAGGAGAATTACGACCAGATGGTACGTCTCCTTACCCGTGAGGAGCTTCGGATTGAACGCCTGAAGGTGTCCATGGAGAAGGATGCCCTTACCGGCTGTCTGAACCGTGCGGCTTTTGACAACAACAGCAAGCGATTTATGAAGAATCATAAGAAGGGCAGCCTTGTATTTATTGACCTGGATTATCTGAAGCTGATCAATGACTGCTATGGCCATGAAAACGGAGACCGTTACCTGGTGTGTTTTGCAGAGAATATGAAGTGTGCTATGGACAGGCAGGATCTTCTGTACCGGTATGCAGGAGATGAGTTCCTTATTTTGTCTGCACTGGAGCCGGAGCAGATCCAGGAACGGCTAAACGAAATTCTGGAAAAGAGCCCGATTCATTTTGATATTAACGGAGAAATCCGCAACATCAGCTTTTCCTATGGCATTGTGGCATTTGAGGAAAAAAAGGGAAAAATCGCAGATTTGGTGAAGGAAGCGGATCAAAGAATGTATCAGTGCAAGAGCCGGAATCATGAGCGTATTTCCAAAAGAGGTGCGGCGGAATGATCACGCGGGAAAATATTATTCATTTTTACACCAAATACAAAGAAAATCTGAAGACGGAAGATCAGATTCAGGAGAATCTGCTGAAGGCAGAAGACCAGGAGGCGTGGATCGAAAATCTGAAGAACAAATCCAGAATGATGCGCCGGCTTTACATTGAAAATGAGGCACTTCTGAATCTGTATATCCGCCCCTTCCTTGACGGAGAGGCGGAGCTGAACGAGGAACTGGCAAGAGAATTTCTGCATCAGATCCGCATGGCCGATGATGAGGGCTATGAGGATAACCTTGCCATGCTGGAAATTCTGGAGCTTCTGGATGGATATTTTCAGAAAAGTGATGATCTGGACTCTTATATCTGGACCCTGAATCTTCTGGGAAATTTTTATAACCGTCCCTTCAGTGATGAAGATGGAAAGAAAGGAGCCATGTATTTTGACAGACTGCGGGCACTTTCTTCCAGATATTTTGAGATTGAGGATTTTGACGTAAGGAAGCGAATCCTTTTTTCCTATTATAATTTTCCGATAGTGTTGATGAACTTTAACCTGGACACGTCCAAGGAGCTTTTGCAGTACATTGATGAGGCACTGGAATTTTATAATGATGAGAAAGTCCGGGAATTAGACGGAGAGAGGTTTGATTTTGATGAACTGATCGAAGAACTGAATTATGATCTTCTTGGAAATTCAGTCCTGAGATTTACCGTGAGGGAGATTGATCCGAAGCTTCTTTCCAGAGCATCCCGGGTTCTGGAAGAATATTATCAGCGTGAGCTTGAGAAGAATCCGGAGCCCTACGAAATGTTGGATGAAATATACTGTAATTATAAGTCCTGTCTGTTCTATCAGGGGAAGATAACCTGCACAGAGCTTCTGGAGGATTATCGGAAATTCTGTGAACACAGTATGGAGCATGACGATCTGGACAGCCAGGAGGGAGTGTCTTTTTCTGACAGCCGCTATTTTCAGGTTGCGATCAACCATCTGCCGACGATTTTGGAATTGTTGGAGAAATATGCGGATGAATATCACGGAGCACCAGATCTCCGTGATTTTTGTGTATTCAATTATGTGCATGCTATTCGCAGGCTGTCCAGGACAGAAAACGATACCTTTGTGAATGATGTAGTATGGCGTTCTCTCAGGGATGTGTTGAAATATATTACCGGAGATGAAATAAACACCCTGGTTCTTATGCAGATCATGGTAAGCCGGGATGAAGGCACTGCCATGCACAGTGCAATGGTGGAGCAGATTGCCAGGCGAATTCTGAATGTAGTGATGAAAAAGCGGCCGGAGCTTCTGATTGGAACCTTTGGTTATGAGAATGTGGTGGAAGTGCTGGAAAATCAGGAGACGATTCTGGACTATGTTTCCCAGTCTGCACAGCTTCTGGATATTGGAATGATCAGACTTGCATCTATTGTGAACAAGCAGTCACGGCAGCTGACACAAAGGGAAAAGAATGGTATTCTCAGCCATCCCTGTGAAGGGGCTAAATTCGTCGAGGAGATTCCGGCTCTTCGCAAATATCGGGATGCTGTTCTGGGACATCACAAATCCTGGGATGGAAAAATAGGATATCCGGCAGATTTTGATAATACCAGGTCAAATGAGCGTATTCTTATTGAAATACTGCATATCAGCGATTGTCTGGATGCAGCCACTGACTTTGTGGGACGAAGCTACAAGAATGCCAAGAAGCTGGAACAGGTAGCGGAGGAGTTTTCCTGGGGAAAGGGTTCTGTTTATTGTCCGGAGCTGGTGGAGCTTCTGGAAGAGGACAAAGAACTGCAGGCAGATCTCAGATATCTGCTGGGAGCGGGACGCATCCGTACCTGTTATTCTGTATATGGAAAGGCAGTAGACCAAACTGAAATAGAAGAAAGCAGGTTGTTTACAGATATTGAAAACTGGGAAGCCAGCAGCCGGAAGCAAAGTGATGAAGAGGGAGATACGATTCTCGATTTCCTTCACAAAAGCGGAAACGAGAGCCGTCAGCTTCTTGGAGCACTGGCAAGGAATTCTCTGATCATTTTGTATGTGGATATGATGTCTGGCGAATACAAGGTATACTACCGCGGAAACCAGAGACTTCTGGATAAAAAGATTCCGGACGGTTATTACGGAGACTTCCTGAAAGAATATCTGGCGCCAAACTGCGAACCGGGTGATTGGGAAAAAGTACGGCTGAAAATCAGACTGTCAGAGCTTTCCCATATATTTCTGGAGCAGGAGGGCAGCTATGAGTGTGAAGCCCGGATCAGGGCAAAAGATGCCTACCGCTGGGTGCGGTTCCAGTTTATCTGTCTGGACGAGGAAAATGCTATGCCCGGCATGATGACTCTGATTGCAACAGATGTCCAGGAAAGCCACAGCAGAAATGAACAGCTGATGAACAGTCTGAAGGAGGCATATCAGTCTGCAGAAGAGGCAAACAAGGCAAAAAGCATTTTCCTCAGCAGTATGTCCCATGACATCCGCACTCCTATGAATGGAATCCTTGGTATGACCCAGATCGCCATGAACCATCTGAACGATCCGGCACGTATTCTGGATTGTCTTCAGAAGATCGACGATTCTTCCAGACACCTTCTGGAGCTGATCAATGAGGTTCTGGATATGTCGAAAATTGAGAGTGGGGATACGACGCTTCATGAGGAACCACTGTACCTGAGCAAAACCATGAAAATTGTGGATGGAGTATGCCGTCAGGCAGCTGTTGACAAACACCAGATTTTTGATATGGATATAGAAGAAATCCGGGACGATCATGTGCTGGCAGATCCGGTAAGACTCAGGCAGGTTTTGATCAATCTGATTTCCAATGGAGTGAAGTACACGCCTGAGCATGGATGTGTGCAGGTAAAGGTAACCCAGGGCAATAGCTTTGCAGAGGGCAAAGCA
Organism: Ruminococcus sp. RTP21484sp1_RTP21277st1_D2_RTP21277_210401; assembly: GCF_040924225.1. NCBI lineage: Bacteria > Bacillati > Bacillota > Clostridia > Eubacteriales > Oscillospiraceae > Ruminococcus > Ruminococcus sp. RTP21484sp1_RTP21277st1_D2_RTP21277_210401. The sequence goes on along the minus strand of NZ_JBCOMJ010000004.1, from coordinate 139,799 downwards.
AGCTATTCTTTTGTGGTGAAGGACAATGGAATCGGCATGTCGGAAGAATTTCAGAAGAAGCTGTTTGAGCCTTTTTCACGCGAAGATAACAGCATGACAAATGCTACCCAGGGAACTGGACTGGGACTTTCTATTGCCAAGTCTATCATTGCGCAGATGGGTGGAAGTATTGAGGTAAAGAGCATTCAGGGGAAAGGTACGACGTTTCTTGTGCGGCTGGATCTGAAGCTTGTGGAAGAAGAGAAGGAGGCTGACCAGGCCTTACTGGCAGCAGAGGCTGGTGAAGAGAAGGAAAAGGATCCGGGCTTTTTGAAGGGACGCAGGATCATGCTGGTGGAGGACAATGAGCTGAACCGGGAGATTGCGTACGAGCTTTTGTCCGAATCCGGTCTGATCGTGGATGTGGCAGAGAATGGGCAGGAGGCGATCAAGCTTCTTGGAACCCGGCCGGAGAATTATTATGAACTGATCTTCATGGATATTCAGATGCCGGTGATGAATGGTTATGAGGCCACGGCAAATATCCGTGCAGGAAAGAGCGATTACTGGAAAAATATTCCGGTGATCGCCATGACCGCAAATGTGTTCCAGGAGGATGAGAGCCGGGCTGCAGAGTGTGGAATGAGTGATTATGTAACTAAGCCTATTGACATGAATGTGATTTATTCTGTCCTTGAAAAATGGCTTCGGGGACAGAAAGGATGATGTGCGCCAGTACCTGCCAGAGCTTTTTATATACTCTGGCAGCAGACCGGAAGGGGCTTCCGGTGGTGCTGGCATATGAATGAGGGAGCGATAGAGTTGAGTAAGAATAAGTACGAAATTGATATGTGTAACGGAACCATTATGGACAAGCTGGTTTCTTTTGCCATTCCGCTGATGGTTTCCGGAATTCTGCAGTTGATGTTCAATGCTGTGGATATTATTGTGGTGGGACGGTTTTCCGGCAGCCAGGCCCTGGCAGCAGTTGGTTCTACTACCGCTTTGATCAATGTGTTTACCAATCTTTTTATTGGTGTTTCACTGGGAGCTAATGTACTGGCTGCCAGGTTCTATGCGGCAGGTAAGGCGAAGGAGATGTCGGAAACGGTACATACGTCTGTTACACTGGCTTTGGTCAGTGGTGTGGCGATGGCTGCTGTAGGACTTGTTTTTTCAAGATGGGCACTGGAGGTTATGGGAACGCCTGCGGATGTGATTGACCAGTCCACTTTGTATATGAGGATTTATTTCCTGGGAATGCCGTTTTTTATGCTTTATAACTATGGCGCAGCTATTCTGCGTGCGGTAGGGGATACCAGGCGTCCGCTGATGTTCCTGGTCGTGGCTGGTGTGACCAACGCGGTGCTGAATATGATTCTGGTGATTGTGTTTCATCTGGGTGTTGCAGGTGTTGCCATTGCGACCATTATTTCCCAGCTGATTTCCTGTATTCTGGTTCTTAGATGTCTGTATATGACGGACAGCAGTTATCAGCTCCGGTTTTCCAGATTGTGTATGAAGAAATTTTATCTGGTACAGATTTTCCAGGTGGGAATACCGGCAGGAGTGCAGAGTACGGTTATTAACATTTCCAATGCGCTTTTGCAGTCTTCTGTAAATTCCTTTGGTTCCACTGCCATGGCTGGTTATACGGCGGCGAATAATATTCTGGGATTTTTGTATGCGTCTGTAAATGCGGTCACTCAGGCCTGTATGAGCTTTACCAGTCAGAATTATGGCGTTGGAAAATATAAACGTATGGACAGAGTGCTGCTGGACTGCGGAATTTTGTCCTTTGTGATTGCCCTTGTGCTGGGATGCGGATCTTACATGCTTGGAGGTGAGATCCTGAAGATTTACACAGAGGATCCGGAGGTTATCCGATGCGGTGTGGAGATCCTTTCCATCACCACGGTGCCTTATTTCTTATGTGGAATCATGGATCTTTTTCCTGGCGCTCTCCGGGGAATGGGACATTCCGGTGTGCCTATGATCCTTTCCATCATTGGTACAGTAGGTACCAGAATTGTGTGGATCTTCTGGATATTCCCACAGCACAGAAGCTTGTACACCTTGTTTATTTCCTATCCTGCCTCCTGGTTCATTACCATTGTGCTGCAGGTGGTTTGCTTTGTGTTTGTGAGACGGACGGTGCATGGGCAGTTGAAGGGTACCGGGAAAGCGGCGTGATGGAAAGGAAGAAGAGAAAGAAGAAAAAAGGTTTTGGATAAAAGGGGGCTGAAAAAGGCTGTCTGCAAAGTGAATAAGAGGTAACGGTGAAGACGGTGAAACGTTATAATATGTTTCTGAAAAAGGTAAGAGCCAGGGAAAGCGAAACGCTTCCCTGGCTCGTTTTTAGCTTCCGTTCCCTCTGAGCTTCACGAAAGATAATAATGGAAAATGACATAATTGGGTAAGTGTGAATGATTTAATAATTCGGCTGGGCTAACTTCCTCCCATTAAAGTTAGTGCAGGCGATTATTTGTGTGGGCATTTGGCGTAAGTGCGTGTGCCAACATAATCCATGATGACAAGATGATTGCACTTCTGACAAATTTTGGCAGTGTATGTTTTTACTGTACAACCGCCATTACTATTGGGATAATGTCTATCTGCATATCCCTCTTTAAAATCATGTGTACATATAAGGGCACGTGATTCTAAATCGGAAGAAGTGACTGGAACAGAAAAATGATCTTCTGTTTCAAAATATATATCTGAGTTTGAAAACTGAGAATCTAAAGTGTTCACTTCTTCAAAAGAAATAGAGGATTCAGTAATTGGAGAAAATACTGGTGCTTCCGTTGTCTGCATCGGCGCATACCCAAACACCGTAGTCCCGCTCAAAAATACAGATGCCAATATCGCAGCAGCAGTACCAATTTTACTGGCTTTCTTATTCTTCATCATAATAAATTCCACTCTCCTTTTCATCGTATGTTTGGCCCCCAATAAGTTGTTTTTCCAGACTACAGGAACCTGTCTGTTTCTTGCGGAAAGAGTTACGAGAGCAATTGCGTAGGCTTTTTTCTCCTCCGTGGTGAAACCTTCGGTGGCGGCTTGATCTGCAATGTTTTCGGAAAAGCTGGTGTAAAGCAGAAGCGTAAGCAATGTTAACGGGTTATAAAAATGAAGGCAAATGGCTAACAGGCAGAGCAGCTTTACAGCTGAGTCATGACGGCGCAGGTGTGAATATTCATGCCGCATAATCATTTCTGACAATCTGGAATCCTCAAGGCTCTCCGGCGCGACAATGAAAGGCTTCAGGAAACCTATAGTATAGGGAGAACCAATAAGGGGAGAAATACGGTATTCTACATCCCCGATTCCAGGTAAGAAACAAGTTCTTTTCTCAGTAATCTTTTTCAGCTTTCGCGTGAGCCGGTGATACTTTATGATTTCGTAAACACTGAAGCCTGAGATTAAAAATAGCCAGCATAATCCAATCATAAGAATCCAGTCGGACATCCATAATGAAATTCCGTGATAAGAAATTGCTCCTTTGTCGTCAAAATTGATGTAATAAGAGATGTTTGCAAGAGCGTCTGTTCTTATCAAAACATCTGTTGGCATCAGATATTTAACCACCTGAAACGGTATCAAATACCCCGCCAGACTCAGAAACACCAGGTTCCGGCCAAGCCGGTATGAAAATTTTTTCCTTTGGAGAAGCAATAGCAGGAGACAGATGATCAGTGGCACTGTTCCTGCTATGCTCATACAGATTAAAAGCATGCAAGTCCCTCACTTAAAATTTGTCAATAAAATCCAGCAAGTCCTTCTGATCTTCTTCGCTGAGATCGGAATCTTCGGCAAAGGCACAGAACAGACAGGTAAGTGAATTTTTAAAGCTCTGGAAATCAGAATCTCCAGAATCCCTGCAGCTGGTCTGGCGATTTTTTATCAGCTCCTTCATCGCATTCCGGAACAACAGGTTCTTCTTATCAAGCTTTCGTCTAAGCTGCAAACAGTGTACGAAGAGACCTAAGGTTACCAGAGGAAGGCTAAAGGATAACAGAATTGCTTTCGCCAGGTAAAAGGCAGCAGCCGGCTGATCCAAATTCGGAATTCCGTTCATCATGCAGATCAGCAGCGAGCATCCGGTGACGATCACAAAGAGAACGCCGGATAAGGTTAAAATTATTTTTTTCATTGAGTACCTCCTCATTCTACGTAGAGCGGGAATTCAGAAATAATTTTGTTTTCTGCTCCCTTCACTATATATACGAAAACCAGAGAAAGAAATAACACGAAATCTGAAAAAATTTTTGGAAATTTTTCAGATAAGATAAATTTATGGTATACTTACAGAGAAATTGAGAGAAATCACAGGTCTGATATCATATCAGATATTGGAAAGACATTTCCTGACAGTGTGTAAAAATCAACACTTTGTTAGGAAATGGTCAAATAATCATAGAAGGAGAACAATCATGCCAAAATTTCTGATCATCGACGGCTCCTCCATGCTGTCCACATCCTATTACGGAAATCTTCCCAAATCTATCCTTTTCGCAAAGACAGACGAGGAAAAAGAGAGACACTATCCGGAAATCCTGCACACCTCCGATGGAAAATACACAAATGCCATGTTCACCATGCTTCGCACCCTTCTGGCTGTCTATAAGAAGGTAAAGCCGGAATACGTGGCATTTACCTTTGACATGACAAGAGATACTTTCCGCCGCACCCAGCTTGGCGCCGATTTTTACAAAGCCAATCGCAAGGAGACTGCCCAGCCATTAAAAGAACAGTTTATTCAGATGGAAGAGCTTCTGAAAGCAATCGGTTGTCCGGTATTTATGAGCCAGGACTATGAGGCTGACGATTATGCGGCATCTCTTGTGGAGAAATTCCAGGGCCCGGATCTGCAGACTTATGTGCTTACCAAGGATCACGATTATTTTCAGCTGGTAAGCGAATATACCCGCATGTGGCGTGTTGTTACGAAGGATAAGCTGGAGAACTTAAAGGATGCATATGGCCTGTTTGGAAAAGAGGCTTACGAGGAACTCCCTTCTAATGTATTTGAATATACACCGGAAATTGTCTGTTCTGAGGAAGGGGTATATCCGGAACAGATTCCTGTGCTTCTGGCGATCACTGGAGATCCAGGCGATGGAATTCCAGGCTGTAAGGGCGTTTCCTCAGCAGCAGCGCCGCTTGTAGCAGAATATAAAACCCTGGACGCGATCTATGAAGCAATTGAGGACTGCGAAGACGTGGCAAAGAAAGAAAAGGAACTGAATACTTTCTGGAAAGAAAACCTTGGAATAGGCAGAAGCCCTCTGAAAGCACTGAAAACAAATAAAGAGATGGTATACTTAAGCGAACAGCTGGCAACTATGAAACATGACATTGAGATAAAAGAAAGCCTGGAAGATATGCGGCTTCATATTAATGCAGAAGAACTGATCAGACAGTTAAAGCGCTACGAAATGAACAGTATTTTGACGGAATATGAAAAAACACTAAAATAGTCAAAATGTAAAGAAAACACTTAATTGTCAGAAAAAAGAGAAAATATCAGAAAAATACAAATGGGTGTGGGTAATGTGTGCTTATTTGCACAAAATACATAAATTATTCACAAAACACTTGCCTAAAACGGAGTAATACGCTATAATTTCCCCATACTACTTATTGATCAATTTCAATAAATTTAATTCATGGAGGGAAATGTATGAAGAAAGATTTGAAAACACTCAATAAGTCTGTTGCCATTGCAATTGCAGCGGCAATGACCGCAACTTCCGCACCGACACCACTTCTGGCGTCAGATTTTACAGATGGAGGAGATTTCGTATCTGAGTCTCCGGCAGCGGAAGCGGACACCACAGAGGAAGCTACTGTAGAGGCAGATGGCTTCGGAGATGAAGCCGCAGTGGCAGCTGTTACCGAGGAGGGCTTCGGTGACAGTGAGGCAGTTGCAGACGCAGAAGAGAGCGGAAGCACCGACGAGGTTGCTGCTTTTGATGCAGAGGCACCTGGCAAGATCGGACATGTTGCATTTGATGAGGAGGATAAGAATGTTCTTACCTGGTATGCAGACCAGAAGGCAGATGAATACCAGATCCGTGTAACAGACGGAGAGTACACTTACCGCTACTATTATAATGCAAGCGAGCCAGAGACCGGTTATCCGTCCACAGTCAACTTAAGCTATAGTCTTACAAATCTTACCATGCAGCCGTTCAAGGTTGACGCAGAAGGAAACCTTGTATACAAACCAGATGGTAAAGACGGATATATTGCAGGTCTTGAGAATGGCAAGACATACAAGGTTTCCGTTCGCGCCGTAAACCGTAACAGCGCAGATGGAACTGTTGCATATGGTGAATGGTCTGACGCTGTAGATTATACCTACGCAAAGAAGGTCGCTGAGCCGAAGAGTGTGACAATTTATGCAGCTGAAAGAAAGAATCAGATTCAGGTATCCGGCGAGAACCAGAACCTCGAGGTTTCCATTAAGGATGAAGCTGGAAATGAATATTATTCTTATGCATATGGAGCAAAGGAACCCTCCTATGTAACTGCTTCAGGTAACTGGCTCAATTTCTATGAGAATTACGGTTATCTGCTTAAAAAGAACGACACCACAGGTCTTTATGAAGTCGCTTCTGATGCAGACGGAAAATATATCGGTGCTTTCCAGAAAGGCAAGAAATATACCGTTAAAGTCCGTGCATATACAGGCTCCGGCGACGAGAAGAAGGTAGGCGACTGGTCCAATGAGCTGGTTGTAGAAGCAGACGACAGCGGCAGTCTTGTACCAGAGAAGACCGGTAATTTCAAATACAACGATGAATATGAATATGTAAGCTGGAACCGTATCCAGAATACATATGTATCCCAGTACGAAGTTGAAGTAGATGGAAAAGTTGCCTTTACAACAGATTCCAATTATTCCTATCCAAACTTCTATTTAGGAAGAACCTACGGAGAGTTCAAATTTGAAAGAGGTAAAACCTATACCATCCGTGTCCGCGGAATTAATTACAGATATGAGAATGGTGCAAACAAGAAGCAGGAAGGTGAATGGTCTGACGCTTATACAGTAACTTATAAAGCTGTAGATACAAGCCTGAAGAAAGTCTCCGGTGTAACAGCTTCTTCTTATGTTCTCAGCTGGAATCCGGATAAGAATGCAGACAGCTATGAGATTAAGGTCACAGACGAAGCTGGACGCGAGTACTTTGAGTCGCTGGCATCCGATCGGAAGAGCGGCCGTTATACCAGAGTAAGCGGCACCAGATATTCATTTGATGGCTCTGATTATAACACTTATACAAGTGTAGACGGAGTTCTGGAACCTGTTATTTACCCGGCTACCGGTCAGCCTGTTTATGCATTTGAAGATGGAAAGACTTATAATCTTTCTGTTCGTGCCGTTAAGATCGGAGATGATGGCAAGGAAGTATACGGAGACTGGTCCAATGCATTTGCATACAAAGTAACCGCTTCAGATGCAGGTACCAGTGAGAAGCCTGCAGCTGTTTCCGGTGTAACCGTAAACACAGAGGACAGTGAGCCAACCTTGCGCTGGAATGCACTTGACAATGTAAACAGCTATGAAATCCTTGTAAAAGATTCTGCCGGACGTGAATACGTGAGCTCAGCTTCTCTGAAGGATGACGGAACTGTTGATAAGACCTATTACAGAGTCGGTTACAGTAATTTCCCAAGTGTTTCCCTGTCAGAGCTTAAAGACGAATATCTGTATACATATACAACAGATCCTAAGGTTTCATTTGATCGCGTAAGAGATGAGAACGGCGATCCGATCAAGGCAATGGCTCCTGGAGAATCCTATACCTTCCAGGTACGTGCAGTACGCACTTATACCGTTGATACAGACGGAAAGAAAGTCACAAAGACAGTAGAAGGCGACTGGTCAGCACCGTCCGCAGCATTTACTGTAGATGCTCTTCAGCCGATCACCGATCTTCAGTATGTGAAAGCTGACGACAATTACTATTATTTCACATACAGTGCAAAGGTTGATTTAAACAGCGTATGGTATCAGATTGCAACAGGCACAGAATTTACTACTGCAACTATGGCAAGTGACTGGAGCCGCGTCTATTATGATGGCTCAGCTGGTTCTGCGAAACTGAAGATCAGCAAAAACAACGGTAATCTGGAAGCTGGAAAAACCTATTATGTTCGTGCAGTGAGCAGTGCAGACAGACCGGAAGAGGAAGAGGTTGCAAAACTGAAACCTGCAGCTGTCTCCTTCACTACAGATGCAGAAAAGGCACCTAAGAATGTAACTGGCTTAGAAATGTATAAAGAATCTGCAAACAGCTTCAAATTCCGTTTTGACGCTGTTCTGGAAGATGGCGACTCTTATGAGCTCCAGTACACAGATAAGGCACAGCCTTCCGAAGAGGACTGGGTAACCGCTTCTTCCAGTGGTTACTATGATGAAGATGAAGATGAGTACTACGAGGATGATGATGCACTTACATTGAGTAAATCCTTATTAAAAGAAGGAGCAACCTATGTAAGAGTTGTCGCTTATGTAAAAGACAAGAGCGGAAACAAGAAATACGGTACTCCTTCCAATGTAGTAGCTGTCAATGTATCCAAAGCCACTTCAGCGATCAGCAACCTGAAGCTGGTTGAGAAAACACCGGATGGTTATGTATTCTCCTATGACGGAACTGTAAGAAAAGAAGAAGATGTAGAATTCTGGTATTCCGAATCACCTGAATTTGTAAATGATTACAAGGTTACAGATTGTATTTCTGGTGAGAATAATAAGGCAACACTTTACTTTGAATCACTTACACCAGGCAAGACCTATTATGTGCGTGCCCGTGTAAAAAATGATAAGGCAGCTACACTTGCACAGAAATACAGTGCATACACAAATACAGCATCATTTAACGCTGGTATGCCGAATATATCTGTAACAAATGTTATCACAGCTAAGACCGTTACCTTAAAGATGAGCGCTGAAAGCGGATCAGAAAGCTGGCTTACCGGCTATCAGATCCAGAGAAAGAATGGCAAGAAATATAAAACAATTGCCAAAACTACAGACAGCGTTTATAAGAACACCAAACTGAAAGCAGATACTACCTATACTTACAGAGTAAGACCATATTATTATGATTCCGAAACAGGCAAGACCACTTATGGAGCATGGGCTTATAATAAGGTTACTACCTGGGGCGGTGCGCTGAAGCTGAAAGCAACACCTAAGAGCACAACTTCTGTAAAACTGTCCTGGACCAAGATCAAAGGTGCTAAGGGATATGAGATTTACAGATGTGAAGGATCTTCTATTGGAGATACTGTAGCAGCTGGCATGACCAACAATTTTGCTAAGTATAAACTGATCAAGACTACAAGTGCAAAGGCTTCCAGTTATACAGACAAGAAGCTTCAGAGCGGTATGGATTATTACTATCTTGTAAGAGCATACAAGACTGTAGGAAACAGCAAGTATTACATTGATGAAGGTGTATATGCAAATCTTAGCTTCGAGATGACTACCGTTAACAGAATTTCTTATGCAAACGGTAAGATGAAGTTAAGCTGGCAGCCGGTATATGCAGGAAAGGGTTATCTGGTTGAGAAGAGAAATGAAGAGACTGGTGCATGGGAAACCTATAAGACACTGAAAGCTTCCACATCTTCCATTACATTCCCGGCAGCAGATACGGAAACAACCTATCGTGTACGTGCATACAGAGGACAGGAATACAGCAATGAAATCAGAGCAACAGTTAATCCTGTTTTAGCAACTCCTGGCAATGTAAAAGCTGTTGCAAACAAAGCAGATGGAAGTATTACTGTAACATGGAATCCGGTAGCAGGTGCTGATTACTATCGTGTATACAGAACCACCTCTTCCTGGAACAGATATAACAAAGACAGCAATTCTTACAGCTATAGTTACGGTTCCAGTGCAACTGTCCCGAATTATGTTGCTGATTCCACAACAGTCAGCGGATACAAATTCGTTAGTGAACTGAAGGAAACGACTATTACAGATCGCGAGATCAAGTACACCTATAATGGTGCAACAAGCACAGAGTACAAAGGACCGAAAGCAGGAGTAAAATATTACTATTATGTAATTGCTTACAAGAATGGTAAGTCCTATGAGTACAAAGATTCTGCTGATGAAACATATACAAGTGGTGCAAGCAAATCTGCAAGTGCTATAGTTTCCACAGCAAAGATCGCGAAGCCAACCAGTCCAAAAGCGAAAGCAACAAAGGGCAAGATTACTGTCAGCTGGAAGAAAGTAACAGGAGCTACCGGATATCAGGTATACCGTTCCACTAAGAAAGGTTCCGGATACAAACTGGTAGGAACTATTACAAAAGGCTCCAAAGTGAAATATGTTGACAAGAGCTCCAAGAAAGCTGGAACCAAGTATTATTACAAAGTACGCGCCGTTGGAAACAACGAAGCAGGTGTTCCAATCTATTCTTCTTACAGCACACCAAAATATGCGAAAGCAAAATAAATAAAGTGTAATAAAATCCCCCTCCTGTTAGACAGGAGGGGGATTTTTGGTTACCCAGATGTAAAAACTTATGCAACTATTTGAATGCAGATATAAGAAAAGAAGACCCGTATCACAGGCCTTCTTTAATAAGCTTACCATCTTTTAAATGCAGAATTCGCTGATTGCTGCTCCCTCTGAACTGAAGGGAGAGGTTTTTCAATTCCTGAATAAACTCTCCGTCTACCAGAACGTCGATGCAGGAAAGCATCCGGTCTGTAAAAGGAGTGTAGATCTTACCTCCGGGAACCATATCTTTGTCAAAAAGATATCCACTGTAACACCAGATGGATTTATCCGGAAAGGTACGCCTGATCTCTTCCAGAAGCTCTGTCAGAACAGGCTGATTCTCTGGCTCGAATGGCTCGCCGCCGAGTAGGGAGAAGCCCTCTATATAAGACGGAGCAAGCAGCTCCAGGAGCTTATCCTGAGTCTCCCGGGTAAATGGCTTACCGTAGTTAAAATCCCACGTAGGTGCGTTAAAACAGCCCTTACAGTGGTGCCTGCAGCCAGATACGAACAGGCTTACACGCACGCCTGTGCCGTCTGCTATGTCGTAGGATTTAATGTTTCCGTAGTTCATAACTGATTCCTCTTTTCCTCCTGTGCCTGATAATCAAATACACACATCTTGCAGAAAACCCGGAAACCATTACTTATTACAGATGTAATACACGATCCTTGATCTCCTGGGTACGTCCCTGGTTCCAGAACTGGGTACCGATGTATCCGCAGGTTCTTCTGGCAACGCTCATCTTGTCCTGATTGCGGTTACCGCAGTTCGGGCATTCCCAGATCAGCTTGCCGTTCTCGTCTTCTTTGATCTGGATCTCTCCGTCATATCCGCAGACATCACAGAAATCACTCTTGGTATTCAGCTCTGCATACATGATGTTATCATAGATAAACTTCATAACAGAGAGAACTGCCGGAATATTCTGCTTCATATTCGGAACTTCCACGTAGCTGATGGCTCCTCCTGGAGAAAGCTTCTGGAATTCAGACTCGAATTTCAGCTTGGAGAATGCGTCGATCTCCTCAGTAACGTGAACGTGATAGCTGTTTGTAATATAATTCTTATCCGTAACTCCTGGAATGATGCCAAAACGCTTCTGAAGACATTTGGAAAACTTGTATGTGGTGGATTCCATCGGAGTGCCATATACAGAGTAGCTGATGTTCTCAGCTGCCTTCCACTGGGCACATTTGTCATTGAGGCGCTGCATAACCTTCAGCGCAAACGGACGAACCTCAGGGTCTGTATGAGGCTTTCCGTACATTCTCATGCACATCTCATGGAGACCTGCATATCCAAGTGAGATCGTAGAATAGCCGTCATAAAGAAGCTTGTCAATGGTCTCACCCTTCTTAAGCCGTGCAAGAGCACCATACTGCCACAGGATCGGGGCAACATCGGAAACTGTGCCAAGAAGACGCTCATGTCTGCAGCGGAGTGCTCTGTGGCAAAGCTCCAGGCGCTCCTCCAGAATCTCCCAGAACTTATCAAAATCGCCGTCTGAGGAGCAGGCTACATCTACAAGGTTAATGGTAACAACACCCTGGTTAAAACGACCGTAGAACTTGTAGGAACCGTCCGGGTTCTTCTGTTTCTCCTCAACGGTAAGGAAGGAACGGCATCCCATGCAGGTGTAAACATTGCCGTTTTTTAACTGGCGCATGATCTTGGCTGAGATGTAATCCGGAACCATACGCTTGGCAGTACATTTCGCTGCAAGCTCTGTGAGGTACCAATATTTGGAATCCTCGTGGATGTTATCCTCATCCAGCACATAGATCAGCTTCGGGAATGCAGGTGTGATCCACGCACCGCGCTCGTTCTTAACACCCTGCATACGCTGCTTCATAACTTCCTCGATGATCAGTGCAAGGTCATCACGGGTGCGTCCCTCCGGAACTTCATCAAGATACATGAAAATCGTTACAAATGGTGCCTGTCCGTTACAGGTCATAAGAGTGATCAGCTGGTACTGGATCGTCTGGATACCACTCTGGATCTCATCCTTCAGTCTGCGTTCCGATACCTTCTGGATGATCTCATCATCAAGAGGCTCACCGCAAGCCTTACGTTCCTCGATTACCTTGTTACGGATCTTCTGGCGGCTGATGTCTACAAAAGGAGCCAGATGGGCGAGAGAGAAGGACTGTCCGCCGTACTGATTGCTGGCTACCTGTGCGACGATCTGTGTGGTAACGTTACATGCGGTAAAGAAGCTGTGAGGCTTCTCAATCAGTGTCTGGCTGATAACCGTGCCGTTCTGGAGCATATCCTGCAGATTGATCAGGTCACAGTTATGCTCACGCTGTGCGTAGTAATCGGAATCATGGAAATGAATGATTCCCTCGTCGTGAGCCTTTACGATCTCCTCAGGAAGAAGAACACGCATGGTCAGGTCCTTGCTGACCTCGCCTGCCATGTAATCACGCTGGGTAGAGTTAATAGTAGGGTTCTTATTGGAGTTCTCCTGCTTGGCATTCTCATTAATCTGGTCAAGAAGAGCAAGGATGCTGTCGTCTGTGGTATTGGACTTGCGGGTAAGCTCTCTCTTGTAGCGATAGCGCACATACTTCTGTGCAACCTCATAACCGCGCATCTCCATAATGCCGGTCTCTACCATATCCTGAATATCTTCCACATTGACAGCGTGGGAGGATTCAAGGGCACGGGTGGCAATCATATCAGCAAGCGCAGTGATCTGGTAATGACTCAGCCTGTGAAGCTTGGGAACCTCCTCATTCGCTTTTTCAACGGCGTTGATGATCTTCGCCTTATCAAAAATAACTTCCACGCCATTTCGTTTAATGACGTTTGCATTGACCTCAGTACTCATTCTTTCAAATCCCTCCATATATTGTGTTTAAATCTTTAATTACATACTAGATGTTGTGCACTATCAATATTACAGTATTCTACAGAAAAGTCAAGGTCAAAACCATTGATTTTAAAAATCTGTGAAATGTGCTGAATTTTCGTCAGCAGGACAGAAGAATCATTCGGTGATCTCCGGTATAGAGTTCCTGAAATGTGCGGAATCATCGGGGTTATTCCGTATGTGAAATTTTACCGTACACAATAAAACAGTTACTGGATGACCAGTAACATGTTTTGTATGATTTCGCGCCGCAGCTGTGAACAATGTTCACAAAAACACCTGGCGGAATACTGCCTTCTGAATAGTTACGGGGCATGAACAAAGGGCTGCCCTGGGCAACCCTTTCTCGCGTCCGCATCTTCCTCTATTATACTTGGAAAAAAATAAAAATCAACCCTTGACACCACCAGAAGTGAGTCCTCCAACCAGATTTTTTTCAATTCCGACGAACAGAATTACAACTGGAACAATTGCATAGAGGGAAGCAGCAAACAGATACTGCCACTCGATCATATTGTAACCGTTGAAAATATTGATACCAACGGTGAGAGGCTTGAAGGTATCAGTGGAGATCAGTGTCAGTGCCACTGTATATTCGTTCCAGGCGTTGATAAATACGAAAATAAGCGCTGTAACGATACCAGGTGCAGCAACAGGCAGAAGGATCCTTAAAAGGGCATGTACGCGGTTACAGCCGTCAATAGTGGCAGCCTGCTCCATCTCAGGGGAGATGCTCAGGAAAGTACCGCGGAGCAGCCAGATAGCAAATGCCTGGTTAAATGCTGCGTTGATAAAGATCAGGCCGATAATGCTGTTGGTAAGATGGAACGCCATCATAACCTTGTAGATACCGATGAGAAGTACAACCGGTGCGAACATCTGGGAGACAATAACAAATCCCAGAAAAGCAGTCTGGCCTTTGAATTTCATTCTGGACAGGGCATAAGCAGCTGGGATACCGCAGACCATAGCCAGAAGAGTGGAGCCTCCTGCGATCACAATGGAGTTCATCATGTAATTGCTCATGGGAGCCAGCTTCCATACGTCTGTGAAGTTGGACCAGATGGCCTCAACAGGGAAAATAGTTCCATTCATGGAAAAGATTTCCGCGCGGCTTTTAAGAGCAGTACATACAGTTACAAAATATGGGTATAAAGTTATCAGACAGATGGCGATGATCACTACATAGAGCAATACACGCAAAACTGTGTTTCTGGTATTTTTTTTCTTAACTGAAGCATTGGTGTTTGCCATATTATTCGTCTCCTTTCTTCAGTACGGAAACCATGTACAGGCTGGCGCAGAAAAGAAGAATCAGGAAGCCGATAACAGATACGGCTGCTGCCTGTCCCTGTTTGCCATTGTAGAAGGCCAGTTTGTACAGATAGGTAACCAGGGTGTCGGTACGGTTGGCAGGGTCACCCTTGGTGATGGTCCATATGATCGGAAAAGAGTTAAATACGTAGATAATGTTCAGGATGGTACTGATGGTAAGATTCGGACGTACCAGCGGGATGGTGATCTGGAACATTTTCTGCCAGTAGCTGGCTCCGTCTACGGCTGCTGCCTCATAGTAGCTGGCATCAATACTCTGCAGACCGGAAAGTACGGTAAAGGTTACAAATGGAATGGTAACAAAAATACCGCAGGCAATTTCCCAGGCGAAATAAGCACCGGCAGTAGGAGTCCAGTTCACAGCGTGGTCAATAATGCCAAGCTTCATCAACAGTGTATTTAAGGTACCGTAATCTGTGTCGATGATGAATTTCCAGATACTTGCCTGAACGATCAGGGTTGTGGCCCATGGGAAAACAACAACGGCACGTGCAAGCTTACGGCCTTTAAATTCATTGTTGAGGAGGATCGCAAGGATAAATCCAAGGAGTGTGGAGATGCCGACTACGGCAACGGTCCACACAAGGGTGTTTTTCAGCACCATGGCAAAAACAGGGCTGCTTGTTACCTTGCGGAAATTTTCCAATCCGGCGAAGCCTTTGATCAGACCAGCTTTGCTGACGTCGCTTAAGGCCATACGGAATACAAAGATAATAGGAACCAGGATGAAAATTGCCATGAGAAGGACACTTGGCAGGATCCATATATATGGTTCCACTTTTTTGAATTTTTTCTTCACAGGGATACCTCTCTTTTTATAAAAATAGCGTTGACGCTGCGCAGACAAGCACAGAAAACGGCGTTTGTTACGCAGAAAAACAGAACCTTCTTGTGACAAATACAAGAAGCAGCGTTTGCTTCGCAAAAAGGTGGAACCTTCTTGTGCCTGGCACAAGAAGTAGCGTTTGCTTCGCAAACTTAAAAATGGACCGGACCCGTAAGTCCGGCCCATTATCTTCCTCGTAATGGGAAAAACAGTGGATTAAGATCAGCCAGCGATTTCTGCCTGAAGGTCATCCAGTAATTCCTGAACGTCGCCGCCAAGAAGAGCATTCTGCTCTACGTTGATAACGCCCTGTTTTACATCTGCCCATTCTGCTTTCGCTGTTGGATAGAATTTACAGCTGTCTAAGATATCAATCCAGCTTGCCATATCTTCGTTAGCTGCTGCGAGAGCCTCGCCGCCGGACTTGGTTGCCGGAAGGAATCCCTCCATGTCAACCCACTCTGTATAACGGGCATCATCATAGAAATAATCAAAGAATGTGGAGATAGCAGCTTTCTCATCATCTGAGTAGTCGTTATCGAAGCACATGAAGCGGTCCATAACACCTGCAGATACAGACTCGCCTGTATTGGAAGGAATGGAAGCAACGCCGTAGTTTACTTCATTTCCGCCTGTAGCAATGTAGGTAGGTAAGCTGTTCGGTGCGATGAGCATAGCAACCTTACCTGCGCCGAACATATCCTGCAGATCGTAACGGGTATCGTTAGCAGGATCGGTGTTTGTGTAACCGGAATTTACAAGATCGATTGCGTACTGGATTGCTTCAACGTTCTGCTCACTGTTCAGTGTCCAGTTACCTTCATCGTCAACAAATCCGCCGCCGTTGTTCCAGGTGTAGTATGCGAATGCTGCCTGACCTTCGTCAGTAGTCATATCGATACCCCATGGATAAATGCTGTCATCATAAGCTTTAAGGGCTTCACAAGCAGCTTTCAGCTCATCCCATGTAGTAGGAACTTCTACGCCTGCTGCATCAAGGATGTCTTTGTTATAGTACATAGCACGTGCAGATGCAAGATCCGGGATAGCCCATACAGTTCCGTCTACTTCAGACTGTGCAAGGAATGCATCGTACATCTTGCTGTAGGTCTCTTCAGAAACAACGTCCTGGATCGGAAGAAGGAGATCATCTGCCTGATAATCTGCGAATACGTCGATATTCAGGACATCAGGAGCTTCGCCATTGGCGATACGGGTATTTACTACGGTGTAGATATCGTTCCAGGAAACAACCTCTACGTTCAGGTTAATGTCCGGGTTTGCTTCATTAAATTCTGTCACGAAGTTCGCCCACCAGTCAGCTGTCTGCTGGCCATACTGTGCAGCAATGACGTTTATGTCTACTTTGTCTGCGGCGGATGCGGTGACCGGAGCCATGGAGAGAGCCATTGATAAAGCTGCGCCTGTTGCTAAAACCTGTTTCATTTTCATAAGTATTACCTCCCTTTAGATACGAGTTGAGGCATTCCATAGATACATCCTTGTACCAAATGGAGTGCCTCTCTGTAGAAAATAGCATACAACAAAAACAGTCAGATGTCAACAGAAATTGGTGAAAAAAACAATGAAAAATATCAAAAACAAAGAAAAACACAACGAAATACACAAAAGAAAAAACAAAAAACCACAAAAGCCATGGAAAAAATGTAGAGAGTAGAATAAAATAACAGATAATTTATAAAAAATTATACAAAAAACGAGAAGTATAGTACGAAATCATACAAATCAGGATTTCTTTGCTCACGAAGAAATTACGATAACCAGGATTTGGTTAAAATGTGGTTTGACATTTCAGGGGCGGATATTATACAATCATATTTAATCGAAAAAAATTCAGGAAAGGAGTATGCGGCAGTCAAAAAGAACTGAGAGGGTAAGCCCTGAGGGCATGCACTGCTGCAGAACATAAAATGGAAGAATTATACGCTGCAATTGAGAAAAAAATCAAAGCTTCCGGTTATCCGCGTGAGATTTCCGGTGCAGATGTGTATGATGATATCTGCGACCAGATCGAGGGAAAAGAGAACGGAAGCTATATTCTGCTGTCCAAGTTTGAGGATGATGTAATCTTTGAGTATCATATCACGGTAATGGATGATGATTTTAATCTCGGGGTTCTTACCATGCGTACGCCTGAGGGAGTATTTGAGACCGATTTTGATGAATAAAAGAACTATAAACAAACATAGAAAGCGTGCATAAAATGAAAGTATTGGAAATTATTTTGCCCGTACTGGTAATGATCCTTCTGGGTATGGCCTGCAAGCGGCTGAAACTGCTGGATCAGAATGGAATTAACAATATGAAGCTTCTGGTGACCCAGATCATGCTTCCTGTAGCAATTTTCCATGCCCTTGCTACGGCAGATTATAATAAAGAAACCGGAATTCTGGTTGGAATCATGTTTGTAATGCTGGTTGTTTCCTTTAGCATCGGTTTTTTACTCCGCCCGCTTATGCCGGCAGAGCGTTACCGGAAATATCTGCCCTTTATGGTCAGTGTATACGAAGGCGGTTCCATGGCCTATCCTTTATATACCAGCCTTTGCGGAGCGGAGAACCTTTCCCAGATCGCTGTGCTGGATATTGCAGGTCTTCTGTTTGGCTTCAGCGTCTATATGGGAATGCTCGGACAGGTGGAAAACGGGGAAAAGATCGATCCGGGAAAACTGTTTTCCAGTGCAATACGTACACCGGCGTTTATTGCAAGTGTGTTGGGAATCATTGCCGGACTTACCGGTGTGGTGCAGAAGCTTCTTGCCGGACCGTTTGCAGGTACCTATACAAGTGTGGAGAGCATTCTCACCACTTCCATAACCTCAGTTATTCTGCTGGTGGTAGGATTCAGCATTGAATTTGATAAGAAACTTTTTTCCCCATGTATCAGGACCATTGTACTTCGTATTCTTCTTCAGGCAGTCATGATCGGGGGAGTGCTGCTGGCAATACATTACATAGTGGGAGATCATCTGCTTTTGAACCTTGCAGTGATCAGCTACATGTCCGCTCCAGCCACATTCAGTATGCAGACCTTCCTGAAGAGTGAGGATGGAAGCGCTTATGTTTCCACCACCAATTCTCTGTATTGCCTGGTATCCATACTGGTGTATGTGGTCATGGCATTTGTAGTTTATTGATGCAGAAAAAGAAAGCTTCAGACAGTATCATTTTTGATATTGTTCTGCAGCTTTCTTTTTTTGTTGGATTCAGGGAAAATATACTGCAAAGTGGGGCGTGCAGATTGCGGGAATGATTTTTCAAATACGCTCCAGAGTGTGTCTGCATGAAACCTCTCTGCTTTGCTTATGGATGAGAAACGGCTGTTTTCTGTATGCGCAGCATAATTTTTGCAGTAAAAACACCATTTTCATAAGTGAAGCTGCTGTCTCCTCCGTTTTTTTCTGCAATGTGGCGGACAGACTGGATTCCCACTCCGTTTCCGGGACGCTTGGACGACTGGAAAATATGATTTTTCTCCTGTATTTTCCCTTCAAAGGTATTTTCCACCTGGATCAGGAGAAGGTGCTTATGATGAAGGTAAACCTCTGCATGGATTCTCCTGTTGAAAGGCTTTGCTTTCAGGCTGGCTTCCAGAGCATTTTCCAGAAGGTTGGAGAGAACCAGGCACATATCGATCTGGTCTATGGAAATGTGGGCTGGCAGAGCTGCATTTGCCTGGAAAGGAATGTTCTCCCGTTTTGCCAGAGCGGCATAATGGCTGATCACGCTGTCAGCCGCCTGGTTTTCACAAAAATGCAGGTTGTAGTCTGGGATTTTACTGTTTGCATTGGAAAGATATTCTTTTATTTTTTCCAGATCTCCCTTTTCAGCCAGGGAAGAAAGCTGCAAAAAGTGATGGCGGATATCATGTCGTGCCTGCCTTGCCTCCTCTATGGCAGAGCAAAGGTTCTCATATCGTGCCTGCTGAAGGGAGAGAAAATGATTTTCCTGCTGAAGCCTTACATTTTTATTCAGGCTGTTGGCCATCATAAGAAACATTGTGTAAAACAGCATGAGAATTACAAGAAGCATCAGGCTGATCACAATGTAGCCCTGCAAAATACGTCCAGTATACAGAGTTCCCTCATATTTGGGAATCATAAAGAGATTCAGACCTATAAAAATCAGTGGCAGTATCCAGAAAACATACCAGGTCTGGGCTAAATTTTCGTCATCGATCATAGTGCGGGCTGCATGGGAGGCCGGGTACCAGGCGGCAGCAACGAACAGAAGACATATTACATTGTAAAAAATACCGGCACTGGTGTGAAACCAGATTTCTGTTTCTGGAAGTCCAAGTCTTTCTGCCACAATGGCATTTACTGCTCTGGAAAGGCTGTTTACACAGGCAAAGACCGCACATACTGCCAGAAAAATGCTGCCGGATTTCCAGATAGAGATAGTCAGGCTTTTGTGATAGATCAGCATCAGTACCAGCAGAGTGGGAAAAAGCACTGAGCTGGTAGGGATGTTAAGAAAGTAACAAAATCCTCCTTCCAGGAGACAGATTCCTGCCAGAAGAGGTGCAAGCCATGCAGCCAGTCTGCCGGGCGGTTGTTTCAGATATGTCTGTACCGGCAGATAGGCAAGGAACAGACCAGAAATCATTACCGTAAGCTCCAGAACAGGTCTTAATATAGTATTCATATTCAATGTCCCCTTTGAAACAGAAAATCCATAAAAGTCTGTCTTGCATTTTTAACCAGCTTCCGGCTGACGGAAATCCGGGTTTCATCGTCCAGGATAAACAGGGCTCCATCAAAATCAACAGCATGCTCCAGATTGATTACAACGCCTCTGCTGCAAAGATAAAATCTTGAATCCATTTTCAGGGATGCAGTAAAGGCTTCGAAGGACTGGCGGGTGATCAGCTCTTTGCCGCCGGTAGTGTGAATATGGATCATATGGGAAAAATGTTCTGCGTATATAATATGTCGAAACGGAACCTGTACATTGCTTCCATTTACTTTTATATCTATGTATTTTCCGGAATCCGGGATCCGGGAAAGAACCTCATCGATCAGGTCTGAAATCTCATTTTCGGGATATGGCTTCACAAGGTAGTGCATGGCACGGACCTTGAACCCATCCAGAGCATGATCCGTAGAAGTGGTAGTAAAAATTAAAAGTGCATCTGAGTCAAATATCCGAAGCTCTCTGGCAGTCTCGATCCCATTTGCACCACTCATGTAGATGTCCAGAAAAACGACGGTGAAAGGACGTTCCTTTGCCGCAATAAGAAAATCTTCTCCATTTTCAAATTCAAATAAATTTACGTGAATCCCACGTCTGGAAAGCTGTTTCGTCAGTACGTCTGCGAGTTTGTCACGCTCTTCTTTAATGTCATCAACAATTGCAATTCTCATAATGGTTTCCTTTGTTTTGTGATAGGTTTATTATAATACCATTCGTGCCATTTTCCAACACTTCGTGACAGAATTATTGAAATAGGATGTGGTTTAATTATAATAAACCTATGACTATTAAATCTGGTACCATTTAATTTCGTTTGCATCCATATGAAGCGGGAAGCTGCTGCCATCTCCTTTATAGACGACTGTATCCTGTGGTTCGTAAGTATTGTTTACGACACAGTACTTGCCATTCTTTACATAAGCGTGGACCTCTACATTATAATTGGTGGAATACCATCGGTTCAGTTCGTTCTCTGCAGATGCAGACCAGAGAACCGCACGGTAGAGTACACGGCTGTTTCTGAAGCTGTATGGAAGTCCGCTGATGTAAACACCGCGGCCTTTTCCAAAGGTTTTTACTGCCATCTGAACCTCATGGTCATTCTGGATCAGAATCTGGGTTTCCGGAAGTGCAAAAATATTCTTTTTGCCCTCGCCGAAGTCCACATCACCTTCTGCGTCAGCCAGAATAAAGTGGTCTCTGTGTTCCTCCCAGTTGTATTTATCGGTATTTAAATTGAAGCCTCTTTCTTCTTCCACACCCAGTACATCATCCAGCTGGAAGAATTTTCCCTGCCACTGATGGGCTGCAGGCTCGCCAACTCCGATGAAACCACCGCCATTGTAAACGAACTCCTTTACAGCAGTAATAATGGTCTCATTTACCCAGTACTCGCCGCCGCTTTGTGCAGTATCCGAATCCCCTACATTGATCACAACATCAAATTTTTTCAGCAGATCCTTATCTGCCAGAATATCATCAAAACTGATAAAGGATACATCAAAGGGTGCACCGCTTAATGCCTCAATAATGCCAAAGTAAGAGTAATTCTGTTTGTAATAAATTGCGTGATGTACCATATGATTACCCCAGGAGCGCATGCGGCCCCAGCAGTTTAACACAGCAACACGTTTCACGCAGTATGGAGTCACACCCTGGATATTATCATAAAGGGTGCGGAATTCCTGGCAGACCTCTTTAATGTACTGGACAAAATCCGGGAACTGAAGAGCCAGCTTCAGATATCCGCCATAACCAATTCTCTGGATGGGGCTTCTGAGAATGGCACGCCTTGCAGTTACCCAGTTTACCTTCGCCTCTTTCACCGGGTCTCCACCTTCGTGGAAGGTGTCCGGGAAAAAGTATGGAAGAAATCGTCCTTCCGTGTATTTTACATTTTTAATATCGCTGAACAGACGCAGGGTTGTACCATTTCCTACACTTCCAACCACAGCATCAAGACCGATGGAAGCAAACTCATCCATAAATGGCTCCATGCCGATCCAGTGGTCACCCATGAACATCATGGCTTCTTTGCCATATTCATGGACAATGTCTACCATTTCCTTTGCAAGCTTCGCGACCTCGCGGCGCTGGAATGCCTGGAAGTCCTTGAATTCCTTGGATGGAATGCGGTAGGTATTGTTCATGTAGCCCTGGTCGATAATGTATTCCGGGCGGAATGGATAGCCGACCTCTTTTTCGAACTGCTCCAGCACATATGGACTGACAGATGCGGAATAACCGAACCAGTCCACATATTTCTCCCTTGCCAGCTCATCAAAGATCAGGGTGAACTGATGGAAAAAGGTGGTGAAGCGTACCACATCCACATACTGGTGGGTATCAAGGAATCTGCGGAGGCGCTCCAGGGAATGAGCTCTTGTTTTTGGCTGGCGCACATCAAAGGTGATCTGCGGCTCTACATCTTTCCAGTCGTTTACCACTGCATTGTACATATGTACCGGATCCCACATAATATAAGCCAGGAAGCTGACGGTATACTCATGGAACGGTTTTACAGGTGTAATTACCACATTTCCGCTCGCTTCTTCATAATGCCACTGACTTGCCGGAACCACTTCTCCTGTGGTACGGTCGATCACTTCCCACCACTTTGTGATATCATCGCGTGTGTTCACCTTCAGCATATCCGGGTACAGGTGGTCCATAAGGTGGATCTCCAGTTTGTCTGATGTTGCGGTGTGGAAAGAACTCATAATGTACATTTGCTGGATCTCATCCGGATTAGCCTTTGCCCAGGCATTGTCCTTTCGGGTGGTGTAGTAGGTAGCGTAGATTTTCGCACCGGTGTCCTTCAGCTCCTGTGGGAATTCGGTTCCATCACAGTCACGGATGGCATCTGCGCCCCACTCATTCATAATATCCAGTGTTTCCTTTACCACATCCAGGTTGGTAGGAATGGTAACTCTGCCTTTTCTCTGTTCCATTTTGCGACCTCGCTTTTCTCTTTTTTATTTACAAAGGTTGTTAATATTGTTTGATAGTTGTTTTTTCTGTAATATAAGAATACGTTTTTGACAGCTGTTTTTCAACAGAGTTGTTGCTATGGTTTTTAGAAATCTTGCTGTATTTTCCGTTTCATGGTACTCTAAGTGTGCGAGTGTTTATTCCTTGTTGTTTGAAAACACTGTATTCGAAAGATCGGGAGCTGACAGCGCGGACAACAAACTATAGTTTATGATACATAAGGAGAATCTATGAGTACACGTTCCTTTTCTTTTTCCAATGATAATCCACTTTCTACAGAAGCAGTTCTGGTGAATGCCTCATCCTCCAGATACGAAGAGGACTGGCCAAGCATTTCTCATACCCATGCTTTTACGGAGCTTTTTTATGTTTCCAGAGGAAGCGGCGAATTTCTTATAGAAAATCAGCGCTTTTCCATTGCCAGGGACGATTTGGTCATTATCAATCCACATATCCTGCACACGGAAACTTCTCAGAGCGCTGCGCCCCTTTCTTATTATACTGTAGGAGTGGATGGAATCAGTTTTTCTTTCCGGGATCAGAAGGAATTCCAGATTTTCAACTGCCGGAAGATTAATACAGATCTTTTGTTTTATTTCCACTCCCTTTTTCAGGAATTAGATGAAAAAAAAGAGGGTTATGAAGAGATTTGCAGACACACGCTTTCCATTCTTATTACCCAGCTTCGCAGGATTACAGATTCCGGCTTCCAGCTGGTGCCTTCTTTTCATCCAAGTAAAGAGTGTGCACAGATCAAGCGCTATCTGGATTCCAACTATTGGGAGGATATCAATCTGGATCAGCTGGCTTCATTAAGTCATCTGAATAAGTATTATCTAAGCCACGAGTTTACCCGATATTATGGGATTTCTCCCATTAATTATCTGAACCGGCGCAGGATTGAGGTTTGCAAAAATCTTCTGGAAAATACAGATCACGATATTTCTGACATTGCCCATCTTGCAGGCTTTTCTTCCCAGAGCTATCTGGCGCAGAGTTTTCGGAAATCTTGCGGTATGACGGCTATGGAGTACAGACGAAGCAGGCGTGAATAAACAGAGATATTATTTCCGCGAGGCGTTTTTTGTGAACAAGGTTCACAGAAAACCCGAGAATTGCGGCACGAAATCATCCTGCGTCAATATAGCAGATACTTAATTTTCGATGTACTAGTCACGGAGTGACCAGTAACGTTTTGGCTAAAATGCCAAAAAACAGTTGAAGACACAAGTAAAAACTTGTATAATTACTATAGTAAAAAGTGAAATCATATTAAAATCATATACAGGAGGAAACTATTATGAAAGAAGTGAATGACAAAAAAGAGAGCATGAAGCCTATGAGTCAGGCAGCTGTTGAGCTGGATGATGAAGCGTTGGATCAGGTCAGCGGAGGCCTGAAGAGGCTGGACAGCAGTTGGAAACCAGAAATAACAGAGGTTTGTAAGTTATGCGGCTCCACCAGAAACGTCCGTGGTGGTTTGTGCCTGGCATGCAAAAACAAATGCTAGAGCGTGTTTGAAAAATCATTCCCGCAATCTGCACGCCCCACTTTGCGGTATATTTCGCCCGAATTCAGTTGCCGTAGCCCGCTACGGCGCCCTCATCCGGGCGAAATCTCCCACAAATTGTGAAGCACATCTTGCAGAAAGCCTTTTTCAAACACGCTCTAACAGCAAAAGAAAGGATAAAATTAAAACGGTATTATGCTTTCACGAGAAAAAACAAAGACAGACGATCCGAGGCAGGAGGTAAATGATTATCCTGTGAAAGAAAAATATGTCTTAAGCAGATTATTGCCAGAGTATGTATCTTTATACCGGATAGATCTTAATTCCGGTAAATATGAGATACTGAGGCTGGATGAGAATACCAATGCCAGGAAGCTGGCGGAGACAGATCCCCATCCGGCTGAAATTTTTGATGAATATACGAGAAGATATGCAGACAATTTTATTCTAGATGAAGAGAAAGAAGAGTTTATAGACTGGCATCTCTGCGCAAATATGAAAAGAAGGCTTTTACATGAAGAGAAGCTTACTTACCATTACCACAGTGTTTCAAAGGAAGGGAAAGATAGCTATTATGAAGCCTATGTAGTGAAGGGAAAGACAGATGATGAGACCTTTGATGCTTTTCTTGGATATCGCAATATAGACAGTATCCTTTACAAAGAAAAGGAAATCCAGGAGAAACTGCAAAAAGCATTGAATGAGGCCAGATTAGGAAATGAGATCATTTCCTCCATTGCCAGAACGTACCAATATATTTCCAGAATTGATATCCAGGCGGATTATTTTGAGGAAATTTCCAACAGGGATGTGGAGCATCTGAAATATATTCATTCAGGTACTCTGTCTGAAAACAACAAAAGAGTTTGCCGTGGACTGGTGGCAGAAGAGTATCAGGATGCTTTTGAAAAATTTACAGATATCTCTACACTGCCGGAACGAATGAAAGACGAAGAATCCGTCGTTATGGAATACCGGATGAAGGATGGAAGCTGGCATAGTCTGCGCTTTATTGAGAAGAAAAGGGATGAGACTGGCCGCCTGACCCATGTTCTTTGTGCGATTCGAAGTATCAGTGATGCGAAGAGAAGGGAGCAGACTCTTATATACCAGGTTGCAGAAGCAAAGAAGGATGCGGCGGTTAAAACCAGGTTTCTGTCTAATATGAGCCATGATATCCGAACTCCTATGAATGGGATCATAGGCATGGTTGAACTGGCAAACCGTTATCCCAATGACCCTGAAATACAACAAAAATGCAGGGATAAGATTATGGATTCCTCCAGATATCTGGTTTCCCTTGTAAACGATATACTGGATATGAATAAACTGGAGTCGGGAGATATTGTTGATCAGGAGCTTACTTTTGATCTGACAGAAATCCTGAGCAGGATCAACACAGAAAAGCAGCTTCAGGCAGCTGAGAAAAATATAGAATGCATTGTGGATTGGGAAAAATCAGAGCTAAGTCATATATTATTAACCGGAAATTCTGTTTATTTGGAACGGCTTCTGAATGCGATTTCTGATAATGCGGTGAAATTTACAGAACCAGGCGGAAGAATCCATGTATGGTGTAAAGAGAAGTTTGCAGATGAAAAGCGGGTAGTGTATGAATTTGGCTGTGCAGATAATGGTCCTGGTATGAGCCAGGAGTTTGTGGCACATGCGTTTGACCTTTTTGCCCAGGAGAAGGAAACCAGCCGGTCGAAATATGAAGGCACCGGACTGGGACTTCCCATTGCAAAGAAGCTGGCAGACAGAATGGGCGGCACGATCCGGATCGAAAGTAAAGAGGGAACCGGCACAACTGTGATCATGACAATTCCGTTCAAAATCGGAGAAGCAGAAAAAGCCCGGAAACTGGAAGATTTTGTAAAGGACCAGAATACGATTTCCCTTGAAGGTCTCCGGGCATTAGTAGTTGATGATAATGAGCTGAACAGGGAAATCGCCAGCTTTATCCTGGAAGATAACGGGCTTCTTGTGGATTGCGCCAAAGACGGACTGGAGGCAATTGGGAAATTTGAAAAGTCCGAGCCAGGGTATTATGACGTGATTTTAATGGATATCATGATGCCAAACTTAAACGGCTGGGATACTGCCCGGAGAATTCGTTCCATGAAAAGATCAGATGCAGAGCGCGTACCGGTTATTGCCATGAGTGCCAATGCATTTGCAGAAGACATTATAAACAGCCGGATATCTGGCATGGATGAGCATCTTACCAAACCCCTTGAACCGGCAAGGCTTGTAAATGTACTTAAGGATTGTATCTGGAGGAGAAAACATAAGCTGTAAACAGGCTGTTGATCAGTGGAGGAAGGATGCGTGCAATGAGCAACAGCTGCATCCTTGATCGTTGCAAAATCAGAAAAGAAGCTTGATATTGACAAATATATGAGTTAAAATCAGAAGACATAATTCGTTTATATTTTATTGGTTTATGTCAAAAAATTTGTCAGGAGAAAACAGATATGAGTAGTAAATCTAATACACAGGCAATGGAAACGGAAAAAATCCCACGTCTTTTGGCGCAGCTTGCAATTCCTGCTGTTGTGGCACAGATCATTAATCTTTTGTACAACATTGTAGACCGTATTTATATTGGACACATTCCCGGTGTTGGCGCGGCAGCATTAACCGGTGTGGGGTTATTTACGCCAATTCTTATGCTGATTAATGCCTTTGCCATGCTCGCAGGTTCAGGAGGTGCTCCCAGAGCTGCAATTTCCATGGGAAAAAAGGATAATGCGACAGCGGAAAAGATTCTTGGAAACTGTTTCTCGCTTCTTATTCTTATGGCTGTGGCCCTTACGGTGATTTTTTTCGTTTTCGCTCCACAGCTTTTGACAATGTTTGGTGCCAGTGATAAGACCCTTCCTTATGGAGTGTCATACGCAAGAATTTATATACTGGGAAGTATTTTTGTCCTGATCGTAATGGGAATGAATCCCTTTATCACCACACAGGGATTTGCAAAGATCAGTATGATGACCACTGTGATCGGTGCGATGATCAACATTATTCTGGATCCTGTTTTTATTTTTGTATTTGACCTGGGCGTAAGCGGTGCTGCAATTGCTACTGTTTTGAGTCAGGCTGTTGGTGCCATCTGGATTCTTCGTTTCCTGTCAGGAAAAAAGACCATTCTCCATCTCAGGAAAGAGAATTTCAAATTACAAAAAAATATTATTTTACCATGCCTGGGGCTTGGAATATCCACTTTTGTCATGTTGTCCACAGAAAGTATTCTGTCCATCAGTTTCACCTCCAGCCTTTCAAGATATGGCGGAGATCTTGCGGTTGGAGCCATGACTATTATCACAAGTGTCAGCCAGCTTGCAACCTTACCGCTGCAGGGAATATGCCAGGGCGGACAGCCGATCATGAGTTATAATTTCGGTGCCGGCAATAAAGAGCGTGTTAAAAAAGCATTTTTTACGCAGTTTACAGTCTGCACGGTTTTTACCGGCTGCTTCTGGCTGATCATGCTTCTGTTTCCCAGGCTCTTTGCAGGTATTTTCTCTAATGATACGGATCTGATCACGTATACCGCATGGGCACTGAGAATCTATATGGCTGGTATTTTTTCACTGGGATTTCAGGTTTCCTGTCAGCAGAGCTTTATGGCACTGGGACAGGCGAAAGTCAGTCTGCTGCTTGCATGCTTAAGAAAACTGATCCTGTTGATTCCGCTGATCTTTATTCTGCCGCTTTTCATTCAGAATAAGGTATTTGCCGTTTTTCTGGCTGAACCAATCAGTGATATACTGGCAGCAATCATTACAACTTCAACTTTCTTCAGACGATTTGATAAAATATTGGATAGAAGATAAGAATAAAAGCCATTTGGTTGGATATGTTTCTGACTGAATGGCTTATTTTTTTGCTACGGCAACCGAATTCAGGCTGAATATGGCGGAAACACATCTTTATACAATCTTAATACAGAATCAGATACTCTTATACCATCTTTAAAGGCAATTATATATAATGGGTGCAACAAAAAAGTAATCATTCGTAAGGAGTTTTGATCATTTATGCCGGAAAAATCATATAAGAAAAAACATCTGACATCTTTTCAGCTAATAATTCTGGGATTTGCAGGAGTGATCCTTTTGGGAAGCATTCTTTTAATGCTTCCCTTTTCATCTGTAGATAGAATACCAACTCCATTTCATGAGGCTCTTTTTACAGCCACTTCTGCAGTATGCGTTACAGGGCTTGTGGTAAAGGATACCGGAAGCTACTGGTCTCTGGCAGGACAGACAATTATTCTTGTACTCATACAAATAGGCGGACTGGGAGTGGTAACGGTGGCTGCATCTGTTTCCCTTCTTTCCGGTAAAAAAATATCCCTTATGCAGAGAAGTACTCTGCAGGATGCGATTTCCGCGCCTAAGGTTGGCGGAATCGTCAGATTGACAAGATTTATTTTAAAGGGGACATTTTTGATTGAAGCTGCAGGGGCATTGTTACTGCTGCCGGTTTTTTTATGGGATTACAAGGGAAAGGGAATCTGGCTGTCAGTCTTTCATTCTATTTCCGCTTTTTGTAATGCAGGATTTGATATTCTGGGAACATCTGCAAATCCTTTTCCCTCTCTGACCGGGTATTCTGCAAATGTTCTTGTAAATGTAGTGATTATGCTTCTGATCATCATAGGGGGAATCGGTTTTCTCACCTGGGACGATATTTATACCAACAAAATGAAGTTTAAACGTTATCGCATGCAAAGCAAGATTATCCTTGTGACTACTGCATGCCTGATTTTAATTCCGATCATTTTTTTCTTCACCTGTGATTTGAAAAATCTATCCGCAGGGAATCGCTTATTAGCTGCGGCGTTCCAATCGGTAACTACAAGAACTGCCGGATTTAACACGATTGATATTTCAAAGATGAGTGAAGCCTCAAAAGCTGTTATGATATTGTTAATGCTGATTGGCGGTTCACCTGGTTCTACAGCTGGTGGAATGAAAACCACAACGTTTACAGTTCTTTTGTTAAATGCAATTGCCACATTCCGAAGCCAGGAAAATGCAGGGGCTTTTGGCAGGAGGCTGGAATATCATGTGATAAAAAATGCGGCGACAATAGCCATACTTTATTTTACGTTATTTTTTTGCGGCGGACTTGCAATCAGTGTATATGAAGAGCTTCCTCTTTTAGACTGCCTGTATGAAGCTGCTTCAGCTGTGGGAACAGTAGGACTCACACTGGGAATTACACCGAAGCTTCATATGTTTTCGCAAATTGTGCTGATTATACTGATGTATCTGGGGCGTGTAGGTGGTCTGACTCTGATTTATGCGGTGCTTTCAAGAAGAAACAGGGGAAATGCAAAACTGCCTCTGGAGAAAATAACAGTTGGATAAGAAGGAGAAAATATAATTATGAAAAATGTATTGCTTATTGGACTTGGAAGATTTGGAAGACATATTGCTATGCAGCTGAATCAGCTGGGACATGAAATTATGGCAGTTGACTGGAATGAGGAGAGAGTAGATAAAGCATTACCATTTGTGACCAATGCGCAGATTGGTGACAGCACCAATGCTGAATTTTTGCGTTCCCTTGGAATAGGAAATTACGATATCTGTTTTGTAACCATTGGAGGAAGCTTTCAGAATTCTCTTGAAACAACTTCTCTTCTGAAAGAACTGGGAGCGAAACTGGTGATATCCAGGGCTGAGCGTGATGTTCAGGAAAAATTCCTTTTGCGTAATGGTGCGGATAAAGTGGTTTATCCGGAAAAGCAGGTTGCAAAGTGGGCCTCGATCCGTTACACAGATGATCATATCCTCGACTATATGGAGGTGGATGCATCCCATGCGATTTTTGAAGTGGAAGTTCCAGAAGAATGGGTTGGAAAAACAGTAGGAGAACTGGATATCAGAAAACGCTACAATATTAATATTCTGGCAGTAAAAAATGAAGGAGAATTTGGTATTGCAATTTCACCGGATACGTATTTTGAAGAGAATCATAAATTACTGGTATTAGGGGAATACAGAGCCCTTCAGAAATGTTTCCGAATATAATATAGTCATTTGTTATAAAGAGGCTGCTATAGAGGTGAAGACAATGGCAGAAGGAATATTGGCTGTTACTGTATTTTGTTTGTTTGGACTTGGATTTTATATTGCAAATAAAGCAGATCAGTTTTGGGGTGAAATTCAGGAAAATACGGAAGAAAAACAGCAGTCATCGAAGATATTGTTTTTGAATACTCTTTCGGATGAAGAATTGTTAAGAGAGATTCATGAGTGTAAAATTGAATATAAGGAAGCTGAAATTATAATTCTTGATGGACAGTCCGGGTATGAAAAAAAGGATTTTGACCATAATACAGTCGCATGATATAATTGCAAAAACGGCAGAAAAGGGGACTGGCAGGATGAGTCTGGGAATTGAAGAGGATAATAAAAAAACAGACGAACCGGATATTGATATCCATATTATTCCGGATACGGTCAAAACAGAAAACTATCAGAAACGGTCATTTACATGGTATATGGAAAAACCGTCTGCAAAGGATTATTTTCTGACAGTTTTTATATTTGCAGTATGTACTTTGATTGGTCTGCTGTTTCAGAAGCTGGATTTCACAGATACAAATATTGTAACCATATACATTTTGGGAGTTTTGCTTACTTCCATTGTGACAGATGGTTATCTATGCAGTGTGGCCGGTTCTTTCTTAAGTGTCTTTTTATTTTGCTTTTTTCTGACAGAACCAAGGATGTCTTTTCAGACCTATGCGGTGGGTTATCCGGTGACCTTTTTCATAATGCTAATTTCATCCGTACTTACAGGGGCACTTGCGGCGAAGCTGAAAACACATGCAAAGCTTTCTACACAGCTTGCCTTTCGTACACAGATTCTGTTTGATACAGACCGTTTGCTGCAAAAGGCTAAAGGAGAGAGAGAAATTCTTGATGTCACCTGTACACAGCTTCTTCGTCTGCTAAACCGCAATATTACAGCATATGTAGTAGAAAACGGAGCTTTATCAGCGGGAAAGCTTTTTTCCGGTGAGGAAAGAGAGGACGCGGAAGATTTTTTAACACCTGAAGAACAGAAGATAGCCAGATGGGCCTATGAAAACAGACAGCGTGCCGGTGCATCCACACATCATTTTCCACATGCCAAATGCTTATATCTGGCAATTCGGAGCGGGAACAATGTTTACGGTGTAATAGGAATACCGCTGCAGAAAGAAACACTGGACTCTTTTGAATACAGTATCCTGCTGTCCGTGATAAATGAATGTGCACTTGCAATGGAAAATGCCCAAAATGCTATGGAAAAAGAAAAAAATGCAGTGATAGCCAAAAACGAACAGCTGCGGGCAGATCTTCTTCGGGCAATTTCCCATGATCTTCGAACTCCTCTTTGCTCCATTTCAGGTAATGCAGATATGCTTCTTAGCAACAGTGAACGGCTGGATGAAGCTACAAAGCATCAGATCTATACGGATATTTATGATGATTCTGAATGGCTGATCGGAGTTGTGGAGAATCTGCTTTCCGTTACCAGGCTAAATGATGGAAGACTGAAATTCAAATTTACAGATCAGCTGTTAGATGAGGTGATCGCAGAGGCTCTGCGGCATATCAGCCGGAAGCATGACGATTATAAAATCGTAACTGACTGTGAAGAACTTGTTCTTGCACGTATGGATGTCCGCCTTATTATACAGGTTCTGGTAAATTTAATTGACAATGCCATAAAATATACGCCGCCAGGTACTGTAATCAGAATCCGGGGAACTAAAACAGATGGAAAAGCGCAGATAAGCGTGGAGGATAATGGACCTGGGATTCCGGAAGAAATGAAGCCGCATATTTTCCAGATGTTTTATACCGGCAAAACAACAGTTGCGGATAGTCACCGAAGTCTGGGACTGGGGCTGGCGCTTTGTCACTCTATTATAGAAGCCCATGACGGAACCCTGATTCTGACGGACCATGATCCCCATGGATGTAATTTTACTTTTACTTTACCCTTAAGTGAGGTGACATTGAATGAATAAAACATTAATTCTGGTGGTTGAGGATGACAGACCTATAAGAAACCTGATTGTTACGACATTAAAGACACATGACTATAAATATCTGGCAGCAGAAAACGGCTCTTCGGCCATTTTGGAAGCATCTTCTCATCATCCGGATATTGTCCTTCTGGATCTCGGGCTTCCTGATATGGAAGGAGTAGAAGTAATAAAGAAAATCCGTACCTGGTCGAACATGCCGATTATTGTGATCAGTGCCAGAAGTGAGGATACAGATAAAATTGAAGCACTGGACGCTGGTGCAGATGATTATATTACGAAACCGTTTTCTGTAGAGGAATTGCTTGCGCGTATTCGTGTTGCGCAAAGGAGACTTGCAATAACGCAGCCAGGAGAACAGCAGGAAACATCTGTTTTTAAAAATGGTGAATTAGAGATCGATTATTCGGCTGGCTGTGCATATCTGAAGGGTGAAGAATTACATCTTACTCCTATTGAGTATAAGCTGCTTTGCCTTTTATCCCGTAATGCGGGAAAAGTATTGACACATACATTTATTACCCAGCAGATCTGGGGGCGGTGTTCTGAAAATGACGTTGCTTCCCTCCGTGTTTTTATGGCGACACTGCGAAAAAAACTGGAGCCAGAAAAAAATGGTGTGCAATACATCCAGACGCATATTGGAATTGGGTATCGTATGATCAGAATTGAAAGCAATGGTCTGGCCAGGTAATTATTCTCTTAAAAATCATTCTTGAATTATCTTCCTGTTTGTGATAAAATGCCTATTTACAAAAAAGCGGAGGTGCTATATGACATTTTATCAGGAACTTCAGTTGAATCAGGCAGGTTCAAAAGACCTGCTGAAAAAAAGTGAGACCGCAAAAGAAAAAATATATCATCTGTTTGTATATATGGCGAAGGTAGCGGTCACGATGGCATTTTGTTTTTTATTTGTTACTATTTTCAGTATTCTGCTTGGAAATGAGAACAGTATTGTAGGAGTCGTTGTCTTATTATGTCTTATGGTATTTCGAAATGCCGATCTCGGAATCCATACCGGACAGTCTACCATACTTCTGGCTTTGTTTTTCGCAGTTATGACAGTGTGTCCACATCTGGCAAATCAGCTTTCCCCGGTACTGGGAATGCTGTTAAATATTGCTGCATTGGCAGTGCTGATTCTGTTCGGCTGTCATAATCCATTTATGTTTAATCAGTCCACACTCGTTCTTGGATATCTGTTGCTATATGGATATGATGTAACAGGAAAAAGCTACGAGATGAGACTGGTGGGAATGGCAGTAGGAGCTGTACTTACCTGTCTGGTATTTTATCGAAATCACAGAAACCGGGTTTATAAAAGAAAGATACAGGATGTACTGCAGGAATTTGATCTCTCTTCTTCCAGGACAAAATGGCAGTTATGCCAGATCCTGTGTGTACCGGCTGTACTTTGTATTGCAGAGCTTTTTAAAATGCCACGTGCAATGTGGGCAGGTATTGCAGCTATGTCAGCAATCTTACCGTTTATGGAAGACATGCAGTACAGAGTGAAGAAAAGAATTGTGGGAAATATTGCAGGAGTTCTTTGTTTTACAGCATTGTATTTCCTGCTTCCGTCATCCATCTATGCATACATAGGAATCCTTGGTGGAATCGGTGTGGGATTTTCTGCAAAATATGGCTGGCAGGCTGTATTTAATACATTTGGCGCTTTGGCTATCGCTGCAGAGAGTTATGGATTAAAGGGTGCAGTCAGCCTCAGAGTGATTCAGAATATATTTGGTGTTGTTTTTGCTCTGGTATTTTGCGCTGTGTTTTATTGGGGTATGTCAAAAAAAATGGCAGGAGAAAACTGATATAAGTAGCCATTTGGTTGGATGCAATTCTGACTGAATGGCTTATTTTTATGCAATAGAAAATATAAAATTTCAAAAATATATACGCTGAAATCAGCCTATTGCAGTATACGAAATCTCAATAACGTGGTATAGTTAGCTTAAATAGGCTTTTTAGAAAACATGCCGTATTTCATATGGCTTCCTGTAGAGCATTGCATCCGCGGTACCTATGGTTGGGAAATCAGGGAGGAGATTGCAGAGCTTCTGGAATCTGGTCCCATTGATAAACCTACCTTTGGAAGCCATTTTTGCCGGAAGTGCCAATCATTGTAGATTCGCTCTGTTGCGCAGGAGTAACGCCAGAGAGTCATGAACTGGCTCTGGAAGCCATGAAAGCGTGTCAGATCAAGGTTATTTAAGCAATCATGATATCTGGGAAAGGTGATATTATGCATTATATTAGAATTACAAAAGAAAACATTGACAAGGAACATATCTGCTGTGCTATGTCAGGAAAAAACAGTATCGTAAAAAAAGAGTGGTTAAAACAGCGTTTTGAAGAAGGACTGGTTTTTTATCGGAGTGCAGAGCGCGGAAAGTGTTTTATTGAATATATTCCTGCAGAAAATGCATGGGTGCCCATTGATGCAGACGGATATATATATATTAACTGCTTATGGGTTTCCGGTTCCATGAAGGGACACGGCTATTCCAATGATTTGCTGAATGAATGCATTCGTGATGCAAAAGAACAAGGGAAAAAGGGAATCTGTATTCTGTCTTCAGAAGGGCGAAAGAAAGAATTTCTGGCAGACCCGAAGTATTTAAAATTTAAGGGATTTTCTGTTGCAGATACTTCGGACTGCGGAATCACTCTTATGTATTTACCATTTGACACAGATACTGAGCCGCCAAAATTCAAAGAATGTGCAAGACACCCGAAAGTAGAAGAGGAAGGATTTGTTCTTTACTATACAGATCAATGTCCCTTTACCTGTTACTGGGTGCCCCGTGTGGCGGAAGTGGCAAAAGAACACAATATTTCTTTCAGGGTAATTCATGTTACAAGCAGAGAAGCCGCACAGAACGTTCCTGCACCGGTGACAACGTATGCACTATTCAGAGATGGAAGATTTCTGACACAGGGAATACAGTCTGATAAAAAATTTCTGGCTCTTGCAGGCCGGGAATCTGATAGAAAATGAGTTGGCAGAGGAGAAACGAATATGGTAAAAATTATTTCAGACAGTACCTGCGACCTTTCGCAGGAATTATTGAGAAAATATGATATTGACATTCTTCCGCTTCATATTCTTCTGGGTGACAGTGAATATAAAGATGGAAAAGACATTACCCCTGATCAGATTTTCACCTGGTCTGACGCAAACAAGACAACACCAAAAACTTCAGCCCCTGCTCTGGCAGATGCCATGGAGCTTTTCCGCCCATATGCAGAGGCTGGAAGGGAAATTGTCTGCTTTTCTATTTCTGCAGGTATGTCCACCTCTGGAAATGTGATGCGCCTTGCTGCTGAAGAGCTGGGGGCTTCAGACAGGATAAAGGTAATCGATTCTGCAAACCTTTCTACAGGTATCGGTCTTCTTGTAGTAGAGGCTGCAATTATGGCAAAGAATAACCGGACAGCTTCCCAGATTGTTTCTGAGATAGAGAGGTTGAAACCAAATGTGCGAGCAAGCTTTGTGGTTGATACCCTCACCTATTTATACCGCGGTGGACGCTGCAATGCAGTAGCGGCTATGGCCGGAGGTATTTTAAAACTGCATCCCAGGATTGTAGTAGAAAATGGCGCCATGAATGCTTCTAAGAAATACCGGGGGAAAATTAATTCTGTTATCATGGACTATGTTAAAGATATGGAAAAAGATTTAAAAAATGCGAGACCAGAACGTGTATTCATAACACATTCTGGCTGTAAACAGGAAACTGTAGAGAAAGTGCGGGCTTATCTGGAAGAGCTTGGCGTTTTTGATGAGATATTGGAAACCAGGGCAGGTGGTGTTATATCAAGTCATTGTGGACCTGGCACATTAGGTGTGTTGTATATTGCAAAATCGTAAAGCATGCCCCCCTTTTTATAAAACTGCACAGTATAGTTTTTCATTTGGCTTTGTAATTGTTATTCATCCCTGACACACTTCCATAAATTGCTCAGCTCGCTTTTTTCCTGGCTTTTGATAAATTCATCAACCCCAATCATGGCAGTATCACCAAAATCATCAAAAGCGCTTGCAGGAGTCTTACAGAAAACAAATCGGATACTTGAAACATCGTAATTTGGTGATTCGTCGAAGTGCAATGCAACATCCTTTGCTCGCCGAAGGCTGTTGATTGCTTCTTCTTTTTTACACAGCGACAGCAGAACATCCGCTCGCAGTGCCCAAAGAAATGCTTCGCTTTTGTCCATATATCCCTGTTTTTCGGGATCTTTTAGCCCGGGATAAAAGGCAAGAGCCCAATCCACAAGAGCTAGAGCATTTGCATAATCTTTTGTCTTACAGAAAACATTCATATATCCCACCACAATTTCAAAGTGCGTCACAGTTAAATCTAATAATGCCCTCGATAAAAAGGGAAGTGCTCCCTCCGGATCATTGCAAGAGGATGCAAGCACCATTCCAATCGAAGAGTGGTTCAGCCGACATGGATTGTTCTCTTTCAATAATGCAATTCCTTTGTCATATTCCCCAAGCGCAAAATGGATTTCAGCCATTTCCCTGCGAACAGAAACATCACTTATCTCCGGATCTTTGTTTTGTCCGATCAGTATACATGCACGTTCACAAAGGGAAAGCGCCTTCTTTGAATAAGCAGCATTCTTTTGCGTCAGTCCTCTTAAACGGTAGATTCTGGCACTGTAATAAACAACATCAAAACAATTCGGATAACACTGTAATGCCTTTTCAACATCAGAAAAAACATCCTCAGTATCTCTGTCGTGAGAATACTGCTTCAGCCTTGTAATTACAGTTTCTCTGTTATTGTTTCTAAACTGGTATCCGATAAGCGCATCGATAGACACCTCAAACAGATCTGCCATCTCCGCAATCAGGTTTAATTCCGGCGTCGCCACACCCCGTTCCCATTTTGAGACAGATGCAAAGGTAACGCCTAAAGCTTCCGCTAACTGCTCCTGTGTCATAGCGTGTTCTTTTCGCAACTTGCTTATATTTGCAGAAAGTGATAATTTCATCTTTGGTACCTCCCTTTTTCTTTATATCTATATTTTACTGCAAATTTGCAAATAAGGAAGGTATCAAGAGTACAATTAGTTTAGTTTTTTTTGGACTGTTAGTTTAGCATTTGCATAGTCAGCTTATCATAATTATTTATGCGAAAATGAATTATTGGGGGATATTTTTGTTTTCTATGCGTCTAATAGATGTAAAGAAAAAGCTGGCCGGCATGAAAAAGAGGTGGTATTTAAATGACAAAAGAACAACTGGGAAATCTGGTCCTGGATTCGGAAAGACAATTATACTCAACTGCAAAAACAATCTTATTCAGTGACCAGGACTGTGCAGATGCTATCCAGGAGACAATTGTAAAAGCTTTTTCCAAAATAGACACATTAAAAAACGATAAATATGCCCGTACCTGGTTGATCCGAATTTTGATCAACGAATGTTACAACCTCGTACGTAAGTCCAGTAAGTTTATTTCGTTTGAAGATCTGGAGGACAGACTGGAAATGGAATCAGAAAAGTCAAAGGATTACAGCGAATTGTATGCCGCTGTAAATTCCTTAAAAGAGGAGCTGCGTTTGCCCGTTATTTTGTATTACATAGAAGATTTCAGCGTAAGAGAAATCGCCCAGATCCTTGAAATATCGGAAGGTGCTGTTCAGAAGAGACTTGCAAGGGCAAGGGGAAAATTAAGGCAGGAATTGCAGGAGGTGCTGGTATGAGATTAGAAGATATGAAAAGCGATATTCCCGAAACACCGGATTTTATCCATAAAATGATTCAAAATGAGGTTGCAAAGCAGATACAGGATACAAAGGTGATGAATCTTCAAAGAAGAAAAACATGGACGATTCCCAAAATCGCAGCTGTAGCAGCTGCTTGTACGCTGGCAGTTTCCACAGCAGCATATGCAGGTGTAAATCTGTATCACTGGTTTCTGGAGAAGCAGGGCGCTTATGGTGTAGCGGTTAAAATTGATGCCGATAGCATGGCAAAGGAAACCATGCTTCCAGATGAGGTTCCAAAGGTAAATCTGTTTGCCAGATACATTCCAAAAGGCATGAGCTGGAATGACGAGTATCATCTTCAGTATCCGGAACATGAACAGACCGGCGGGTTTAGCTTTGCATCTGTTCTGTTGGATAAAAATGATCTGGGACAGGTTGTGCAGGATCAGAATGTTATTGATAGCGAGGAGCGTACATTTGGAGAATATCAGGGAGTATACCTAAAGTATAATAGCATCGCCAAAAGTGGAACTTTTAACCAGAGAATTTACCTTGTCTGCCCGGATTTATACCGTGTGATTATGATCTACATAGGAGATGACGTATCAAAAGAGGATGCCATAAAGGTGGCTGAGAATCTGGTGATTACGGGAAACACAACTATGGTAAAAACTGCCGGGATGCCTACCTGGAGTGAAGACATGATAGCTGAAAAGATAGAAAATGATGATGATGAAATAATCACTTCTGTAAATGAGAAGGAGCTGCCTGTTTACCAGATCGGTGACACCTTTGATCTGAATGCGACTGGGGAAGACACAAATGGTGAGTATCTGACGAAAACCATTTCTGCAAAGGTGGATTCCATCCAGATCGCAGATGACCTTCAGCTTCTTGAGCCTGACAAAATACCGGAGGAATGGACAGAAGCAATTGGGGCTGATGGAAAACTGTCTGCAAATACATTGAATTATGTAAAATCTGGTGATGGAATCAATTCCCTGGATGAGATTGTGAAGTCAGAAGCTGTGAACCAGAAACTGGTTTATGCCACAGTGACCTATACAAACAATTCAGATGAGGAAATCGACCATATGCTTTATCTTGGTGCTTTGCTAACCATGACAAAGGAAAATGGAAGAGTACAGATTTACGTTCCAACGGAACAGTCCGGCGATGGCTATGACCGCATCACCTGGGATGGCATGGCAAAGACCGGAGAAATGGTTTATTATAATGTCTCTGAAAATTATGGCAATGGCGGAAACTACATTTCCTCTATAAAGCCAGATGAAAGCGTGCAGCTGAACATGGCCTGGATCGTAAATGAAAATGACCTGGAAAATCTGTATCTTAATGTAACCGGTGATGGAGCCTCGTATGAGTTTTCTGAAAATATACTAAAAAATGGACTTGTAGATATTCGCAAATAATAGTTTAAATATGTAAAAAACGAAGCAAATTAACCATTTCCGGCAGTCAACAGCTGTCGTGTTAAAAGTCCCGGAATGCCAGTAATGTGGATTCCGGGACTTTTGGATAAAAACTAAAAAATGGTTGTCTCACGTTTAATTAGAGTGGGTAGTACTGTTTTGTGAATGGGGGTCTCCATAATAGCTGGGCGACGCTTTTTACGGTTTTTCATCTGCATGACGAGGATATCCATGGCTTCTTTAGTAAGAACATCGATTTGCTGATGTATCGTGCTGAATGGTATAAGGTATTCTGACGCAATCGGTGAATCGTCAAAACCAACAACCTGATAGGTTGGAGGTAATTCTCCGTATTTCTTTAGAACCAAATTTAAAAAAATAGATGCCAAAGGATCCTGACGCAGGACTTTCACTTATTCGAATCTATGATCAACTGAAAAATTATATTGGAAAAGAACTTTACTTTGTGATAGAAAACGGAAATGAAACAGGCTTTTCTTTTATCAATGTGGATGATTTCAGGACTTCTATGACGGAAA
Source organism: Ruminococcus sp. RTP21484sp1_RTP21277st1_D2_RTP21277_210401 (assembly GCF_040924225.1). Lineage (NCBI taxonomy): Bacteria > Bacillati > Bacillota > Clostridia > Eubacteriales > Oscillospiraceae > Ruminococcus > Ruminococcus sp. RTP21484sp1_RTP21277st1_D2_RTP21277_210401. Next base: position 99,257 of record NZ_JBCOMJ010000004.1, on the reverse strand, counting down.
AATATGCCCTGCTCCGATACGAAGTTATGATGCCAAAGCAATCAGGCTACCGGATGGGACAAGTATGAATCGAGCAAATCATATATTGCTGGGCTGGGCAGAAACACGAAATACCAATGTAATTGATCCTGCCACCAATGAAGATGCTTACGCACAAATAATTTATATGCCAGGTAGTTCATATCCGATTCAGGATAAAGATGTTACATTGTATGCAGTTTAGGCACAAAACAGTGGAACGCTGATGGAAGATATTACGATTGCGGTAAGAAATGATGGCAAGGTACCCTCAGAACCCGCCATTTAAATAGCGTTTTTCGAAATCAGAAATGAAATCGAGAAACGCTTCTTATTTCCGCAATTTTGCTTCGTCCTGTAAATTTCAGTGTACCTATTCTTTTGGGTCAGATCATATCGTAAAGGAAAATTATTGGATTAAACATAATTTTACTGGCTGTAATGATAGTGACAATGAAATTCTTTTACTATATTCTGATAATGTAAAGATTGCATAATATTGATTGTGGAAAGGGGGCAGCAGAATGAAGAAAAGGATATTGACTGTGGTGATTGCAATCGCAATACTGGCAGGAATTGCGGTACCGGTAAGGGCAGAAGAAACTGTTCCGGAAGAAGCCGTGGAGTGCCTGACAGAGATGCCTTATGAAGCATTACCGGAAGAAGAGTTTGAGTTTGATGAAGCAAGCAGAACGATTACTGCGTATATCGGAACATCTGTGGATGTTATTATACCGCGTACGATTGGTGGTGTGCCGGTAGAAAATATTTCTTATAATGCTTTTGAATGTGCAAGAGATTATGTGCATTCGGATATGGCAACCAATCAGAAAGAAGGCGAGTGGCTGCCAATGCGCTGTCTGATTCTGCCGGAGACATTGAAGTCTATAGAGGACAGTGCTTTTACCCACTGCCATGATCTGGAAACTGTGATTTGTTATGCACCTCTGGAAAATACGAATAAAGGTTTATTTGAGGAATGTAAGGGATTGAAAACAGTGATTTTTGTGAACGGGGTTGGAGAGATGGACAATTACCTGTTTAATTACTGTAAGAATTTGAAGACCGTATGGTGGAAGGGAAAGGTAAACAGAATCGGGGTACAGTGTTTTGGAGCTACAGGTTTGGAGCAGTTCTGTGTGAATGCGAAGAATATTGACAGTTGTGCATTTATCGGATGTGAAGATTTGAAGGAAATACACATTCGCAGCGGAGTTGAGAATCTTAATATGACAGCATTTGCAATGCTGACAGGAATCGAAACAATTTGTCTGGAAGGGATTGATCCAGATGTAATGGAAGCAGACTGGGTGAACTTACAGAACAGCACAGTTACTATCATGGTGCCAGAGGATACTACTGATGAACAGCTGCAGCTTGTGATTCAGAAGTTTGCCAGTGCATATATAATTGTAAATAAATCCCAGGTACAGAAGGACAGCTGCCAGCTGTCGGATGATCCAATGCCGGATATTGATGGCATAGTTGGTGAATATGGTATTTAACCGAATCAAGTAGCGAAGCGGACCTGGAATATCCGCTTGACAGGGAAATCTGATTAACCGTCGAGGTACATTAACATTGTATGCATGAAAAGATCCCAGTAAAGTGGAGGCGTTTTAGCCATTCGCTTTGCAAAGGGATCTTTTTCTGATTTGCATACTCAAATGTCTGCAAAAACAGGTTATTTTGATCCGAAGAATATAGAATAGTTAAGCTATATATGATAATATAAAGATATCATACACATAGGAGCTTCGATAATTTGAACACAGGTCACGAAGCGACTGCGTTCATGAGCAAGTAGCAAAGCGGACCTGGAATATCCGCTTTACTTTCTCAGAAAGGAAAACAAATGAGAAAAGCAATCGCATATGCATCTGTGCATCATGGAAATACAGAAAAATTAGTAAAGCGCATAGCAGAAGAGTGTCAGGTTGATTTGATTGATGCTGTAAAGCAGCCAAATGCAGATCTGAGCAGCTATGATATGATTGGTTTTGCATCGGGAATCTATTTTTCGAAATTTCATCAATCATTATTGGGATTTGCGGAGAAAAACTTACCAGACAACAAAAAGGTATTTCTGATTTGTACTTATGGTGGAAATGCGAACTATAAATCCATAGAGCAGATTTTGAGTAAGAAGCATTCTAAGGTAATTGGAAAATTCGGATGCAAGGGCTATGACACATTTGGTCCATTTAAACTGGTTGGTGGAATTGCAAAAGGGCATCCAGATGCTGAAGATATTAAAAATGCAGTTGAGTTTGTAAAAGGATGCCAGATAAAACATGGTTGATAGTATTTCTTGATTTTAGAGATGGAAATATTGCGATTGGGGAAGGAAAATGAGGATAAATTAATCTGTTAAAAGGAGAGCGAAAATGATGATCAGAGACGCAAAAGAAAAAGACATTCCGAGAATTCTAGAGTTATTAAAACAGGTGCTGCAAATTCATGCAGATATAAGACCTGATATTTTTATTCCGGGTACAACAAAATATACCATAGACGAATTGAGAGAGATTTTGAAGAATAAAGAAACACCAATATATGTTGCAGTAAATGAGGCTGATGTTTGCGTAGGGTATGCATTTTGTCAATTACGGGAGCAGCCTTTTTCAAACAATATGGTTCCATTTAAATCTCTTTTTATTGATGATCTGTGTATTGATCAGGAAGCACGAGGTCAGCATATTGGTGAAAGCCTGTTTGAATATGTAAAAAACGAAGCAAAGCAGCTGGGCTGCTATGAAGTGACATTGAATGTATGGACAGGAAATACTTCAGCAGAAAAGTTTTATGAGAAAATGGGGATGCGAACAAAAGAAAGACAAATGGAATACATATTATAAGTCCTGTTTTTATGGTATTATTAAAAAACAATGTGGACTGGATATCAGATGGAGGGACCTATGACAGAAAGAGAAAAAATGCTGGCAGGAGAACTGTACGATTGTGGAGATGCGGAACTGCTGACACAATGGCATAAGGCAAAATATCTGGTAAGAGATTATAATCAGATGAATTCTGCGGATGCAGATGAAAAAGAACGAATTCTGAATGAACTTCTTGGCGGAAAAGGCAAAAACTTATGGATAACGGCTCCTTTTTACGTTGACTATGGTAATAATATCTACTTCGGAAATAACTGTGAAGTAAATATGAATTGTACCTTTCTTGATGACAATATAATTCGTATCGGTGATAATGCCTTAATTGCACCGAATGTACAGATTTATACGGCATTTCATCCGACAAATGCCATAGATCGCTTCGGGATACCTAAAGAAGACGGATCATTTGAATTTTGTAAAACACAAACAGCACCAGTTATCATTGGAAATAATGTATGGATTGGTGGCGGAGCTATTATTTTACCGGGCGTTACCATCGGGAATAATGTTGTGATTGGAGCAGGCAGTGTTGTAACAAAAAATATTCCCGACAATGTGATTGCTGTAGGCAGTCCTTGCAGAGTGGTCCGTAGGAATCAGTAACAAACATGTTTTATCCAGATAAATATACAAGTGGGAGATATTATGCCTGAAATACAGAAGAAAATTGAATTACTACAGAAAATTGCACATCGATTTAATGAGGCAAATATAGAGTGGGCTTTAGGCGCATCTATGCTGCTGTACTTTAAAGGGATTATTTCAGAATTTCATGATATTGATTTAATGATCTCTGTTCATGATGCTGAACAGGTCCGGACGATTTTATCAGAAATGGGAGAACTTCACACACCGATTTGATTTCCGGTATTATTGCAGTTATATCGGTATTGGTAGGAACTTATATGACGTCAAGTGGAATCAAAAACTGTAAATAAAAGATTTTAGGGTTAGGAGGGATTAAAAGAACTATGAGCAAAAGATTGCTGGTAGAGCAGAAGCATACAAAAGCGGGAATAGAGTTTATCAAAGAAGGTCTGGAAGAGTTTGGCATAGAGAAAAAGCAGACCATAAAGACAATGCTTTTAGTAGAGGAAGTATTGGTGAAATTAAGGGAGCATGCCAAAGACCCTGATGAAAAGATCTGCATTATTTTGAATAAAAGGTTTGGCAGGGTATATGTGAATCTGTCACTCCGTGGTGAGAAATTCCAGTTTATTTATGGTCATACCATAGAAGAAGTACTGGACCAGGAAAATGATGATCTTCAGAGCGCACAGGAAAAAGAAGAAAAAATAATCCGGGATGTCCTTCTCAAGGCGAATGAAGAAAGACTGCGCTATAAAAACAAGAACAACATGAACCTGGTAGAAATTACAGTACAGAAAAATCCCCATGCCATGGTATTACATACAATGCTGGCTTTAATAGCTGCAATCGTAATAGGTGTATTGATGAAAGTGTTTGTACCTTCAGGCGTGAACGAAGCACTGAACAATACTATTTTTACATCTATCAGCACAATGTTCCTGAATGCTTTGAAGATGATTGTAGGCCCGGTAGTATTTTTCTCCATAGCATGCTGCATTTCCCAATTTGGAGATCTGAAAGAAGCCGGACGTATTGGTGGAAAAGTCATGGGCTTTTACCTGCTTACCACGGTTCTGGCAATTCTTACGGCAACAGGTGTGTTTGAATTATTGAAGCCAGGTAATCCAGAGCTTGCGGCAAAACTGGCTGGAGATGCAGCTACGGTGTCGGTTTCGGATGTAAGTATTTCAATCAAGGATACAATTGTAGGAATCATTCCGGCAAACTTTGTAAAACCGTTTTTAGATTCCAACATGATGCAGCTCATCTTTTTGGCAGTTCTGATTGGAATTGCATTAGAGAAGATCGGGGAGCATTCCAGATTATTAAAGGATATATTCGAAGCATGCAATGACCTGTTCCTAAAGATTACAGTGATGCTGGTACGTTTCATACCTGTTGCAACCTTTTGCTCCATTGTATCGGTTGTATTAAAGACAGGACCGGATGTGCTGTTGTCCATGCTGGCCATGCTGGGAACTTTTGCAGTAGGAATCGTGGCGATGATCACTGTATATTGTATATTACTTGGAGTAATCGGCCGTTTGAATCCGATTCCCTTTTTGAAAAAATACAGTCCCACAATGCTTCAGGTGTTCGGCATGGCTTCCAGTAATGCGGCGATCATTGTGAACATGGATGCCTGCGAGAATAAACTTGGTATATCAAAGAAAATCTATTCCCTGTCTATTCCCCTGGGGGCAACGGTAAATATGGACGGAACCTGTATATATCTGGTGATATTTGGCATGGCACTGGCAAGAGTTTTCGGTGTTGATATCAACGGTGGAATGATGCTGTCTATGTTTTTCTCCGTGTTTGTTCTTTCTGTAGGTGCGCCAGGAGTTCCAGGAGCGGGGCTTGTATGCCTGTCTGTACTTCTGACACAGTTGAATGTTCCGCTTGCAGGAATCGGACTGGTCATGGGACTGGACTCCCTGCTTGGAATGATGCGTGCAATGAGCAACAGCCTGGGCGATGTGACAGCATCCCTAATTGTTGCAAAATCAGAAAAGAAGCTTGATATGGAAAAATATATGAGTTAGTTTGAAGAAACTATAAAAAATAGGTATTAAGCTTTCGTATAGAAGCTACATGCCAATCCATGGTTTATGTCAGGTACATGCACTTGCTTATAATATATTTAATTAGTTTAGATGATTGGCGTTATCTGCAAATATGAGAAAACAACGCATAGAATTTCTCCAATTTTTAAATTTTCGACGACGGTCAGGACGGTGATTTATACTACAAATACCATTGAATCCCTGAATTCTACCTACCGGAAACTGAATCGCCAGAGAAGCGTATTTCCAAGCGATACAGCTCTATTAAAGGCTCTGTATCTTGCCACATTTGAAGTTACCAAGAGATGGACCAGTACGATCCGGAACTGGGCACAGGTGTATGGTGAACTGAGTATTATGTACGAAGGGCGCCTTCCAGAGTAACGAATAAACAGGCGAATAAGACGGGCGGAAAACCGTCTGCTCTCACAAAGTTCTTCCTCAGCTTAGCATCCCATTTCCTTCGTATGCCACGCCCCCACGCAGTGAATAGCCCCTCACGTCCCCTTTTCCGACGCGGAGACGTAAAGTGGTGTCATGAGCAGGAGTTAAGGTGTAGGTGACATTCTTCCCCTCCCATTTAAGATCCACGCGGATGTTTCCGCGGGCAATGAACCCCGTGGCTTCCCCATTTCTCCAGGAGGGTGGGAGCGCAGGGAGAAGGACAAGCTCTTCTCCCTGGCTTTGAACCAGGATCTCGGCAACCGCAGCACTGTAACCTAAATTTCCATCAATCTGGAACGGTGGGTGGGCACAAAATAAATTGGGATAGATGCCACCTCTTCGTATTCCCATTTCTTCCATTGGATCTACTACATAAAACAGGTTTTTCATAATTTTCTCCACATGAGCGCCATCTTCCATACGGGCCCACATCAGAACCTTCCAAGCCAGACTCCATCCGGTTCCCTCATCCCCCCGAAGTTCAAGACTTTTTCTCACTGCTTTATATAATTCTGGTGTCTGTGGAGTAATGCCGCAGCCAGGATGAAGCTCATAAAGATGAGAAACATGGCGATGATGCACATCCTGTTCTGGAAATTCCTGGTTCCATTCCAGAATCTGTCCCTTGCTTCCAATAGCAGTAGGTACCATGCGCTCCAGCGCTTCCAGCACATCACACATTATCTGATTCTGCAAGTCAAGCGCTTCGCAGCCTTTCACATAATCCTGAAACAGATTCCTTGCAATGGCCAGGGTATTTTCGCTGTATTCTGCCACGGAACAATCCTCATAAAATAGATTTTCCGGTGAGGTGGCGGGACAGATAGCAAGTCCCTGATCTGTTTCCTGAAGCTGAGCCAGACAGAACCGCACATTTTCCTCAAGTATAGGCATGATTTCTTTCAAATACTCTTTATCTTCTGTAAATAAGTACTGGTCGAACAGATTTCGGCAGAGCCATGCCTCTCCAAAAGGCCAGAACGCCCACACCGCTTTTCCTGTTGCAGGAGAAGTTTTACCCCAGATATCCGTGTTGTGAAAACAGGCAGTTCCTTCACAGTTAAGCAGTTCTCTGGCGGTTTTCTGTCCATTTTTAACCAGCGCTTTGCAAAGATTTACCAGTGGTTCCTGCATTTTGGCAAGATTCAGAGGCCCTGTCATCCAGTAATTCATTTCGGTATTGATATTTACGGTGAAATCACTGAACCATGGTGGAATAATATCATTGCTCCAGATTCCCTGCAGATTGGCAGCCTGGGTCCCTGGTCTGGAAGATGAGATGAGCAAATATTTTCCGAAAGCAAACAGGATTGCATAAAGCTCCGGGTCAGATGCGCCCTCATGAAATGTTACAAGACGCTCCCGCAGATCATACTGAGAAGTTTCAGCAGAAATCTTCGGTACATCATCCCACAGTCTCAATGAAGTTCTCCCATAAAAAGACCTGTATTCCTCTACGTGCTCGTTCAGCAGCTCTTCAAATGGTTTTGAAAGTTTTTCTAAATCGGCAGCCAGCATATGATGAATTTGGGCATCGGAATATTGCTCAGTATATGCTTTGTCAAATCCCCGGAAGCTGGTACGGATTGCCATACGGATTTCCACCCCAGTTACATGCTCCAATAGAATTCCATCAGCAGATCCAGTAGCCTTTCCACCTTCTGCAGTTACGCACCCTTCTCCTATAAAGTGTACACCCTGAAGCTCTGGTTCGTCCGGGAAAAGAAATTCTTCCGGTTTATTTTCCTTAGTAACTTTCAGTCCGCTTCTTCCTGGACAGATTCCGGTAAGCGTGAAATGATTTTCCGTATAATTTTTCTCACGGATAAAGGCTCCGTCACAGTGGATCAAAATAGAAAAGGGCCGGCTGCTTTTAATCTGATACACAAGTCCCTGAGCCGGTGCGCTGATAAAGCAGGTACGTGTAAGCTTAGCGCCATTTCTCACATAGCACTCAGAAGCCACAGCCCGATCTAAATCCAAATGCCTCTCATAATCTGTCACAGCTGTATCTGAATCCGGCGAAGCACCTGCAACTGTATCTCCATCAGCATCATAATTATCCTCCACAAAATCCAGATGCAGATCCCCAAAGGGCAGATAAACCTGTACATCCTCAGCTTCTTCCAGCTTTTTTTCCATAACCTGTTTTGCTTCTTCATATTTCCCGGCTTTTGCAAGCTCCCGGGCTTGCTTCACTACTTCAGGGGAAAGTCCGGTCTGTCCGCTGTAAGGAGAGCCTGACCATAAGGTATCCTCATTTAACTGTAATACCTCATGTTCCAAAGCTCCGTGAATAACCGCTCCCATTCGTCCATTTCCCAGTGGAAATCCCTCCAGCCAGCATTTTGCCGGATTTTTATAATACAATTCCATATATTTATTCCTTTCATTATGGTATATTGGTGTTATGATCTGTCTACTGATGATACCTCTTTCCATATTCCGATGGCGAAATTCCCATGCATTTCTTAAACAGCCTGCTGAAATAAAGCTGATCATCAATTCCTACCATGGAAGAAATCTCTTTCATGGACATGGTATTCTCCTTGATCAGGGTTGCGGCCTTGCGTATCCGCAGATTATTCAGATAATTGGTAATGCTTGTGCCAACCTCAGATTTAAAAATCCTGCACAGATAACTGGAGCTTAAATTTACGTTTGCAGAAATAGAAGACAGGGTCAGCCTGTACATGTAATTTTCCTCCATATACTCCAGGGTTTTCGCTACATCAGTTTTATAGTGTCCCTCATTAGAGGAAAATTCCCGGAACACACTTCGCGCTTCCTCGTAATTTTCCAACATTTCCTGATAGGGCATATCCGGTGCAAAGGACTGGTACATGGTAAAACGATTGTATAGCTTTTTTACCAGCTGTTCCACCTTAATTTCACTGTCGGACAGCTCCGTCTGGGAAAAAACAACCAGTGCGCTATAATCGTTCAGCACCAGAATATAGGGCTGAAGCACTCCCTGAACCGCATCCAGGATCATATCCCGCAGAAGACTCCCGGAGATGGAAAATGCGTCATTAGATAAATACTTCTCAAAGGTTACATAGCAGACGGCACAGGAAGCTTCCATAAATGCAAGTCTGGTTTTAGCATGCTGTCCCATAAAATCTGAAAGCTTTACATCCTTCTGGAAAAATTCCAGCAGCAGCTTTGATATATCCTCTTCCTGATCCTTTTTTTCGGTTTCCCAATTTCTGGGCACTTTGTCCTTTAATTTTTCTACCGTTTTATTCAGACAGGCAAGAAGGGTATCTGGCTGGATCTTAATTTTCAGCAGATAATCTGCCGCACCAAGCAGCAGTGCACTTCGCACAGAATCAAAATCCTCGTAATTGCTAAGTACCAGAATTTCTCCCGGACAATTCTTTTCCTTTAAAGTCCGAATCAGCTCAAGCCCGTCCATCCCAGGCATTTTCAGGTCTGTGATGATCACATCCGGATGATGCTGTTCGATCAAAGGCAATGCCTCAAGTCCATTTGATGCCGTTCCGCAAATAGAAAAGCCATGCTCCTCCCAGGGCAGGATGGAACGAAGCGCAATTTTTACAATAGGCTCATCATCCACAATCAGTATACTGTACATGTATCGTCCTTTCTGACCAGAGCGTGTTTGAAAAAGGCTCTAGTTGTGTATTTTATGAAAGCGTGTCCGCATAAAGCTCCGGCAGGGTCAGGGTACAAGTAGTTCCTTTTCCCGGCTGGCTGTTAATTTTCAGCCCGTATTTTCGTCCGAAATTCAGCTGGATCCGGTCATTTACATTGGCGACGCCAATCCTTTTCCGCTCCGGGTGAGGTGCCAGAGCGTCAACTGTCACCTCAAAGCCTTTGCCGTCATCAGACAGTTCGATCATTACATCCGCATTTTCCCGCCAGCAGGTAATCTGAATCTCCATCACCGTGCCATTATCTGACGAACCGTGCATCACCGAGTTTTCTGCCAGAGGCTGCAGAATCAGCTTTGGAACCAGGCAGGAGAGCAGCTCATCCTCCTCCACATGGAAAGAATATTCAAAGCTTCCTGCATACCGGATCCTAAGAATGGAAAAATAATTTTCCAGATTTTCCAGTTCCTCCTGAATCGTAATATATTCATTCTTATTAGTAAGAGTATTCTGTAAAAGACTGCTTAGCGCCTGGATTCCGTCACTTACAATCTGATCCTTATGCATGGCAGCCACAAACCGAAGACTGTTCAGAGTATTGAAAAGGAAATGAGGATTCAGCTGATACTGAAGCATCTGCAGCTCCAGCTCTCTTTTTTTCTTTTCCTGAGTCTTCTGCTGGTCCATCAGATGTTCGATGGTATCTGCCATATGATCCATGCTGCCGGAAAGCCGGGAGAGTTCATCCTTATGCTTGTCCTGAATACGCACAGATAAATTTCCTTCGGAAACCTCACTGCAGAATTCCAGCATTCTTTTAATAGGAGACATAATTCCCTGATATACCATGGCTACAATTACGATGCATAGTAAAACCAGAAACACTACCACCACAAGAATCTGTTTCAGCATGGCATAAACCTCTGAATTGATATAGTGGTAAGGCATGGTATATACAAACAGCTGATTCAGATTTTTATTAAAAATATAGGTCACCAGCTGTTCCTCTCCATCCTCCTGAATACTAAAGGAATCGGTTTTCTTTGGAAGCCTTTCCTGGATTTTTTTCAGAAGCTCCTCATTAGTTTTCTCCCCCAGGGCGATACTTCGGTTCCAGGAAGAGAGCACCGTTCCATCCAGATTCATATACATAATATTGGAAGAATCTGACAGTCCCACAGGCTCCAGTACCGTCTTGGAAAAGATTTTTTCTTCAATAGAAATCAGAGTGTATCCGATCACCCGGCTTTTGGAATATTGCTCGTAAATCCTTCTTCCGAGAACCAGAATATTTCTGTCACGGTAAGTATGTGCATAAGCCCACACATCCTGTTCCTGCTCCTCAAGCTGCGATAGGATCCGGTCCACATCTTCCTGATAGAACCCGTCATAGCCCAGATCATAAAAAATATTTCCATCTGTATCATAAACAGTAATATTTTTCGCCTGAGCAGGGTAAATGATCTTGCTCCGGATCATCTTCTGGATTTCGATAATTGCCTGATTCTTTTCCATATCAGTCATATCTTTTTTCAGAAGACCTTCCTTGATTTCCTGGCTGATACAGATGGAACCACACAAATACTGATATTTCTCGACTTCACTTACCATATTCAGATTGATCATGGACAGGGTCTGGGAAATAGATGCAGAAAGCTTCTCTTGAAGTGCCGCGGAAAATATATGAAAAGAATAGCCGCTGATTCCTGCTAATGGGATAATAGAAATCATCAGAAGGGCAATTACAAGTCTTGTTTTGATGCTGAATTTACGAAATCCCTGAAAATGATGTTTTTTTTCCATGGAGGCTCCTCCTGTTGCTGACCACTGACGGGTATCTGTCAAAATATTATTATTTTCATTCATTATACAGGAAAAAAACAGAATAATCTATGTAAAAAGCAAAAGATGAAAAAATAATACATATATGCTGCAAGAAAATCCATATCAGATATTATTTACAAGAAAATGTTCCATAATGAGAATTGTTTTGTTAATTTACGACAAAAGATTTTTGCACTATAATAGCATCATCAGGCAAACGTAATAAAAGCCAACAAGAAGGAGGAAACAACCTATGAAAAAAAGATTTGCAGCATCTGCAATGATTCTTGCCATGAGTGCAGCTACTGTACTTTCCCCGCTCACAGCATTTGCGGAAGCAGAAGAACAGGAACTGAACATTGCCATTTTCCAGGGTGGATACGGAGATGCTTACTGGAACCAGATGGTAGAGCTTTTCGAAGAGAGCCATGAGGGCGTGAAAGTAAACATGACTATTAGCCCGACTATTGGTGATATTATCCGCCCACAGATCGTAGCCGGAAACGCACCGGATTTTATCTGCCTTAATGATGGCGCTGAGGATGGCGTAATCCTTTCCCTGATCAAAGAGCATGCGCTTCTGAACCTGGACGATGTATTTGACGGAGAGAACTATGCAGGAACCGGAACTCTTCGGGATGATATTACAGACGGTATTCTTTCCAGTACCAAATGTGCTCCTTACGGAGATGGCGAAATCTATCTTGCACCATTTAGCAGCGGTCCGCAGGGTCTGATCTACAACAAGACCTTTTTCGATGAGAACAATCTGGAAGTTCCAAAAACATGGGACGAGTTTTTTGCACTTGGCGATACCTTAAAGGATATTGACGGACGTGCTCTTTTTACCTATCAGGGAATTTATCCGGGATATATGGAAGAAATGCTCTGGCCGGCAATTGCAAATGAATGCGGCGAGGAAGCTCTTACCAAGATTGCCAATTATGAGGAAGGCTCCTTCAACAACGAAGGTGTGTTAAAGGCTCTTACCCATATCAAAGAAATTGCAGAGAAAGGCAACCTGTTAGAGGGTACTGTAGGTATGAACCATACTGAGTCCCAGACAGAGATGATGCTTGGAAAAGCTGCATTTATCACGAACGGAACTTGGATGGAAAATGAGATGCAGGATGCTCCAAGAGAAGACGGATTCGAGTTTGCAATGGCTCCGATCCCAACCGAGAATGCTGATGATGTGCATTATGTATTTGACAGCTGCGAGCAGTTCTCTATTCCGGCAGCTGCCAAGAACCCAGAGCTTGCAAAAGAATTTCTCCGTTTCCTGTACAGCGATGAATCCGTATCTGCTTTTGCAGAGGCTTCCGGTGCCCTCTATGCTACCAAGAGTGCCCGTGAAGTAGCAAAAGATAAGCTGTCTACTGCAATCTACAATATGTACGGAATCTACGAAGAGGCAAATGCTTCCTCCCTGATCATGAGCTTTGCAGCAGTTCCGGCTGACTGCAAGATCAACCCGAAAGATGAGATTTTCAACCCGATCACTTCTGTTATGAACGATGAAATGACAGTAGAAGAGTGGGCACAGAACGTAGAAGCTGCTTTCGCACAGGTTCGTGCTGATATGGAAGCTGCCAACTAAACTTCATATGCCAGCCGGATAAAAACGGTAAAGCATGGAAAGGCTGCTGCACAATGTATGCGGCAGCCTTTTGTAACCCTAAATAGATATATTGCCAATCGGTGATGTCATCCACAGTTATTCAATATTTAAATTTAAAGAGGTGAGCAAGCGTGGTAAAAAAGCCCAGATTATTTATAGCCCTGTGTACGCTTCCTGCATTGATCTTAACCATTGTTTTTATGATTGTCCCTATGGTAAATGCCATTTATCTGTCTTTTACCAGTTCCACTGCACTTAGCGTAGGCTTTAACAGCAAATTTGTATTTTTGGATAATTACAGGTATATGTTCCAGGATAAGGATTTTCTTCAGGCACTGTTTAATACTCTTAAGCTGATGCTGGTAATCCCGGCTGTGACCATATTTCTAAGTCTTGTATTTGCATTTATCCTTACTCAGGGACAGCTTAAGGAAAAGTCATTTTACCGGACCGTATTCTTTTTCCCAAGTATTGTTTCCATGACTGTAGTTGGTATTGTGTGGTCCTTTGTGTTTAATCCCACAAGAGGAATTCTGAATCATATACTGGATCTGTTCCATCTCTCCACCTGGAAACATGCATGGCTTGGAGAGGGAAAAACAGCTCTCTGGTGTATTGGTGCGGCCTTGGTGTGGCAGGCCATTGGTTATTACATGGTCATGCATGTGGCTTCCATTGATGGGATTTCCCAGGAGGTTTATGAAGCTGCTTCCATTGATGGCGCAACAGGAGTGCAGAAGTTCTTTAAGATCACCATTCCGCTGCTTCGCAGATCTATTGGAACGACCTATATACTTTCCCTGTCTGGTACTATCAACTTAAGTTTTACCCTGTCCAATGTTATGACAGGTGGAGGACCAAATGGTGCTTCCAGTGTACTTTTACAGTATATGTATACCCAGGGTATGCGAAACGCCAATTTTGGATATGCCATGGCAATTGCCATGTTTACCCTGATTCTTGCAATCGTGCTTGCAATGATTTCTAAAAAAGTATCATCTGAAAAAGAATAGGGAGGGAGACTGATGAAAACTGTAAGAACCTGGTGTATCAGGATCCTGATGATTCTGTTTACCGTTATCTTTTTGTATCCGCTTTTCTGGAATCTGATGTCTGCGTTTAAGACAAATGCAGAATATCTGACAGATCCTTATGCATTGCCCGCAGCTTTGAATCTGGATAATTTTGTGGCAGCATGGCAGAAAGCAAATATCGCCGCTTATTTTGGAAATTCCATATTTGTGACAGTGCTTTCCACTGTATTGCTTCTGCTTTTTGTCATTCCCATCTCTTATGTACTGGCAAGATACCGTTTTGTGGGCAGCAGGCTGATTTCTACGGTCTACATGGCTTGCATTTTTCTGCAGGCTACTTACATTATGATTCCTTTGTTTCTGGAATTACAGGCTGTGAACGGATTAAATAACCTGCCGGTATTATGTCTTGTTTATGCAGTTATGCAGTTTCCTTTCTGTATCTTTACCTTGCAGGGATTTATGTCTGCGGTACCAAGGGATTATGAGGAGTCTGCAAGAATTGACGGTGCTACTAATATCCAGCTGTTATTAAGAGTTATGGTGCCTCTTGCAAAACCCGGAATCGCTACCATTACCATGTTAAGTGCCATGGGCTTCTGGAATGAATATCCACTGGCACTTGTTCTTCTTACGGAAGATGCAAAGAAAACCCTTCCCATCGGTATGGCAAATTTGTTTGAGGTGCAGAAATATGCTACAGACTGGGGTGCCCTGTTTGCCGGACTTGTAATCGTTATGATCCCAACAATTATTATCTATCTCATTGGACAGAGATATCTGCTTCAGGGAATCGGTGCAGGCGGGTTGAAGGGATGAAACTATTTTTTGCAGCTGTCTGCATAGTATCTTCTTTCTGAAAAATATATGAAAATTAAAGGAGAAATCATATGCCAACTGATCAGGAATTAATAAAAATTGTTCCCTCCCGCCGTCAGCTTGCCTATCAGGCAACAGAGTTTTATGCGTTTTTTCATTTTGGAATGAATACATATACCAATCGGGAATGGGGAGATGGAACGGAAAATCCGCAAATTTTTAATCCTACAGAGTTTGACGCAGACCAGTGGGTGACTGCAGCACAAAATGCCGGCATGAAAGGCGTAATTCTTACCTGTAAGCACCATGACGGTTTCTGCCTGTGGCCTACCAGATATACCAGTCACAGCGTTGCAGCAAGCCCATGGAAAAATGGCAGGGGAGATGTGGTTCGGGAAGTGTCCGAAGCATGCCACCGCCATGGAATGAAATTTGGAATTTATCTTTCCCCATGGGACCGCAATCAGCCTTGCTATGGAAGTGGAAAAGAATATGACGATTACTATCTGGCACAGCTGACTGAGCTTCTCACCGGCTATGGGGATATTTTCAGTGTCTGGCTGGATGGTGCATGTGGGGAAGGACCTAATGGGAAAAAACAGGTCTATGACTGGAATCGCTATTACGAATGTGTTCGAAAATATCAGCCAGACGCATGTATCTGTGTGTGCGGGCCAGATATCCGATGGTGTGGAAATGAAGCTGGCGATGTAAGAAAATCTGAGTGGAGTGTTGTTCCTGCGCGTACAGCACTTGCAGAGAGTGTACAGGAAAGAAGCCAGCAGACCGATGATGAGGAATTCAGAATGCGCCGGATTACCAGTGATATGGAAGATCTTGGAAGCAGAAAAGCGCTTGAAGGTGAAACGGATCTGATCTGGTATCCGGCAGAAGTAAATACTTCTATAAGACCTGGATGGTTTTATCATCCAGAAGAAGATGATCAGGTGAAAAGTCTGGAAGAGCTGGTTCATATCTATATTGGGGCTGTTGGAGGAAATGCAACCTTTTTGTTAAACATTCCACCTATGCCAAACGGACTTCTTCATAAAAATGATGTTAAACGTCTGGAAGAATTTGGAAGCTGGAAAAAGAAATCTTTTGCTCATAATTTAATGAGTACAGCACATGTTTTTTCGGAAAATGAAGATCCAGCGCATCCGGCTTCCAATTTGACAGAGGATACTTTGGAAGCATGGTATCAGCCTGAAAGCAGTGAGCTGCCAGTAGAGATAACGATTTGCCTGGACGACTCATACAATTTGGGGTATCTGGTATTAAAAGAGGCTGTCTGCTATAGCCAGAGAGTAGAAAAATATGAGGTATTTGTTAAAGAAGGGGAAATATGGAACAGTATTTACACAGGAACGGTAATTGGCTATCAGAAGATCATTCCTGTTAAGGGGAAAAAAGCCAGGGAAATGAAAATTGTTTTACATGATTTCCGTGTACTTCCGCTTCTAACGTTTATTGGGATTTATCCGGAAAATACCTGAGCGGTTAAGTATTGTTTTATATTATTTCATAAATTAAATAAATAATTATTTATAAAAATACCCTTTAGGAGTAGAAATCATCCTAAAGGGTATTTTCCTCTTAAGCGATATACAGGGGAGGGGTGGTAGTTTCTACCTTAAGAGGGAAACATATGGCAAGTACAACGCCATATGATTTTCGAGTACATAATACGCTTGACGTAGAAATAAGTAAAAACTATAATTGATATAGCTGGAATAAACATATGATACGCCAAAAGAAAAGGAAAAATATTATGGACGTTAACTTCGAGTATTATAAGATCTTTTATTATGTGGCAAAATACCACAACTTTACCAAGGCGGCTCAGGCGTTAAACAACAGCCAGCCTAATATTACCCGGGCCATGAATTGGATTGATTTTGCAGTAGTTTCCACTCCGGCAGAGGTGGATTCCCCATTGAAACAGATCATGCTCATGCCCTTTCAGGAGATCCTGGTTGGTGGCACTACTTTTACCGCCCTTGGCAGCCAGGAGCTTTCCCTTCGGGAGGTAAAGAACTATCCGATGATTTCTCTTGGGCGGGAAACTATGACCTATAAATTTTACAACAGTGTATTTTTATCTCATGGCCTGGATCTTTCCCCGGATACGGAAGCTGCCACTGCGGACCAGATTCTGCCTCTGGTAAAATGCGAGCTCGGGCTTGCATTTTTACCCCAGCCAATGGCCGTACCTTCCCTTTTGAAAAAAGAGATCGTACAGATTCCATTAAAAGATGAAATCCCGGAGCGCCAGATCTGCCTGGTGTATGACAGCCAGCATCCTATGGGAGCTGCGGCAAGAGAACTAAAAAATACAATTTTATTGAATTGATTACATAAAAGAGGTGAAAGCGGAATGAATCCATATGTATCAGTAATCTTGACAATAGCAGTATGTCTTTTGCTATTTGTTTTATGGATTATATATGAAAATTATAAAAATAAAAAGCGTATCTTGACTAAAATTCGAAAAAACTGGGGGAAGCCGTATACCAGGCAATATGAGCCTGGCGATATTGAGCAGATTTCCCATTATTTTAGACGAAGAGAAAAAGAAGGCTTTGCAATAGACGATATTACCTGGAATGATCTGGATATGGATCGCCTTTATAAGATGGTAAATCAGACGATTTCTTCTCCTGGGGAAGATGTGCTTTATGATATGATGCGAAGACCGGTATTTTCTCAGGCTGAAATAGACAAAAGAGATGAGTTGATAGATTTTTTTTCCCAACATGAAAAAGAACGGGAGCATATGCAGCTGCTCCTGTCGCAGATTGGAAAAACGAGATTAGGTTCTTTGTCGGATACGGTATTGGCTCTTAAAAGTTCTCCTGAGGTAAAAACAGGAATCCATTGGTTTATGTTGATACTGCTGGTGTTGAATGTTGCAGTGCTTTTACCTGTGAAGCCAGTAGTTGGCTTTTTTTGCTTCATGGTCTTAATGATAACAAATATTACAATTTATTATGCAGGCAATGACCGAAAATTAATCGAAGCTTACCTGGATTGTTATGCACACTTGCTTCGAATGTTATCTGTTGCAGAAAAAATAAAGAATGTGCAATGGTCAGAAACAAGAAAGCAGATGTCTGCTATTGCAGAAGCCAGAGCGGTGTTTAAGGGTCTTAACCGGAAAGCAATTTTTTTGACCAGTAAAAATACAGATGGAGGAGATCCGGCACAGATTCTTATGGACTATATCAGAATGCTGACTCATATAGACATTCTGGTTTATAACGGTCTTTTGAAAAAAATTCAGGACAAAACGGACTCTATTTTGAAGCTTATTGATAATATTGGAGAACTGGACGCGTGTATTTCCATTGCGTCTTTTCGGGAACTTCTTACGCTTTGGTGCAAACCTGAGTTTAAAAGCTGGGAAAGTGGTGTCACGCAGATTGAAATGGCTGTAGAAGATCTGTATCACCCACTGCTTCAGGAGGCAGTTGCCAATAGCTTTCAAGTAGCCGGAGGAACTTTGGTAACCGGTTCTAACGCATCCGGAAAATCTACATTCCTAAAAAATGTTGCAATGAACAGTATTCTTGCCCAGACGCTTGTTACCTGTACTTGTTCATCCTACCAGGCACCGTTTTTGAAAGTTATGACATCTATGGCATTGCGGGATGATATAGAGAGTGGAGAGAGCTATTTTATTGTAGAAATCAAGTCGCTGAAACGAATATTGGAAGAAAGTAAGAAAAGGGAGCCACTTTTATGTATTATTGATGAAGTGCTTCGAGGTACAAATACGGTTGAGAGGATTGCTGCTTCATCCAGAATTTTAAATGCACTTCGGCAAAAATGGGTGCTGCCTTTTGCAGCTACTCATGACATAGAACTGTCGTACATTTTGGATTCCCAGTATGAAAACTATCATTTTGAGGAAGACGTACAGGAAAAAGAGGTGGTATTTTCCTATGTCCTGAAAAATGGAAGAGCCACATCCCGAAATGCGATTCAGCTTTTGGATATGTTAGGTTATGACAAGGAAATTGTAGAGGATGCACGAAATGCGGCATTTAATTTTGAAAATAAAGGAATCTGGGATGCCTTATAAATTCAGCAGATCATGTCTGGAAACAGTAATGTCAATGCTGCGTGGACTTCGGAAGAAGGAGAACAGTTCGAGTATATGTATCGGCTGTTCTTTTTTTATTTTTAAGTGTTAAAGCGGTGAGGTTTTTCTTGTGTAAAGTGGAGCGATGGAGTATAATAAAATAGGTTTTTTGCAGAATTTTAAAAGCTATAATAAGAAAATCGGCAAAACAGACGAAAGTCTGTGACGCAAAGCTACAGGGCCTGTAAAATGGCAGCCAGTTGCATGAACTGATGTGCACTGTCTGTGAGACAGTGTTTTTTTACGGTGTTACTTCATAGATGTAACAATAATAATTTTATTTGAGAGAGAAAAATATGAAAATCAAAAAAGTACAAAGTGTATGTCTTATTTTGGCATGTGTGGCAGCAACAGGACTTATAGGGTGTGGGAAAACAGATGAAACATCAAAGAAACACGAAGCAATTACTTTTATGGCTCCTTATCTGGAGGTGGACAGCTTTATAGAAGAGGTGCATAAAACATATCCAGAGGTTAATCTCGAAGTAATCACGTATAGCGGGTCAAATACAACAACCTATCTACAGAATATGTTAGAGGCAGATGATCTTCCGGATATCTGCACACAGACTTTTTATAAGCCAGATGTGGTGGATGTCAGTGATAAGATGATTGATCTCTCCGGATACGATTTTACAGATAATTATGTGGAATCACGTCTGAAAGAGGTATCCGATGAGGGTGCACTTTATATGCTTCCATCTTTGTACAACTGTTATGGAATCACTTATAATAAAACACTGCTTGAGCAACATGGCTGGAAGCTGCCAACATCTTTTACAGAGCTTGAAGAACTTGCAGGCAAAGCAAAAGAAGCAGGAGTTACGTTATGTATGGCACAGATTCAGTATCCGGGTTCTGCCTTCCAGTATATATGTAATATTGCGGATGCGGGATTCCTTGGTACCTTGTCTGGAAAGCAGTGGCAGAAAGATTACCTGTCAGGAAAGGCAAATGTCAGTGACACGGAAGGCATGATGGACAGCATGGAATATATCCAAAAATGGAAAGACATCGGTATGTTTGACAGCAGCAACAGTGATCCGATAGATGATAGTAAAACAAGAGAAGCTTTTATAAAGGGAAACGCACTGTTTCTATTGGGACCACAGAATGGCATTATGGACTCAGAAGATACAACGGACAAATTTGGTCTGATGCCATACCTGTCTGAAGATGGAAGCCAGAATGTATTTATTTTAAATGTAAACCGTTTTTACGGATTGAATAAAAAGTTGGAAAATAATCCGGAGAAACTTGAAGATGCATTAAAAGTCATGAAGGTGCTGTCTACGGTAGAAGGAACCAGTGCCCTGTATCCGGAGAGCACATTAAAAGCAGGACTACTTCCTTTTAAAGATGCAAAGGCGGATGATACCTACTATGCAGATATTTCGGATTTTATCAATGCAGGGAATACGACACCGTTTATTTATTCTGGATGGGAAAATACGATTGTAACTACCGGAACCAAAATGCTGGAATTCATGCAGGATAAGGCATCAATAAAGGATGTAGCAGATCAGCTGGATGAGGATCAGGACAGCGTGGTAAATAATCAGCCGGAAGTGTTCACAACAGCTACAGAGGAAATCTCACAGGAAAGCTGTGCAAAGCTGGTGGGCAGATGCTTTGCCGAGGCGACCGGAAGTGACATTGCTCTTATATCCCTTGGAACATGGATCAGTGGAAATGGCACTAACCAGAACAATGGTGGCGTGAGCGGAAAACTGTATGCAAAGAATATTACAGACTATGACATCTGTACCATTCTTCCGACAGGCTGGTCACAGACAATCCAGACGGTCAGATTAACAGGAAAACAGATTCAGGATTTATATAAAGAAGGATATGATGCAGCCGGTACAGGAAACAATTATCCTTATGTGCTGGTAAGTCCGATGGAGCTGGAAGATGAGAAGACTTATCAGGTTGCAATTTCCGGAATCAGTGAAAAACTGGCATCAGAAACAGAAGTGACAGACAGTGGTATTGTAGGTATGGATGCGGCAAAAGAATTTTTTGGGCAATTTAAGACTTTAAGTGAAGCAGACGCTGAATGGAAATAAGCGGAGGGAAAGGATGCAGAAGACAAAGAGTTATCGGAACTTAATATTGTGTTGCTGTATAGCTGGTATAGCGATGCTTCTTGCATTTTTTTTCCTGTATCAGACTTATATCCGGGATATCATCTATGAGGAACGGTTAAACCAGATGGAAGAGATTACCCATCAGATGTTTCAGAATCTGGAGGATGTGATTGATTCCCACTGGGACCGGGTAACGGAAGAATGCAATTATCTGAGAGATGCAAACATACAGACTACAGATGAACTCTGCAGACATATGAAAAAGAAATATGAATTATCAGCATATGCAGATCATAAGATCATGTTGGTGGCAGTGGATTCACAGGGCAGATATTATACAGAAGACGGATACATAGGACTTTTTCGTGATCTGGATTATTTTGAAGACAAACCCGAACAGATCAGTTTTGTTTTTGATTCTATGACAGATAACCAGTCAGAGATGGTGTTTTTGCAACGTTTGCCAGAAGCAATAGAACTTCAAAATGGAGAAGAGAAAACTACAATCTCTTATTTTGGAATTTCCCAGGATATGGAACAGCTGAATCCTTATTTTAGCTGTGATGCATATAACGGAAACAACAGTGTGTATGTACTGGATGATAATGGATTTAAACTGTTTAACAGCAATCAGGTGGAATTAATTAAAGGGCATAATGTATTTTCGGTTTTACAGAATATGAAATACCTTCACAATTCTTCTTTTGATAAAACAAAAGTGGAACTGGAAGAAAAAGGCTGTAGTTATTCTAATGCAATACTGGATGGTACTGAATATTTTTATGCATTAAAAAGACTGGAAAATGCGGAATGGACACTTATCTTTCTGGTTCCGGCAGAGTATGTTGCTACAAATACATTAAAACTTGTGAATTTTGTTATGGTATTTATCGTTATCTTTACGGTTATCGTAGCTGTCTGCGTTATGCTGGGAATTTCTTTTGTTATGCGTAGAAACCAGCAGGAAGCGATCCGTGCGGAGCGGGAAAATAATGCGAAGCTGGAAACAGTAAATACAGAATTACGGCAGGCAAAACAGGCGGCAGAGGAAGCTTTTCAGGTGGCACAGGAAGCGAACAGATCCAAAAGCAGTTTTCTTGCCAACATGTCTCACGATATTCGTACTCCTATGAATGCGATCATTGGTATTACGTCATTGATCAGATATGATGCCGGAGATAAAGGAAAGGTAATAGAGTATGCGGATAAAATTGACACTTCATCACAGCATCTGTTGGGGATCATTAATGATGTTCTGGACATGAGTAAGATTGAAGCTGGCAAAACGGTTTTCAAATATTCTGACTTTTCTATTGTGGATTTTATACAGGAACTTGACACGATATTTCATTCTCAAATATATGAAAAGAAGCAGACCTTTACAATTGCAAAAGAAAATATCCGGCATGAGTGGGTGAATGGGGATCGCGTCCATTTAATGCAGATTTTCAGCAACCTGCTGTCTAATGCAATAAAATATACACAGGAAGGCGGAAAAATTCAGTTTCTGGCAGAGGAATGTGAATCAAATTCATCTGTTTATGCAAAGTACCGCTTTTGGGTCAGCGATAATGGCATGGGAATGTCAGCAGATTTCAAAAATACAATTTTTGATGCGTTTACCCGTGCAGAAAATTCCATGACGAATAAGATACAGGGAACCGGACTTGGAATGGCGATTACCAGGAACCTGGTTGAGGCGATGGGAGGAACCATCGATGTGGAGAGTGAACTGGGGCTGGGAAGCTGTTTTGAGGTTCTCATAGATTTGAAAATTGCAGAGGACAGAACAACTGCTCTGGCGGCACAAGAAGAAACAGATGAGCAGGATGGAAATATCCTGCAGGGAATGAGATTCCTGTGTGCAGAAGACAATGAGCTGAACGCAGAGATCCTGACGGAACTGTTAAAGATTGAAGGTGCGGAATGTACCATCTGTGAAAATGGTGAAGAGATTTTGAAAGCATTTGAACAGTCTGCTCCAGGGGATTATGACATGATCCTGATGGATGTGCAGATGCCTGTTATGAATGGCTATGAGGCAACAAAGGCAATCCGCAGAAGCTCCCATGAACTGGCAAAGACGATTCCGATCATTGCCATGACCGCCAATGCATTTTCAGAGGATATCCAGCATTCACTGGCAGCTGGTATGAATGCACATGTTTCAAAACCGGTTGAGATGAAAATACTGGAAAAGACGATCAGAAGCATAAAATCCGGCGGGGGGGGGCACCGAACCGCAGGTCATTGAACAGTAACAAATGGCAGGGAATCAGATATAAAAAATACGAGAAGGATAATTAGGATAGACAGAAAATGAAAGGAAAAAAAGTGATTGCAGGCATTCTGCTTGCGGGAATTTTAGCAGTTACCCTGGCAGGGTGTAAAAACACAGATAACACGAAAGAAGAAACAGAAAAGCCTGTTATTACCCTCGGAAGCGATAACTATCCACCATACAATTATCTGAATGAGGATGGTGTACCGACTGGCATAGATGTAGAACTGGCTACAGAAGCTTTCAAAAGAATGGGATATCAGGTGGAGGTTGTCCAGATCAACTGGGAAGATAAAAAAGAACTGGTGGAGAGCGGAGAGATTGACTGTATCATGGGCTGCTTTTCTATGGAAGGACGTCTTGATGATTACCGCTGGGCAGGACCGTACATAGCAAGCCGTCAGGTGGTCGCTGTAAATGAGAACAGTGATATCTATAAATTGAGCGACCTGGAGGGAAAGAATCTGGCTGTTCAGTCCACAACCAAACCGGAAAGTATTTTTCTGAACCGGACAGATGATAGAATCCCCAAACTGGCAAATCTGATCAGTCTTGGACACCGGGAGCTGATTTATACGTTTCTGGGAAAAGGATATGTAGATGCAGTTGCCGCACATGAGGAATCGATTGTCCAGTATATGAAGGATTATGACGCAAGCTTCCGTATCCTGGAAGAACCTTTAATGCTCACTGGAATAGGTGTCGCTTTTGCAAAAGATGATGACAGGGGAATCTGTGAGCAGATGAGCCAGACTCTGGAAGAAATGCGTCAGGATGGTACATCCCTGAAAATTATTGAAAAATATCTGGATGATCCCCAGAAGTATCTGGAGGTGGATGATCTTGGATATTAAGAGAAGTAAAAAAGAAAAACGAATCCAGCGGCTGGGTGGTCTGATTGGAATCTGTGTGGCTGTAGTCTCTCTGTTTTATTTCTTCCACGCAGAAAAAGCAGAAGCAGAGAAAAGAATGGTGGAGATTGTAAATTATGTGAAAGTGCAGTGCTCCACCTACACCCATTATAATGAATCTTCGGAATCCAAAAGTCTCCTCCGTGCCATTGAAAGTGCCAGACAGATGAGTACAAATATTAAAATGGAAACAGAAAACGGCGGGCAGCTAAGCGAGGATTTTCTGAAAGAAAACCTGCAGACTCTCTGGGTGGATGGCATCATTGTACTGGATACAGAAGGAAAGATGGATTGCGAATACAGTACGGATGAATCTCTGGCCAATGAGATTACAGAGTATCTGCAAAAAGATATTATCATGGATTTTGACGGATATGAAGAAAGAACTTATTCGGAACGGTTTGACAGGGAAGATGGATCACATGTCGACATTGCAGCCTGTGCCAGAAAAGATGCACCGGGTATTGTAGCAATCTACTATTACACTTCTCCTGAATTTGCCAGAAACTATACACTGACGATACAAGGACTTTTAAACGGTTATAGTACTCAGAAAGATGGAACGGTTCTTGTTGCAGATGATGGGATTGTTGTTGCCAGCAATGATGAGAGTCTGTTAGGACAGAATACGGCTGAAAACGAAGTTGTTCAGGAAATGAAAAAGCATACAGACAGTCAGCACATTTATCATTTGAAGAATGAAGGAACAGGATGCTACGGAATCATGCTGAAGCAGAGGGATTACTATATTTATGCATATCTTCCGGATACAGAAGTGTTCCATAATCTTCCATTAAGTGTGATAAGTGTTATTTTTCTTTATTTTCTGATGTTCAGTATATTCTGGTTCTGGACATACAGAACCAATCTGGCGCACCGGAAACAGGAACAGGAAAAAGATGAAAAATATAAAGCAGAACTTCTGATAGCAGCAAAAAAGGCAGAAGCCGCCAATGAGGCAAAAACAGAATTTCTCCAGCGGATGAGCCATGATATCCGGACTCCGATCAATGGAATCTGCGGCATGGTCAATATGGCAGAACATTATGCAGGTGATTTGGAGAAACAGACGGAATACAGGACAAAGGTGAAAAAGGCGTCCAATCTGTTGTTGGAACTGGTAAATGAAATCCTGGATATGAGTAAGCTTGAGTCAGGCGAAATCGTTCTGGAAGAGATTCCATTTAATCTGAGCAGTATTTCAAGGGAAGTATTTGCTGTGATCAAGCAGATGGCTGCAGAACAGAATATCCGGATCGAGTGGGAGAAAAAAGAAATCACACACCGGGATTTTATTGGAAGTCCGGGGTATGTGAAACGTGTGATGATGAATATCCTGTCCAATGCGGTGAAATATAACAGAGAAAACGGACATATCTATATCAGCTGCATGGAAATCCCATCCGAACAGCCGGGAATGACCACAATGGAATTTGTCTGCCGGGATACCGGAATCGGAATGACTGAGGAGTTCCAGAAATGTGTATTTGAACCATTTGCACAGGAACACACAGGAAGCCGCACAAAATTTGCCGGAACAGGACTTGGGATGCCGATTGCAAAGAATCTGGTCGAGAAAATGGGCGGAGCCATTACCTTTGAAAGTGAAGAAGGCACAGGAACTACATTTGTGATCCGGGTTCCGTTCAAAATAGATATGAATGCGGATAAACGTGAAAAACAGAAGGATGTATCAGAAAAATCTATAAAGGGGTTGCATATTCTTCTGGCAGAAGATAATGAGCTGAACATGGAAATTGCAGAATTTATGCTCCAGAATGAAGGTGCTGAGGTGACGAAAGCATGGAATGGACAGGAAGCTGTTGAGCTATTCAGAAAAAGTAAACCTGGTGAATTTGATGTCATTCTTATGGACATTATGATGCCGGTTATGAATGGTTATGAAGCTACAAAGAAAATCCGTTCTCTGGACAGAGAGGATGCAAAGATGATTCCGATCATTGCAATGACAGCAAATGCATTCACGGAGGACAGACTGAGAGCTAAAGAAGCAGGAATGGATGAACATATAGCAAAGCCTGTTGATGGAAAATTATTAATAAATATAATTTATAAACTAATGAAACACAGTTTCAGGGGGAGTCATAATGAAAAAGAAAAAACGGAGTAAGTTACTTGCTGTACTTCTGGTGATGGCGACAGGCACATCACTTTTGTCAGGCTGTGGCAGAAAAATTGCAGAAAAAGAAGATGCAGAAACCATCACAGTGTATTTATGGAGCACCAGCCTGTATGATAAATATGCACCATACATCCAGGAACAGCTTCCGGATATCAATGTTGAATTTGTAGTCGGCAATAATGATCTGGATTTTTATAAGTTTCTTGATGAAAACGGTGGTTTACCGGATATTATAACCTGCTGCCGGTTTTCCCTGCATGACGCAAGTCCGCTGAAGGACAGTCTGATGGATCTTTCCACAACCAATGAGGCAGGTGCTGTCTATGATACCTACCTCAGCAGTTTTATGAACGAGGATGGCAGCGTAAACTGGCTTCCCGTGTGCGCGGATGCCCATGGTTTCGTGGTCAACAAGGACCTTTTTGAAAAGTATGAAATTCCGTTGCCAACCGATTATGAAAGCTTCGTTTCTGCCTGCCAGGCATTTGACGAGGTGGGAATCCGTGGCTTTACTGCAGACTATTATTACGATTATACCTGTATGGAAACACTGCAGGGTCTGTCTGCATCAGAATTGTCTTCTGTAGACGGACGCAAGTGGCGCACCACCTACAGTGACCCGGATAATACAAAGAGAGAGGGTCTGGATGGTACCGTCTGGCCGCAGGCTTTTGAACGTATGGAACAGTTTATCCAGGATACAGGGCTGAACCAGGATGATCTGGATATGAATTATGATGATATCGTTGAGATGTACCAGAGTGGTAAGCTTGCCATGTACTTTGGCACCTCAGCTGGTGTAAAAATGTTTCAGGATCAGGGCATTAACACAACATTTCTGCCATTCTTTCAGGAGAATGGCGAAAAGTGGCTGATGACGACCCCATATTTTCAGGTGGCCTTAAACCGCGACCTGACACAGGACGAAGCCCGCCGAAAGAAAGCAATGAAGGTATTGAAAACAATGTTTTCAGCGGAGGCACAGAACCGGATCATTAGTGATGGACAGGATCTGTTGAGCTACAGCCAGGATGTGGATTTCAGGCTTACGGAGTATCTGAAGGATGTGAAACCTGTGATCGAAGAAAACCATATGTATATTCGCATTGCGTCAAATGACTTTTTCTCCGTTTCCAAGGATGTGGTGTCTAAGATGATTTCAGGAGAATACGATGCAAAGCAGGCATATCAGTCATTTAATTCCCAGCTTCTTGCGGAAGAATCTGCTTCAGAGAATACCGTGCTGGATTCACAGAAATCCTATTCCAACCGTTTTCATAGCAGTGGGGGAAATGCGGCTTATTCGGTTATGGCAAACACTCTGCGTGGTATTTATGGAACGGATGTACTGCTCGCAACTGGGAACAGCTTTACGGGAAATGTACTGAAGGCAGAATATACGGAAAAAATGGCTGGCAGCATGATCATGCCAAACAGTCTTTCTGCGTATAGCTGCAAGATGAGCGGGGAAGAACTGAAAGAGACAGTCAGAAACTTTGTAGAAGGCTACCAGGGCGGCTTCATTCCCTTTAACCGTGGTTCGCTGCCTGTGTTCAGCGGGATTTCCGTGGAAGTCAAAGAAACAGATGATGGCTACACATTGAGTAAAGTTACAAAAGATGGAAAAAAAGTTCAGGACAATGATACATTCACGGTAACCTGCCTTGCGATACCAAAACACATGGAAGCTTATCTCACAGATGAGAATATTGTGTTTGAGGGAGAAGATACCTTTGTGAAAGATACCTGGACAGAATATGTTTCAGATGGTAATGCCGTTCTTGCAGAGCCTGAAGACTACATGACTCTGAGGTGAGAAGAATGGATATTAAGAATCGTAATAAAGGCAGAAAGAAACCTGGCATGGTAAAACGATCCCGGATTGCTGTCTTTACAGCTGTTTTACTGGGAATTGTTCTGATGGTTTTCCGATATTTTGACTTTGTGTCGAAAACCATTTATGAGGAAAGCGTTTCTCATCTGACAGAGATTTTTCATCAGTCTGATAATATGCTAAGGGAACTGACAGATAAGAACCTGACTTATCTCCATATATGGGGTGAGAATCTGCAAAATATCTCCAGTGAAGATGAAATCCGTCATTATATAAAGAATGCGCAGGAGGATGCCGGATTTTTGGATTTCTTTTTTCTGTCAGCCGACGGAAACTATAAGCTGGTGACAGGGGAAAACGGATACCTTGGATTACAGGAAGATATTGAAGAGGACATCCGGCAGGGAAATGATGTGATATCAAATGCAGCAGTTCCAGGAAAATCCCAGCTGCTTGTTTTTGCTACTCCCAGGGCTCATGGAAGCTATCAGGGATTTGAATATGATGCCATCGCCATTGCCTATGAAAACTCTGATATCGTAGATGTACTGGATATTTCTGCTTTCAATGGAAATGCACAGAGTTTTATTGTTCATCCGGATGGCCGTGTTGTGATCGATCATTCTTCTGAGTCATGGGGGAATGTATATAATTTCTTCGGTGTTCTGAGAGAGCATTCTGATATGTCGGAGAAAGAGGTCAATAAGCTTTCGGAGAAGTTTAAAGCAGGACATACCGGTGCGCTGCTGATAGATCTGGATGGAAGGAACTATTATCTGGTTTATGAAAAATCAGATATTCAGGACTGGGTATTTCTGGGACTTGTACAGGCGGATATTGTCAATGCCAGTATGAACAGCCTGCAGAGCAGTACAATGCTTCTTGTTGGTGCGGTCGTGTTCTGTATTGCTGCTTTTCTTATCAGTCTTATTATTCAAAAAAGCAGGACAAATCTCAGAAGAAAGGATACGGAGATCCGGTACCGGGATGAGCTGTTTCAAAAGCTTTCAATGAACGTGGATGATGTCTTTCTGATGCTGGATGCAAAAACATATCAGGCAGATTACGTCAGCCCAAATGCGGAAAATCTGCTGGGTATTACGGTAGAACAGATTCGTAGAGATATTCGTGTTCTGGGAAAATTGCATCCGGCGGAACATGAAGATCCGGAGAAAAATTATCTGGAAGAAATCAAGGTTCATGAACAGCGAGAATGGGATTTTGAATATGTTCATCAGAAAACAGGGGAAAAACGCTGGTTCCATAATATTGCAATGGGTAGTGAGGTAAATGGAAAAAAGAAATACATCCTGGTTCTGTCGGACCGTACCTCGGACTGGAAAATGAACCAGGCACTTTCTGAGGCAGTCCGTGCGGCGGAGACAGCAAACAGGGCCAAGAGTACCTTCCTTTCCAACATGTCTCACGATATCCGGACACCAATGAATGCGATCATCGGCTTTACCACACTGGCTGTAAGCAATATTGATGATAAAAACAGGGTTCGGGATTATCTGGGTAAGATCCTTTCCTCCAGTAACCATCTGCTTTCTCTGATCAATGATATCCTGGATATGAGCCGGATTGAGAGTGGAAAGATCCATCTGGAAGAAACGGAGGTCAGTCTGTCGGATGTGCTTCATGATCTGAAAACGATCATCAGCGGGCAGATCCATGCGAAGCAGCTGGAGCTCTATATGGATGCCGTGGATGTGACAAATGAGAATGTCTATTGTGATAAGACACGACTGAATCAAGTGCTGCTGAATCTTTTGTCCAATGCGATCAAGTTTACTCCTGCTGGCGGAACCGTTTCTGTCCGGCTGAAACAGTATCCGGGGTTCCAAAGAGGCAGTGAACTGTACGAGATCCGGGTAAAGGATAACGGAATCGGTATGAGTCAGGAATTTGTACAGAAGATCTTTTCTCCTTTTGAGAGGGAGCGGACTTCCACTGTGAGCAGGACTCAGGGTACAGGACTTGGCATGGCCATCACCAAGAATATTGTGGATATGATGGGCGGCACCATTGAGGTCCGGACAGAGCAGGGGAAAGGTACCGAATTTATCGTCCGACTGCCATTCCGGACTCAGCCTGAGCACCAACGTATAGAGAAGATCATAGAGCTGGAAGGTCTTAAGGCTCTGGTTGTAGATGACGATTTTAATACCTGTGACAGCGTGACAAAAATGCTTGTGAGGGTTGGAATGCGTTCGGAATGGACACTTTCCGGTAAGGAGGCTGTTCTGCGTGCACGACAGTCTATGGAGCTTGGGGATGCCTTCCATGCTTATATCATCGACTGGCGACTGCCGGATATGAATGGTATTGAGGTCACCAGACAGATCCGCAGTCTTGGTGACGATACACCGATCATTATTCTGACTGCTTATGACTGGTCAGACATCGAAGTGGAAGCCAGGGCTGCAGGAGTAACTGCATTCTGTGCGAAACCTCTGTTTATGTCCGATATCAGAGATACCCTGATGACTGCCATTGGCCAGAATCAGGCTGAGCAGGAGAAGCCTGTTCTTCCGGCGGCATGCTCAGATTTCAGAGGCAGATGTATACTGCTTGTGGAAGACAATGAGCTGAACAGTGAAATTGCGGTGGAGATCCTTAATGAATATGGCTTCCTGGTGGATACTGCAGAAAATGGGGCAGAGGCAGTAGAGAAGGTCAAGAGGTCGAAACCGGGCGGTTATGATCTGGTGCTGATGGATGTGCAGATGCCGGTAATGAACGGATATGAGGCCACGAAGCAGATCCGTGCCCTTAGGGATCCGGCACTGGCAGGAATCACCATCCTTGCCATGACGGCCAATGCTTTTGACGAGGACAGAAAGAAAGCGTTGGAATGCGGTATGAATGGATTCTTATCCAAGCCAATCGTTATAGAGGAATTGATCAGTACATTACAAAATAATCTGACAGATTAGTAATAAAAACCTGCTAAGAAGTTCGGTTAACAACTTTTTAGCAGGTTTTCAAATTATTTTTAAGCGTTAAAGCGGTGAGGTTTTTCTTGTGTAAAGTGGAGCAAGGGAGTATAATAAAATCAGTTTTTTTGTATAATTTTAAATGCTCTAATATGGAAATCGGCAAAACAGATGAAAGTCTGCGACGCAAAGCTACAGGGCCTGTAAAATGGCAGCCAGTTGCATGAAATGAGATGCGCTGCCTGTTTGGCAGCGTTTTTATCACCCGGGGCATTGCAGAGATGATGGAAATTACACAGCAGCAGTACACAGCAACAGGGATGAATGCACATATTGCAAAACCGATTGATATAAAAACAATACTTGCTGTTTTTGACCTGGTGTTTGGAACATCATAAAACACAAACGGATGAAGGAAATAAAAAATATGGATAAAAGTAGAAAAAAATCAGCCGTACTATTTGCATGTATATTTGTGGTCCTGGGAATGTGGATGATGTTATCGGTACACTGCCAGGCTGCTGAAACGAATAATGATGAAAAACAGCCACAGACCATCCGTGTCGGCTCATTTGAGGATACCTTTAATTATGTCGATAAAAACGGTGTCAGACGAGGTTATGGCTACGAGCTCATGCAGGCTCTGGCAGGTTATACCGGATGGAAATTTGAGCATGTGAAATGTGACTGGTCCAACTGTTTTGATAAGCTTGAAAATGGTGAGATTGATATCATGGGCGATATTTCTTACACCGATGAACGTGCACAGAAGATGCTTTTCCCGGATGAACCCATGGGTGAGGAAAAATATATCCTTTATGCTGATTTATCGGATACGGATATTGGGACGTCTGATTTCAAATCTATGGACGGTAAACGTGTAGGTGTGCTCATGGGTACTGAGCCTGAAATCATGCTGACAGAATGGGAAAATAAGAATGGCATACATACAGAACATGTAAATGTGAATAATAATGATGATGTCGAAAAGAAATTAGCGAATCATGAAATCGATTGTTTTGTATCTCTGGAGGAATCCATCTGGTCTGAACAGGGAATATCATCCGTTACCACGATTGGTAAATCCGGCATATATTTTGTAATAAATAAAGAGCGCAGCGATATCAAGACAGAGTTGGACTGGGCTATGCGTCAGCTGGATCAGGATAGTCCTTTTTTCAAGGCGGATCTGTATAAAAAGTATTTTACGCTTGATTATTGTCAAAGTCTTACAGGCGGAGAAAAGTCCTGGTTGGAAGAACATGATGGTATCCGGATCGGATTTCTGAGTAATGATGCGGCAGTATTTTCTCTGGACGAAGAGACTGGAAAACTTACCGGTATGCTGGCAGAATATTTCTCTTATGCCAAAGACTGTCTGGGAAATCAGACACTGGAATTTAATATACAGGAATATGATGATTATGATGAAATGCTTCAGGCTTTACAAGAACGAGAGATTGACATGATTTTTTATGCTGGCAGGAATCCATATTTTGCAGAAAAAAACGGATATACACTTACAAACACAGCCTGGACCTACAGCCTGATGGCGGTAACAGATGAGGAAAAATTTGATGAGAATAAGGTGTATACTGTAGCTGTGCCCAGGGAAAAATATGCCTTAAAACAGCATATTGCATTCAGTTATCCCCAATGGAAGCTTATAGATTGTGATTCGCTTGACGATGCAGCAGATATGGTCATTCATGAAAAAGCAGACTGTTTCCTCATGGGCGCAAGTCAGGCACTAATATATGATAACAGTCAAAATTTCAAGAGTATTCCACTTACAAAAACAATGGAGGCATGCTTTGCAGTTAGAAGTGGAGAGGGAACCCTCTTATCAATATTGAATAAAACCTTAAAGGCTATGCCGTCTGACATGCTTACAAGTGCACTTGCTATTTATGACAGTACAGCAGATAAGGTAACATTTTTGGATTTTGTAAAAGACAATATGCTTGCTTTTTTTGTTACGGCAGGATTTTTTGTACTCACTATCATTAGTATTATCCTCGTACTTTTACGGAAGGCAAGGAAAGCAGAAGCTGTCGCAAAGCTTGCTGCAAATGATACACAAAAGCTTAATGACAAGTTGGAAATCGCTCTGAAAAAAGCAGAAGAAGCTAATCTGGCAAAGACTCGTTTCCTTAACAATATGTCACATGACATCCGTACTCCTATGAATGCAATTCTGGGCTATGCACAGCTTATGGAGAATGAACTGAAAGGAAAGGATTTGCCTGAAACTTCAGAACATTTAAAAAAACTTCAGCAGTCAGGAAACCTCCTTCTGTCAATCATAAATAATGTACTTGATATGGCTCGGATTGAGAGCGGAAGGATGGAAATTGATGAGAACTATGGACGGATTGAGGATATCCGGCAGACTCTGTTTGAAATATTTGAGGATGAAGCAAAGAAAAAGAATCTTGCTCTTCATTACACAATAAATGTAGAACATGAAAATATACTGACAGATACTACCAAGGTAAAAGAAATATTTGTCAACATCCTGAGTAATGCCGTAAAATATACTCCAGCCGGTGGTTCTGTTATGGTAGATATAGATGAATTACCCTGCGAGGAGCCTGGGTACATGATTGTAAGGACCAGGGTGAGCGATACCGGAATTGGTATGAGCCAGGATTATCTGTCAAAAATTTTCGAAGCATTCACTCGTGAACGAAACACCACGAAGAGCAAAATCACAGGAAGCGGACTTGGAATGTCAATCGTAAAGAAATATGTTGATCTGCTCGGTGGAACAATCGATGTGGAGAGTGAGCTTGGAAAGGGCAGCACTTTTACTGTAACACTAAAACACAGGATAGCGGATGAAAGCTATTATGTAAAAAAACATGCTGAAAATCCAGAATCCTGCAGTGAAATACTTGAGGGAAGGAATATCCTTTTGGCAGAGGACAATGATCTGAATGCAGAGATTGCAGAAGCAATACTTGAGCGTGCAGGTCTTAAAACAGAACGTGTGGAGGATGGTATCCAGTGTGTAAACAGGATAATGCAAATGCCGGTTGGAACATATGATGTGATCCTCATGGATATCCAGATGCCTAAAATGGACGGTTATAAGGCAACACAGGAAATCAGAAATTTACCAGATAAGGACAAGGCGTGTATACCAATCATTGCAATGACAGCAAATGCATTTGAGGAAGATAAGCGGGAGGCTATTGCAGCCGGAATGAATGAACATATAGCAAAGCCAGTCCAGGCTGATAAGCTGCTGTCAATATTATCAGAAGTAATAAGGCAGCAGGAAAAATATTAATTGCATGTTATACTAATGGAGTGCCACTCTGGAAAATTGCATAGGACTTTTTTCTTTAAAGAGTGCTTTAACAATTTAATCTTTGAAAGTACCACGATATAAGAATGGGGAGGATTCCCTCCCCAAAAATATTTTTTCAGAACTTACATAAGTTCCTTTCAGATGCCATGATATGACCGGTATTCCAGGTACATTTCAATCATATTTTTTCTTACTGGAAGGTCTGTTTGTTTGAGAATTTCGCTGATTCCAGTAGCAGAATATCCATTTTTCCATAATAATTCAGCCGCACACTCAATCAGGAGTTGTCTGGATTCTTCACCTTTTTTCATTTCGCATTTCCTCGTTCAGTCTGGAAAACAGATGTGTAAGTGCAAACATAAGCGTTTCATAATGCATGTAATCTAAAGTATTCCTGTCTGCAAGAATTTGAAGACTTGCCGGGAACTCATCATCAGCTTCCCAGAAACGAATGATAATCGGCAAAAAAGGAAAAAGATTTAATTTAAAAGCAACATCTCCTTTTTCCAGTTCCTTTCCGGAAAGTGCTATACAGGCATTACGCAATTCAACGGTTTTTCCGTTAAAAAAGTCAGCGGTATTCTGAAAAAATCCGCTGCTCGTTGAGAGATTTCCTGTTCGGACAGAGGAAAGGCTGTTTATGTTTATAAATTCATGTGACAGATGGCATCTATCCTTTGAATAACATAAAACATCATAAATAGTCATTGCTTCATTGTGATTGGCTTCATGAATTATTTCAAAATCATTATCTGACCACTGAACACTTCCCGTTTTTCGTTTAATACGATAGGTACGGTTAATAAAAGTAATATATAACCAGTCAGAATTGTAATCTAATGAATATTTATGTATCATTGTAGCCTGATTATATTGCAGGAAAACATGTGCTGTAGAAATTTTTATTTTATCATAATTAGTCAGAGCTTTCGTCATATACCCCTCCAAGAATATTTTTGTTGTAGTTATTTTAGAATAGACTAATTGGTCTATAAAATCAATGCTTTTTGTGCCATTTTGTTATAGCAGGTCAAAGGAACAATGGCTGTAATGAGGATCAGAGGGATAATAGTAGTAACGAATAATACGCGAGAGTTCTGTAGAGGGTCTGGCGTTAGAGGATTGGATTAAGGAAGTATCTTTTTTGTCTGACTGGTTTTTTTACGGCATTTCCGTTACAATAGAAATATAAAAAATCGCGGAAAGAAGGTGGTCTGAATGCCAGTTAATATCACAGAAGAATTCGTTCGTTTTCTGATGAAGCAAAACGAAGAACAAAGTGCTCGCATTGCTGAGCTTTCTGCTGAGATTACAAGTCTGAACCAGACCATCCGAGAACTGAAAGAGCAGTTAAACAAAAACTCAAAAAACAGTTCCAAGCCACCTTTATCTGACGGACTTAAGAAGCATGATTGTAAAACACAAACAGCACCAGTTATCATTGGAAATAATGTATGGATTGGTGGCGGGGCTATTATTTTACCAGGAGTTACTATCGGAGATAATGTTGTGATTGGAGCAGGCAGTATTGTAACAAAAAGTATTCCCGACAATGTGATTGCTGCAGGCAGTCCTTGCAGAGTGATCCGTAGGAATCAGTAACAAACATGTTTTATCCAGATAAATATATAAGTGGGAGGTATTATGCCTGAAATACGGAAGAAAATTGAATTACTACAGAAAATTGCACATCGATTTAATGAGGCAAATATAGAGTGGGCTTTAGGCGCATCTATGCTGCTGTACTTTAAAGGTATTATTTCAGAATTTCATGATATTGATTTAATGGTCTCTGTTCATGATGCTGAACAGGTCCGAACAATTTTATCAGAAATGGGAGAACTTCACGCACCGGCTTCTGCTTCTGATCCAATGTATCGTACAAAGGTATTCATGGAATTCACCATTGATTCTGTAGATATTGACGTTATGGCTGGATTTTCTATTGTAAGCGAAGGGAAGGTTTATGATTGTTCTCTTGACAAAGAACAAATCGTGGAACGAATGACACTTGGAACAGAAATCGTTCCTTTGCAATCGCTGCGATTATGGTGTAAATACTATCGGCTGATGGGGAGAAACAAAAAAGCTGACATGATTGAAAATAATTGTAAATAAATATAGTATCTGATATATGTAAAAAAGGAAACTGCCTGGAATTATCCGACAGTTTCTTTTTTATTTGCAGAATTGTTGTGGTCAAGCTTTTTTGTAACTGATGTTATTCTAATTCATTTGACATCTTTTCGCTAATAGTATGATAGATTTCCTTTGTCGCTGAATCATTTGCACCATTTACGACCAATATTTTTCCATTTATACTCATGACTACATATGAATGACAGGATGAATGGGTATACCGGATATAATCTCCATAGACATCATTTCTAAAATTTCCCATAGCATATTTAAGATTTCCTAAACCATTGGTTCTATAATCATTCCAGCTCTGAGATGAATTTTCTTCATATGAGATACTGTCAATCTGCGTATAGTCTACTGTATAATCGCTCCAGCCTTGTGCCTCAATAGTAAAATCTTTATCCTCGAAACGAATCTCAATACTTCCCAAAAACAACGTCCATATACCGAATATAATGGTTAAAATGGCTATGATACCTGATACTCCAATTGTTTTTTTGTTATACTGAATTTTTAATTTTTCTCCGGTCGCTATCTTTTTCTTATAAAAGAGATAAGAATAGAGAATGCTGATGATTGCAGCTGCCATAATGCTTACGATATACAAAACAAGAGCAGCCATACTTTCCTCAAAAAGACCACAAAGCATACACAGAATACCTGATGCCATCCATAGTTTTCCACTGAATCTATGAGTTGCATTCCAATTTTCTTCATCCTGCAATGTCCATATAACCCGGATCCCTATCGTATTGTTCTGTTTTACCTTTGGCAGATAATTTCCTATAACCATGAACAGTAAGCCTGTTCCATAATACATGAATGCCATAAACAGGTTCTCCATATCTGCCCCGGTATTTACCAATCTGGCAATGCCATTATAGAGCAATGTAATAACAGGTATCATCCATATAGCCATTCCTATAACTTTAGGGCTCTGTTGTCGGCTTCTGTTATCATAAAATATGATTGCTACAAATATACAGTGCGTTACTACAAAAAATACATTTATCCATTTACCGTGTGTACTCGTAAAACCGACCAGGACTCCTACAAAAATTACCAGTATAGAGCTGATTAATGAACCTCTATATTTTTTTATCATTTCCTTCATCGTCTGATGCTCCTTTCAAATTTGTGATCCACAGCATGACATCTTCCAATACGGAAGTGTTTAATTCATAATAAATAAACTTTCCTTCTCTTTGGTTTCGGATCAAATCAGCTTCCTTCAATATTGCCAGATGTCTTGATATGGATGCTCCCGTTACTGAAAAATGTGCGCATATTTCTCCGGCTGAAAGCCGCCCATTCTTCAATAAGTTCAAAATCTCACGTCGTATTGGATCTGCCAGTGCTTTTAATGTATCCTGTATACCCAAAAATTCATCACACCCCTTTATTTAACATTTAACCTAATTGTTAAACGTATTATAATGCAAGGGATATCATGTGTCAAGAACCAGTTACTTCAAAAAACTGCCTGGGTAGCAAATAAAGACAGAAGCATGGTTTTCCCTGTTCTGCAGAAACAGATCTGTTTGATGCCGCCATCCTTGCCCATCCGGAGAAGATTATTGTCAAACGTCTCCTGAAAAGTGAATGCCTGGCAGGGCGTGAGCCATACTAGAAAACTGAAATTCACTTATTTGCAACATAAAAGCTCTATCGTATTTTGAAGCACCAAAAATCTAACTTTTGGACAGATCAAAATACGATAGAGCTTTTTGTTATTAGAATCAGTGAGCTTTTTGTGGAAGCTGGCAGTTATAAGCGATTCCAAGCGGTGTGACCAAAAGGGGATGAACCGGCCGGTAAACTGGAAGGTTCAGCTTCTTCTCAAACACGCTGGTAAATTCCTGAAAGCTTGCAGAGCCGCCTACCACATAAACTGCAGGTATCTCATAGCCTTTTAGAAATTTCTCGGTAATGGATGCCATTTTTTCAACCGTTGCCTTAATAACCGGAAAAATTTCCTTCTCTTTTTCCGGAGTGGTCTTCAGAACCTCTGCCTCTTCGTAGGGAATCCGGTAATGACCGGCAACTGTCATCGTCATATGGCTGCCCCCAGTTGCCTCGTCATCCGTATAGATTACCTTGCCATCCTTGAGGATGCTGATGCCGGTTGTGCCGCCGCCCACATCTACAACTGCACCGTCGGTAATCTTTAATACAGCAGCGGCCGCAGTAGGTTCGTCAACAATGTTGGTTACTTCGAAACCGGCACCTTCCAATACATATCCAATGCTCTTCACACTGCCTTCTGAAACTCCCGGAGGAATGGCAGCAGCGGCATAGAGAAGCTCCGTGCCCAGCTTTTCTTCCAGTTCTTCTTTTAATTTTGTAACCAGCTGAACAGATTCGTAATAATTCACAATAACACCGTCACGGATTGCATGGGAGGGTGCAGAGACACCGGCAATAGGACGATTCGTACTATCTACAACTGCAAGAACCGTGTTCGCAGTACCAAGATCCACGCCTACCTTCAAACGCCCTCTGAATTTTTTACATTCACCAGTGCGTACCAGTTCTGCAAAATTTGATAAAGTTCTGTTTTTTAGTTCCATATCCGAACACTCCATTTCTAATAAATCTGGAAGCTGTGAATCAGTGTACTGATACATTCATATTTTGCAGTGATTCGCAGCGATAATGTATTTATTATATATGAAAAAAGGCGAAAAAACAATAATTTTGCCCGGAATATGGCTCATTGCCGGCGTAAATTAAAATGGCAAAGTAAGCTGATCCAGTAGCTTTAAACAGTCCTCCTTTGAATATACCATAGGACTTCCTGGCAGTGACTGAACGAAATCCTGAAAGATCCGGCACAATGATTCGTCTGAAATATGAATATTACAACAATATGTGCCAAATAAAAAAGCGTTTGTCGGGTAAATATTAATCTTGTTTTGCGCACTGACAGAAATGGACAGATAGTCAGGAAGTTTCAGCTGTGTCGGGCGGGTGATAAGGCCACAAATATTATCCTTTGCAATATCTGACCGCAGCTGCCTGAGCATGGCAAGAATGTCTTCGTGCTCAAGAGGAGGTACAAACTGAGGCGGTAAATCTACAATAACATTGCTGTTGAAAAGATCCAGCAGCCCTTTTTCCGTGAATATAGAGTAGTACCGCATAGAATTTTGCCTGAGTACAGAAAAATGCCTTTCCACCAATGCAAGCATATCCTGATACGGAACATTACTGCTTCGCATATACTTGTGAATACCTTGCTGCTTACCCTGGTCAAAACAATGTTTGGAAGCCAGTTTGATAAGGCGGAGAAATTATTAGGGGAAACTCCGGATCCGTTGCTTGTCTATGGAGTAGAAGTTTCGATACAGATGTACATAGCCGAATTGTCAGAACCGTTGAGGGAATTATATGTGGTAGGATATTCTCTTCCTACTACTTCAGAATATATTTATATGAGCACGGCGCAGAAGATTCAGCATATTTTTTCACAATATATAAAAGAAGCAGAATTGAAAGATTTTTATGAAATGGACATTGCCTCTGCCGGAATCACCAGAGGATTTATGGCAAAAAAATGCGACCTCTATTTTACCATGGAGAATAAATTAAGAAGATTACTGAAATGCTGCTTTACCTTATATAAAGTACCGGAAGCCAAACAAGAGGAAGTAATAGGTCAGATCTTAAAAATGGATCTGAAACCAATTGCAGAGAAAATCATAGAAGACACAGTAAGAAAAGCAGAAGAAGGATTTGAAGCAGTTTTGGCAGAAAAGTAAATATTTTGAAAATTATATAAGTATAAAAGGACTGACAAAAACCTGTCAGAAGTAGCAGCGACCTGCACAGAAGATGGATTAACGGAAGTAAGATACTGTGAAATCTGCGGTGCAGTATTTGCAGCACAGAAAGCAGTGAAGGCAACAGGCCATAAAGAAGTAATAGACAAAGAAATAAATGCCACGTATTTTACTCTTTAAGGATCCTGAACCTGAGGAAATTAATGGATTTAAAGACATTACAGAAGCTGTAAACTTTTTAGATATAATTATCCAGTGTGACGGACAATCAATAAATAATAAAGAGCATTTCTGCTTCACTCATAGAACAATTGAACCACATGAGGAGCGACGTGTTGAATATAGCGATGGAAGAACCGAAATGGGATGCTTTAAGTGCGAGACATGCTCCTGGAGAAGAACTATTCGGTATATAAATGAACCATCGTGGTATGCAGATTAAAGATATCCGGGGCACAAATTGTCATGTTGTTCATATCTGTAAGGAAATTTACAGAAATTAAGGGGCTGGAAACAGTCCCTTTTCAAATATTTTTGGAAAGTTACAGGGAAAACATATGGATAAAGTTTTGAAAAACTGTGCGTCGCATTCTCGTTACTTCAGTGATGAGCTAGGCGCACTATTTTTTGAAAATAAGCAGAACAAATGTTTGTAAATTCTATTTGCATATGGTACAATTCATTAGGAAAGTATCAGATTCAGAGCAAACAAAAAGAGCAATTCTGAGAAAAACTGGAACTGCTCTGAATGTGATTCTTTCCAATTGAATTGTCTGGTAATCTATATAGATGAAAAATGGAGTTTGCCTTAATCAAAATGTAATCTAAAAAATGAGATTCCATTGAAAAGCAAAATAATTGGCAGGAGGATATCTTATGTTTCGCGAGATGAGAAGATTTAAGCAACAGGTTTCACAAGATGAATGTAAAAAAATATTAAAAGATGAAAAAAGAGCTGCTTTTTCTGTAATTGGTGATGAAGGGTATCCCTATACCATTCCAATTAATTTTTACTATGAAGAGGCTGATCATACGATTTATTTTCATGGAGCCAGAGAAGGACACAAGATGGATGCAATCCAGAAATGTAATAAAGTGTGTCTGAC
Organism: Ruminococcus sp. RTP21484sp1_RTP21277st1_D2_RTP21277_210401; assembly: GCF_040924225.1. Classification (NCBI taxonomy): domain Bacteria; kingdom Bacillati; phylum Bacillota; class Clostridia; order Eubacteriales; family Oscillospiraceae; genus Ruminococcus; species Ruminococcus sp. RTP21484sp1_RTP21277st1_D2_RTP21277_210401. Next base: position 57,635 of record NZ_JBCOMJ010000004.1, on the reverse strand, counting down.
AACCTGGAACCAGGGTTTCAAAAAAGAAGGGCACTGGGAGTGGAATGCCACAAGTGTTGTTGTGTTTGGAAAAGCAGAACTTATCACAGATATCAAGATTATAGAAGACCGTCTTCGAAAACTGGCAGAAAAATATTACCCTACAGTAGAAGAAGTAGAAAAAGAAATGAATGGTTCTGCAAGAAGCCGTGTCCAGCTATTTGCAATCAGAATTGAGCATATGACAGGGAAGCTTGTAAATGAGAAATAATATGTAAGAGAGTTTGCTGACATAAAAAAGAAGGGAACACATTTATGATTATTCAGACCGGTATGCGGACGGATATCCCGGCGTTTTATTCGGAATGGCTGTGTAACCGGATAAAAGAGGGCTACGTGATGGTTCGGAATCCATATCAGCCGCAGCAGGTAACAAGATATACCTTTTCGCCTTCTGTGGTAGATCTGATTGCGTTCTGCTCGAAAAATCCGGCGCCTATGCTTTCACACATGGATTTACTGAAAACATATGGAATGTACTGGTTCGTTACCATTACCCCTTATGGAAAAGAAATAGAGCCTCTGGTTCCAGATGTAGAAGCGGTAATAGATACATTTCGGCAACTGGCTGAGATTACAGGACCGGATTCCATGGGATGGCGTTATGACCCTATATTCCTGAATGAGACTTATACGCCAGAGGTCCATATCCAAAAGTTTACACAGATCGCACAGGCCCTTGAGGGCTATACCCATACCTGCGTGATCAGTTTCATCGACCTGTACCAGAAAGTGAGAAGAAATTTTCCGGAAGCCCAAGCTGTACCAAAAGAAAAACGTCTGTCACTTGGGAAAACCATGATACAGATAGCCGCGGCACATGGAATGAAAGTATATCCCTGTGGAGAAGGAACAGAATTAGCCTGTTATGGGGCAGATTGCAATGGCTGTATGACACAGGAAACATACGAAAAAGCCCTCCATACCACGCTGGATATACCGAAAAAGCAGCCACTACGGAAAGAATGTGCCTGTTTTATGGGAAATGATATTGGAGCATATAATACCTGCCTTCATGGATGCAAATATTGTTATGCTAATTACGATACCAAAACGGTTCGTCAGAATTATGCTTTGCATGATCCGAAATCCCCGTTTTTGATTGGAAATTTAAAAGCGGATGATAAAATACATCAGGCGGATCAGAAAAGCTGGATCGACGGACAACTGGTTCTGAAATTTGATTGATAGAAGGAAAAGCTATATGGAAAAGCTTTTGAAAGAACACTGAGCATAAGGAGAGTCTGAAAATGGCAAAATTATATTTCCGCTACGGAGCAATGGGAAGCTCGAAATCAGCAAACATACTAATGGTCCGTTATAACTACGAAGAGCGCGGTCAGTATGCCGTTTTGTTAAAACCAAGAACAGACAGCCGGGATGGAGAACGCAAGATCCAGTCTCGTATGGGATTATCTGCTTCAGCAGAATACGTGGATGAATTTTTAAAAGAGATCTCTACGATCTGGAAAAAAGAAAATACAGAATACCGGTATCAGGGAAAGAAAGTGGATGCAGTTCTGGTGGATGAAGCGCAGTTCCTTTCGGAAGCGGAAATAGACACTTTGTCCGACCTTGTGGATTTTTATAATATTCCAGTGATCTGCTATGGACTGCGCACCGATTTCCGCAACCGCTTATTTCCTGGCTCCAGACGTCTGATGGAGATTGCAGATGTCATTGAGGAAGTACCGACTGTCTGTTGGTGTGGAAAACGTGCACAGTGTAATACCCGGTATGCAAATGGAGAAATTGTACGGGAGGGTGCGCAGATCATGCTTGGCTCCAATGAAAGCTATGTGGCGCTTTGCCGGAAGCACTACAAAGAAGGAAAATTATGGAAAGAAGCTGGAGCAGAAAATGAAACGAGCACCAGGAGGAACTGTAAAATTATGGAAAAGGAGTAAGATATAAGAGAAAGGGGACTCTTCTATGAGTAAGAAAAAGGCAGCTTTTATCTGTGTCCATAATTCATGCCGCAGCCAGATAGCAGAAGCATTTGGAAAGCATCTGGCATCTGATATATTTGAAAGCTATTCTGCCGGCACAGAGACAAAACCGCAGATCAATCAGGATGCAGTCCGGATTATGAAAACGTCATATGGAATAGATATGGAAGCAGATGGTCAGTACAGCAAACTGATTCGCGATATTCCAACTCCTGATATCGTGATTTCCATGGGATGCAATGTAGGGTGTCCGTTTATTGACAGGCCTTTTGACGATAACTGGGGACTGGAAGATCCAACGGGAAAAAACGATGAGGCGTTTAAATTAGTTATAGAAGAAATCAGGAAGAAAATCCTTGAATTAAAGAAGAATGCGTCTTGATAACTTGCAAAACGATATTTTGATAGGAACAGATAGATGAAGCATGCTTGATAATCTGGATACCAAGACGTCTGCCAATAATCATGGAAAGGTGTGGAATACCAGAAGAAATCATATCACATGGAGGCTGTATGTGGGTCTGCACATTACCAGATCGCTGCGTACTGGTCCAGAGTTTTGAACAAGCCTGCGATTAAAGCGTATCAGGCATCCAGACGTGGGATTGTTCTGACAGCAAATTATACTGCTACGCAAAAGGGGGTAAAGAAGTGCCTGTCCGGATCTGGTTGTTGTTCCGCCCAGAATGGAGCTTTATCTACAGTTTTCTTCCATGCTGCAGGAGATTTATGGAGAGTATACCGATCTGGTGGAGCCTTATGGATGTGATGAAGCGTGGCTGGATGTGACTGGAAGTACCGCCTTAAAAGGGGATGAAAAAAAGATTGCAGATGAGATTAGAAGCCGTGTAAAAAAGGAATTGGGGATCACAGTCAGTATCGGGATTTCGTGGAATAAGATTTTTGCTAAGCTTGGAAGCGATTATAAAAAACCAGATGCGATCACCCAATTTCATAAAGAAAATTACCAGAGTATCGTCTGGAATCTTCCTGCAGCTAACCTTTTGTATGTCGGAAGATCTACCAGAACGATGTTAAACCGTTATGGGATCAAAACCATTGGGAAAATTGCAACGTCAGATCCAGATTTCCTGGAACGACTGTTCGGGAAGATGGGACTGGTCTTATATTCCTTTGCAAATGGCTGGGATGATTCTCCTGTTGAACCAGAAGGCTATGCGGCTCCCATTAAGTCCATTGGTAACAGTACCACCACACCAAGAGACTTAGCAACTAACCTGAATCCGTGAAGTTCATTCTTTAAGAGAACCAATCTTCCAAAGGTAAGTTTGTTTCATGATGTGAGCATACTTCTGTGGCTTTTTCTGTATCAGCACCGGGAACAAAAGCAGTCACTGGGCAAAAAAGGGTACACGAAATAAGCCTGCTATAAAATTGCTTTGTTACTTATGAGTTTGTGACAGCATATTTCTGACAGATATCAGAAAATATATGTCGCCAGATGTTGCTTCTTCCGAGGCCGGTTATCAACTGGCGTGCATGCATGGTTATATGTCCTGCCATCATAATCAGGTTGCTGATAACTGTGCGTAAACGACGGCGTTTAACATCCCTCTTCTGACGGGGTGCCCGTCCTCCAATTGTGCCCTGACCGATCATACGGAGAATGTTATATGCGATCATCCCTAATTCGAGTATCAGTGCATTGGTCGCGAACTTTCCGGATGGAAGCCGCTCCAGATCCATGTCTGTTTTTACCTCACTATGAAACTGCTCACATTCCCCATGGGCATGATACAGACTGATGATTTCCTCATCCGGGTCACCAAGGTTTGTCCACCAGGCTTCAACTTCAATATCGGGAACAAGGTTGAACTGACCATACTTATCAATGGTTCGCTCTGTAATCTCGTATCCGGCACGGAGTGTATACTCTGTATTGAACTGCTTACTGGTAACGGTTTTCCAGTCACTGCCTATATAGACGGTTTTTCCGTCTCTGGGACTGGTTACATTCCGGCAATACTGCTTTGCCATTTCAAACCAGTCATCCGTGCTTTCTCGGCGAAGTTTTCGCTTGATAATGAAAAAGCTTCAAAGTAAGGTTTGCCCATGCAAAGCATTCCAAGGTAAGTGAGTACAATATCACCATTTTTAATCTGATGCTGAGACCGATTGGATGTCACGTCCATGCGATTGAGTTTTTTGATGAAATCGCTTTTCCCAAGGAGGGCGCCAACAACAGCCAGACCGCTGGCTGGGATAATACGTTCATTTGTAAACTCAACAATAATGTTCTTATTGGTGTTCAGTGTGATTCGGTGGTTGTTATTCATGGTAAAAGACTCCAATCCATAGATTTTGTTATGTCTATTTTACCACAGACTGCTTTCACCTGGTGGGTGAATAACAATATTGGAAAAAAATATTGCAAAAGCATGAAACTATAGGGTTTAAGGAGTATGTGAGGAAATCAACTTCACGGATTCAGGAAAAACCAATAAAGCAGACAATAGATAATATTCTCAGTAACGCAGCCAAAAGTAGAATGTCTCCATGACAGCAGAATATAATAAATTAATTCTAAAAATAAAGGGAGCTCTTTAATGAAGCAAAAACCCTTATTGATCAGCCTGTTAATTTCTCTGGGAACCGGAGTGATTGCAGGCTTTCTTACTTTTAAAAGTATGGAACAATACTAGAATGAGCCGCCTAATAATTGTGAAAATCAAAATTCAGTAATACGGAATATAGAAAATCAGGAAGTTAATCTTTTATCAAAAGAAGAGCTTTGCAAACGGCAAAATCAAATCAGATGAATGTCTTTTTACACTATATTTTGACTATTCACGCAAAAATATAGACAGAGAAACTAGATTTAAATAATATATATAATATAGATATAAAAACAGTTAAAAGAAGAAAGGAGAAAAAATAGAGAAAGCATGTTTGCTATCTTTTGTATTGCTGTTCAGTACTTTAAGTCAAAGTATTGTAGCAACAACCGTGTATGCAGGCAATATTCTTATGATGGAACAAGATTCAGAATTACCTGTAAAAGAAGATCAAGCAGATATTACGGATCAGGATCATCAAGAGAAAAATACTGATACAGAAAACACAAATTCAGATAAAGAACAGGGAACTGAAGAAAGCACGGATTCAGATAAAATAGTTACCGCATATGTATAAAATACAAGGGGGTTAAATCAATGAAATTTGATGTTAAAACACAGGGAAAGAAAATGGAGGTTGCTTTGGAAGGAAGAATGGACTCTGCAACAGCACCGGGATTTGAGAAGGAGATTTTCCAAAAGCTTGATGGAGTTACTGAGCTTGTTCTGGACTTTACCGATCTTGCGTATCTTTCCAGTGCCGGATTAAGAGTTCTTTTATCCTGTCAGAAGAAAATGAATGCAGCAAAGGGAAGTATGGTTGTAAAGCATGTCAATGAAATTATTATGGAAGTATTTGAAGCAACCGGATTTGACAGTATTTTGACAGTCGAACAATAAAAGACAGATGAAAATGGGGAAAAGAATATGACAATTGAAGAGAGAAAATTAACACCTGCCGGACAGGGGAATCTGCAACAGATCAAATTGGGAATACCGGTAGTGGAAGCATTGAATCGGATGGCAGAGGATCCCATGGGGGAAAATGAAAAGCTGCTTTTAAGGATTCTGGAACAAAATAAGGATACGGAATATGGAAGGAAATATGGCTTTGCGAATATTCATTCCATAGAAGAATACCAGAAGAAGGTTCCGGTCAGTGTATACGATGATTATGCAGGCTATATTTTAAGAATGAGTGAGGATGGGGAGGAGAATCTGATTACCTCCGGTAAGGTTGTACATTATAACAAGTCTTCAGGAACGGTTGGAAATCCCAAGCGTATACCGTTGACGGAAGAGGCTTTTCAGGTTTTTCAGAAGTATAATGGTCCCTACCGTATGGGTCTGGTCGCAAAAGAACTCGGAGAAGACTGGATCAACGGACGGAATATGTCCATTGCGGAATCCATTGCAGAGATCCAGCACGTGAAAAGCGGTGTTACTTATGGGGCTTTGTCAGTAAAAATGATCGGTGAATTCCGCCCTTACCTCGGAATGAGTTTTACATCTCCCGATGAAGCAATTTATCCGGAATCGGAAACCAACACCAGATATCTGCATGCACGTTTCGGACTGATGGACCAGGATCTTACGAATATGGCAGCGAACTTTCTTGGATTTTTACTGGAAGTATTGCGTTATATGGAACAGCATTGGGAGCTTCTGGTTAATGATATTGAACAGGGAACGATTGATCTGGGTATTAAAATGTCAGAGGAAGTCCGTTCCAGTCTCTTAAAGAAAATTCAGCCCATGCCGGAGAGAGCGCAGGAACTGAGGGGAATTTTCATGCAGGGGTTTGAGGAACCGATTGTACCGAAGCTGTGGCCTCATGCACAGTTCCTTACCGGTGTCGGTTCCGGTGGATTTAAGGTTTATGCTGATAAGATCAAAGAGAAATATATGGGAGAAAAAATAGCCCGTTATTTTACCGGAATTAATGCATCTGAAGGCATGATCAGTGTCCCGTACCGGTTAAATGATGAGAAGAGCGTGCCGGTTCCGGACAGTATGTTCTATGAATTTCTGCCGACAGACGCAGATGATGATTTCTCCAAAATAGTAACGATAGATCAGCTTGAGACAGGTAAAGAATATGAAGTGATTGTTACGAATCTTTCCGGTTTTTACCGGTATCGTATGCGTGATGCGGTAAAGATTGCAGGAAAATATAAGAATCTGCCGATTCTGGAATTCATCGGACGTATTGATCAGACAGTCAGTATTATGGGGGAGAAGACAACAGAAGTGGCACTCAGGACTGCCGCAGAGGATACAGCAAAGCAGCTTGGCTTTGACATGATTGATTTTACAGTATATCCGGATGTTGAACATGTTCCTCCACGTTATACTTATTTTATGGAAATCGAAAGCCTTCCGGAGGGGATGAAAGCAAAGGAAATCCGTTTTTTTCTGGAGAGGAATCTTGCTAAGGCCAATCCGTCCATGGGAGATAAGGTGGCAAAAGGAATCTGTGCGCCAACTAAGTTAAATATCTTAGAGCCGGAGACATATAGCTTATACCGTGATCTGATGATAATGAAGGGAATTGCGCCGGCACAGCTGAAGCCTGTGCACATCATCCGGAATGAACTGCAGCGGAAATTCTTTTTCAGTCAGACAGAATACGGGGTGGAGCTTGTAAAATAAATGGAAGGACTTTGTGAAAATAAAAGGAGAAGCCTATGAAAATTTTAGCTTTAGTAGCAAGCCAGGACAGTACTGTGGAAGATGTTAAGACAAATGGAAGAAGGCAGATGCAGGCACTGATAGGTAAAGATAAGGAAGTGCTTTTCTGCGAATATTCCACGATTGAAATTTGCAGGAACGGGGAACTTGTGATCACCTGTCTGGGCGAAAAAATGGAAAAGCCGGATTATTTCTGGCCACTACTTGGATCCACGGATGGATTTATTCTGGAGAATATGCTTCAGGATGCGGGAATTCCATCTATTTTAAATCTGCGTGAGCTTCAGGTCGCAAGAAGTAAGATTGCAACTTATCAGAGATTTGCACAGAATGGAATACGGGTGCCTGATACGATGGTGTTTTTCAAAGATTCTGATCCCGAAACACTGTCTGGTCGTTTTGGTTATCCATTTGTTGTGAAGCCGGACAGTGGATTTGGCGGGATTGGTGTAGAACTGATCCATAACGGCCAGGAGCTTAAGGATTACTTTGCAACTCTTTCCTATGGACAGGCTTATGTGGCACAGGAATATATTGCTACTTCCAAAGGAAGAGACATCCGTGTTGTTGTTCTCCATGGCAGATATTATTTTTCGATGGAGCGCCATGCATCGAATCCTGATGAATTCCGTTCGAATGTACATGTGGGTGGAACTACACAGGAGAAGACTCTTACCGAAGAAGAAAAGGTATTCTGTGAAAAGGTGGCGTCCATATTTGATCTTCCGATTATCGGACTGGATCTTATGATTGGTGATGGAGAGTATGTGCTGGCAGAGGTAAATGCATTTCCGGGTATGCCGGGGCGTAAGATGATGGATGCATATGCTTCCGTTATTGATGATTTTATGGAGGGACAGGCATGACCGGATTTTTGCGAAGAGTATTAAGCCCATACAGGGGACTTTTGATACTGGTCATTTTACTGCAGCTTGGTCAGTCCTTTTTAACCATGTATCTGCCAACAATCAATTCCAGAGTGATCGATTATGGTGTGGCGAATGCGGATGCTGCATATATCATGCATCAGGGAATTCTCATGCTGGGAATAGCTCTTATCCAGTTACTGCTATCAACCTTGGCTGGTATTTTCGGAGCAAAGGTGGCACTGATGACCGGACGGGATTTGAGGGAGCAGGTTTATGAGAAGCTGATACATTTTTCACGCAGGATGATCGGAAGCATGGGAGCTCCTACGCTGATTACAAGGGCAACAAACGATGTACAGCAGGTAATCCAGTTTATTACGTTCTTATTTACCGCGATTATCGCAGCACCGATGATGTTTATCGGAGGTCTTGTGCTTGCCTTGTCCCAAAGCGTGAAGCTTTCGGTGGTATTGCTTGTGACGATACCTCTGCTGCTTGGGGTTTCTGTGGTATTTTTAAAGCTGATCCTTCCTTATTATAGAGAACAGCAGACGAAAATAGATGAGATGAATACCGTACTCAGGGATCAGATTTCCGGTATCCGTGTGGTAAAGGCCTTTACGAAGGAACAAGGCGAGAAGGAACGCTTTGAACGGATTAACGGAGATCTTTCAAGGATTAATACCAGCATCGGTAAGATTACAGGGCTGATGCAGCCAATCTTTACCCTGACAATGAGCTTTGCCAATATTTCGCTGATCTGGCTTGGCGGCCGTATGGCGGGGAACGGTCAGGTACAGATTGGACAGGTGATCGGCTTCGTAACCTACATATCCTTTATTCTGACAGCAACCCTGATGGCTTCCATGATTTTTATTATGCTGCCAAGAGCCGAGGTATCGGTTACACGTATTGAAGAGATTTTAAACAGTGAAAGTGAAATTCAGGACAGAGAGGATGCTTTTTTGCCAGAGCAGTTCCGGGGAGAAATATGTTTTGAACATGTGACGTATTCCTATGCACCGGATAATGAGCAGGTGGAGCCTGTATTGAAGGACATTTCCTTCTGCGCACAGCCGGGTAAAACGACGGCGATTATCGGATCTACCGGATGTGGTAAGACTACCTTGCTTGATATGATTCCACGTCTTGCAGATGTGACAGAGGGGACGGTCTTCGTAGATGGCATGGATGTCCGGAAGCTGTTAAGGCATGAGCTTGATCAGGCAATCGGCATGGTTCCGCAGAAGGCTTTCCTGTTTTCGGGGACGCTGGAGGACAATCTGCGGGATGGAAAACCGGATGCAACACAGGAAGAACTCTGGGAGGCTCTTTCGATTGCGCAGGCAAAGGAATTCGTGGAGAAAAACGAACGTGGTCTTAAGATGAAGATTTCCGAAGGGGGAACAAACTTTTCGGGCGGGCAGCGGCAGCGGCTTGCAATCGCAAGAGCAATTGTCCGCAGACCCTCCATCTATTTGTTTGATGATTCGTTCTCTGCACTGGATTACCGGACAGACCAGGAGCTGCGAAGAGCACTGAAGCCGGTTACACAGAATGCGGCTGTGATTATTGTTGCACAGAGAATCAGTACCATTAAGGATGCTGACCAGATCCTTGTGATGAATCAGGGACGTATTGAAGCGGTTGGAACACATGAAGAACTCATGCAAAGCAGCCGGACTTATCAGGAAATTGTGGCTTCCCAGCCCACAGATAAGGAGGTGGCATCATGAGTACAAAGCAGAAAAAGACCATACAAAAGGGGTCTTTCAAGCGGCTGTTAAAGCTCTTCTTCTTTAAAAATAAGATGCTGACCGCTCTTATGCTGTTCAGTATTATTATTTCAGCGGTTGCTACAGCGCTGGGACCGCAGTATCTGGGGTATGCAACGGATTCCATTGTACAGGATATGTCAAACCCGGTAAGCAGTAACATTCACTGGGACCGGTTTTTCTTCTGGGCAGGGATATCGAGTGTGATTTTTCTGATCCAGTTCGTATCGAAATGGCTGTCCGCATGGTTTTCCACACGGATCATCTCTGATACGGCGAAAGAATTGCGCAGTCAGGTAGAGACAAAGCTATGGTCGCTGCCATTAAATTATTTTGATACAAACAGTCACGGAGATATCATGAGCCGGACCACAAATGATATTGATAATGTGGTCACGACTCTGAATTCTTCCGGTGCAGATACGATTTACAGTATTTTCCAGCTGGTCGGGATGATTGTCATGATGACTGCAATTAACTGGAGGCTGGCATTGATCACTGTGATCATTATTCCGGTCTCGGGCTGGATTGTGACCCTGATTTCCAGGTTTGTGCGTAAGGAATATCAGAAGCAGTGGTATTATACCGGAATGATTAACAGTAATGTGGAAGAGAGTGTGAACGGACACAATATTGTGAAGCTTTATGGTCAGGAAGAGAAGTTCGTGGAAGCTTTCAGGAAGCAGAATCGTCTGCTGTATGAATCTTCCTTCAAAGCTATGGCCGTATCGAACCTGATTCAACCATTGTCCCGGTTCTTTACGAATCTGAATTATGTGATTGTGGCATTGGGAGGTGCTTTACGGGTAATATCCGGACAGATGACGGTCGGAGATGTGCAGGCATTTATTCAGTATACCAGACAGTTTCAGACACCCTTTTCCAAGCTGTCCCAGGCGTATTCTTCACTGCAGTCCGGAATAGCGTCTCTTGACCGGATCTATGAGCTGTTAGATAGTGAAGATCAGGCTGAAGAAAAACCGGAAGCCAGAGAGAGCTACCGGTTGCAGGGAAAGATCGATTTCCGGGATGTGAGCTTTTCTTATGTACCTGAGAGGAAGCTGATTGAACATATGAACCTTGTTGTAGAACCGGGCCAGATGGTCGCTATTGTTGGAGGAACTGGTGCCGGCAAGACAACACTTGTAAATCTGATCGAACGATTTTATGAAGTAAACATTGGAGAAATTATTTTTGATGACAAAGTAGAAATTCACGACCTTACAAGAGCATGCCTGCGGGAGAACATTGCAATGGTTCTGCAGGACACCTGGGTGTATAAAGGAACGATCGGAGACAATCTGAAATATGGTTTGAAACGGGAAATCACGGAAGAAGAATTCCGGAATGCATGCCGGGAGACCTTCGTGGATCAGTTTGTAAGTACACTGCCTGATGGTTATCAGACTGTAATTTCCAATGAAATGTCAAGCCTTTCTGCCGGAGAAAAGCAGTTGTTGACGATCTGCAGGGCATTTCTTGTGAAACCGAATATTCTCATTTTGGATGAGGCAACAAGTTCTGTAGATACCAGAACCGAAGCCATGATTGATCAGGCACTTGATAAGCTGCGGGAGGGACGGACAAGCTTTGTCATTGCCCACCGTCTGTCCACAATTCGCAATGCAGACGTAATCCTGGTTATGGAGAACGGGCATATCGTGGAGCAGGGCAGCCACAAAGAGCTATTAGCACAAAACGGAGCCTATGCCAGATTATATCAGGCACAGTTTGAATCATAGAAAATAGGCGGAGGAAGAGATTATGCGTATTGTATTTTATAGTGCGTCAACATCAGCACATTCCAATTCATCAACAAAAACAACCTACCAGCCGTTCCGGGCAGATACCTGGGATGAAATGGACCGGCTTTATCCGGACTGCGAATTTGTTGTAGCAGGACCCCTGAATGGTTCTTACATTTTTGACGTGGCAGATGGGGAAATCTGCAAAAAACCTGAGAAGGTGAAATACGTGCTTTTGGAGAGTGGAATGAGTGCGGAGGATACGGCAGAGCTGATTGCACAGCAGAGACCGGATATTGCTGTAGCAATTGCATCGGGAGCCGTTCCCTTTGACTGGGTACCGATCAAGACCGCTCTCATTGCTGAGGAATTACAGAAAAGAGGAATTGCAACCATTGCCAATAATACGCTGGTGTCAGTGGCAGCATTTGATAAGTGGCGTAGTAATATCATGTTCCGCAGCTTTGTCAAAGCGGCAAAGGGAATCTATATTCACCATGAGCTGTTTCTTGCGGAGAAGAAGAATCCGGGTGTCAGTGTAAATGTATATAAGGAATATGTTTTTTATCGGATTAAGGAAATAAACTTTCCGGTCATTGTGAAGGATACATTAGGTGCAGGGTCAATCGGAGTGGAAATCATGAACTCCTATGAGGAAGTAGAGAGCTTTCTTAATTCCGATCGGAACAATTCAGATATAATGGTGGAAGAACTGATTCAGGGAGAACAGTTCGGAACGGAAATTCATGGTGTAGAGGGACGTTACAGTGTCCTTCCGCCGATCGCCTTTTCTGTAACAAAAGAGGGCATTACAGATCCGTTAAGCTCTGTAAAATTTGGTCCGGTGACGGATCCTTCCTATCATTTTGAAAAGGTACAGGAAGAACTGCTTAATATGGCACAGAGTTTGAAATTTGAAGGAACGGTGCAGGTCGATCTGGTTTACCGGGCAGGAGAATGGTATATTATCGAAATTAATCCAAGATGGTCCGGAATGACAACAACAACGGCTGCCATGGAGGGAAGAAATCCACTATCTATTTTTGTGGACAGCATACTCGGAACTGACAAAAATTACAGTATGAAACGGAACCTGAAATATGCATTGAACTTTAAGATGAAAGCAAGGTCGCAGGAGGATCTGATCCGATTATATGGGAATCCGCATGTGGATTATATTATGCAGCTGGAAACCTCAGTGGCAGGTATGGAGAAGATCAACTATTGCGAGGTTGTTATCAGCACCGATCAGGAAAAAGAAGATATTATGAATATCCTGAATGAACTGGAAGAGGAATTCCCGGGGCTTGTTTCCGATGATGTGAAAGCAAATGCCGGAGAGCTTGTTGCAAAATATCAATGAGAATTCTGCGGTCGATAAGACCGCCGTTTTCTGCTGTTTGCAGAAATTAAAACCATTTTGCAGCGTATTGCTGTAATTGTTCCTGGACATCCCGGTAGCTGTATTTGCTGACCGGGATTATTTCCTGATTATTCAGTGTGATTTCAAAGCGTCTGATTGAACGGACAGCATACAGAGAAACAATGTAGCATCTGTGACATTGCACGAAGATATCTTTCGGCAGAATTTCACGGACTGCAGAAAGGGATTTATATATCTTCGTGACAGTACCATCCTGAAGATGAATCTGCAATTCTTTATTGATTATTTCAATATAGGTAATATCCTTGATATGAAAGGATACAGTTCTGGACGGAGTGTCGATTATAATGGATTTCGGAATCAGATGTCGGATTGCACGGGTTAGTGCTTCTGCAAGTTTTTGACGGCTGACCGGCTTGAGGATATAACCTACAGGTTCAGCAGAATATGCATCGAATACAAATTCCTTACTGCTGGAAATGAAGATAACGGGAATTTGTTTTCCAGTGTCATGGAGACATTCTGCAAAGCTGATCCCATTGTTTTCACCCAGCATAATATCAAGAATCAGAATGTCACAGCTTTTAGGAGTATTCTGCAATGTATTTTTTAATTCTGAAATAGAAGTATATTTTCGAATCTCGCAGGATTCTCCCATGGATGCTAAAATATCGATGATCATTTCAGATATCTGTGTTAAAAAAATCGGTTCATCATCACAGATGACAATATGGTACATAGTGAAAGCCTCCTATTATTCGTTATTTTCGTCAAGACAAAGCGTTGTTGTTACAGCAAAAAAGCCACCACGTACCTGTACGTTCAGTATACCATTGTATTTTTCGGCGATTCCATTGATGATCTTAAGACCGTAACCGTGTCTGTCACTGTTCTTTTTACTGGATTTATATTTTCCATTCGTGATTCTCAAGTTATCCTCATTGCAGGAGTTTTCACATTTAATAAACAGAAAATTTCCCTTTGAATGGAGATTCAGCCGGATGATCCGCTGTCCTTCAGAAACCTTCTGACACCCTTCTACTGCATTTTCCAATATATTTGTCAACATCCGGCACAAATCAATGTCTTCCATGTTGAGTTTTCTGCCAATGATAATACTGTACTCCACTATGGCTTTATAACGGCTGGCACGTTCTGCAAATTCTAAAAGGATGGAATTGACCAGAGCATTGGCTGTGTAGGTGACAAAAGGAAGCTGTTCGGCTTCTTCAGTAAATTTCTGCGTATATTGTCTGGCACCTGCATAGTCCTCCTGTTTAAGATAGGCGGACAGGGCATTCATATGATGCCGGATCTCATGGTGCATTTCCAGAATATGTTCATTGTTTTCTGCCTGATTCCGGTAGCTTTCCAGTATCCGCTCGGAAATTCTCTGTTCTTCCTGTTTGCTGCGGATGTATTCCATGACACTAAAGAATACGGCATATACTATGAAAGCAAATACTGCAAACAATACAAACATAGCATGGACAACCATATTGGTGGAAAGATTTATTATGCTTGAGAATTGTGCAATGCTGGCAATTAGAATAAACAAAGCAGGGAGGGAGCAGAGAATCTTCCAGATACGTGATTCCAGATCAGCGTTGATCATAGTACGGATTCGCTCCATCAGCATGAGAAATGGTTTCGCAAGAAGCAGATTTATGATAAGTGTGAGAATCAGTGCAAGGGGCGGATACATAAAATGATCGGACGGAAACCGGAAAGTACGGTGCAAAAAAGTAACAGTACTTGTGACAAAGAATCCGTAGCTCATTACAACAAAAAATACAAACAGTTTTTCTACTGTTTTTGCCTGGATGATAAAGCAGTACAACATTCCGAACAGTAACAAGGCAATATAAAAAATAGCATTCGAGATCAGCTCTTTGTAATCACCGCCGATGTTGAACTGTGCGATAAGAGAAAACGGAATGACCATTACAATAAAAATGGACAGTGCCATGCGCATTGCCTTTTTTGTGCTTAGGCGGAAACAATCCCGGAATGTATACAAACAGAAAAATGCATAAGGAAAAATCTGAAGAGAAAATCCGCAGAAATAACGCAATGCTATCATAAAAACCTCCTGTCATAAAAATAGATAATGGTCAGGTTACCTATTAAAAACAAGTATACCATTGGCAGAAGGCAAAATCAAATCATATGAAGGTCTTTTCACACCATATTTTGACTATTCACGCAAAAATATAGACAGGAAAGTCAAATTCAAATAACATAAATAATACAGATACAGAAAACTGTCAAAATGAGGAGAGCTTTTGATACGGTATAATGCCCGAAAGCTCGCTCTTACTGGCATCGTAAAGGAAAAAATATAAGAAAAGGAGACTAAAAAATGAAGAAAAGAATGATTATTGTGACGGCAATGATTATGGGAACTCTGGGAGCAGAATGTGTGAGTGTTCAGGCATCGGATACGTTACCTGAACTGACAAAAGACAATGCACTGGAACAGATGATGAAAGCAGGAGAAACAGACAGTCTTGTAAGCAATCATAAAAGCTATGAAGCTACCTGTGAATATATACTGCAGAATACAAAGGTATATGACTATGAAGATTCTGAAGTGATGTATGTAGATATGTATGGTACTACCCAGATGCTCTATAAAGATGGCGAATTAAAATACGGAAAAGAAGGAGATGAGTATCTCTCCTGTCTGTATATTGATGAAGCAGATGGAAATGCAGATGATCTTATAAGCTTTTACACAGATGAAACCATAGAGGAAGAAGTGACGGATCTGAAGGAAGATGGTGATACGATCATTATACAGACAAAGGTACCTGAAGAACTTACGCAGAGCACATTGAATTCTCAGGGAGATGGAGAATCCTACACAGAGGGAGACTGGATTTCTATGGAATATGTGGTTGCTTCGGATGATTACAGACCACTGAAACATACTCAGATTCTGAATCATAAGGACGGCACTTCGGAAGAAGCTTCGAAGATGGAATTCTCCTACGGCGTGGACAGGCCTGAGGATGTAGCAGATCTCTGTGAAAAGTACGAAGAAGCAGAAAAAGCAGAAGGTGATGTACGTAATGTGACAGTTACTGCAGCTCCTGGTACAGAGCAGGAAAAGGATTATACAATCACGGTTCCAGCAGATAATCATGTATGGATCATGCTTCATGACGATAATTCTTATTACATTATGTATACAGATAAGGAGTGTAAAGAACTGTACGAGCCAGAGGAAGATGTGAAAGAAGACACACATCTCTATGCAGAGATTGAGTCTTATGAAGAGGCGGAGGATGAAGTATGAGGAGTTTGAGCGTATTTATCAGGAATATTATCTGAAAATTTTGACATTTATACATAAAAGAGTTCCTGATCTGTATGAAGCGGAAGAACTGACTGGAGATGTATTTCTGTCTTTTTACAGAAATATGGACAGTTATGATGAAGAAAAAGGTAGTATAGCTACCTGGTTGTATGCAATCACAGCAAACCGCCTGAAAAACTATTATAGGGATAAAAAGACTCATTATTCTCTGGAAATCCTGAAGCAGCAGACAATTCCCCGGGAAAAAATGCCGGAAGAGATTGTGGCAAAGATTATGAGAGAAGAGACATTAAGAAAAAGTCTGGAGCAGCTTTCTGACAGAGAACGGGAAATTCTTCTGGGAAGATTTTATTATCAGAAAAGTTCCACAGAGCTTGGCAGGCAGATGAATTTATCACCGGGAAATGTAAGGATGATACAGAAACGTGCTCTGGAGAAGTTGCGAATGATTATGGAAAAACAGGGGGAATAGGCGTTCAGGCTACAGAGACTCTGCCTGAACTGACTGGGGATAATGCATTGTAATAGATTATGAAAGCCGGATGACATATTTCAGATATGAGATATTTGCATATGGGTAGTTTGAAGAGGAGGGAATTGTATATGTGGACAAGGAGAGAATTGAAAGAGTGTGCCAAACAGCTTTTAAAGATAAATTATTGGAAAGCAGTTCTGGCAGGAGTTATATTATCCCTGATTGGAGGTTCAGGAGTGGTCTCGGTAGTAGAAAGGTCTTCTTCCGGAAGTTTTGATGAAGTGATAGGCGCAGTAGAAACTGATGATTTTGGCCTTGTTTTAGGAATTGCACTTGGAATTGTGGCAGTTGCGTTGCTTGTTAACTTTATTATGACGATTTTGATTTGGAATCCTCTGGAGGTGGGATGTAAAAAGCTGTTTATTCAATGTGAATACGGAACAGCGGAGACGAGATGTATCTGGTCGGTGATCAACAGGAGAGATGGAAAGAATGTTGGCTGGATTATGTTTTTGCGGACATTGTTTGTAAGCTTATGGAGTCTTTTGTTTATAATTCCGGGAATTATAAAACAGTATGAGTATATGATGATTCCGTTTTTGTTGGCAGAGAATCCACAGATGAATCGAAAAGAAGCTTTTGAAAAGAGCCGTCAGATGATGAAGGGAAATAAGTGGGCTGCATTTGTATTAGATCTGTCTTTTATAGGATGGAGCCTTCTGGGGATTATAACATTCGGGTTGGTTAATATATTCTTTGCCGGACCATATCAGTATTTAACACAGTCACAGCTTTATTTTCGCCTGAAAGAACAGCAGAAAGAGGAAAGCTATGGATATTGAGTATTTATTGTACCTGCAACAATTTCGCGAAACGGTTGGCAGTATTCTGACACCGCTTATGAATGCAGTAACAAAGCTGTCCGCAGGATTTTTACCTATTGCAATGATGTGTATGATTTACTGGGCATTTGACCGGAAGGCGGGACGAAAAATCCTGGCAGGACTTGGGGGCGGTCTGTTTATCAACGGATTTTTAAAGCTTACTTTCTGTGTCTATCGCCCATGGATACGGGATACACGGATTTTACCCTATGGTGATTCTAAAACAGCAGCTACCGGATATTCATTTCCAAGTGGGCATACAACGCGGGCAACGGCTATGTTCGGTGGAAGTGGACTTTGGTTCATGGAAAAAAAGCACAGTGTCGTTGCAGGTCTGTTGTTTGTGCTGGTATTCCTGACTATGTTTTCACGAAATTATCTGGGAGTACATACTCCGCAGGATGTTCTGGTGGGATTTATATCAACAGCAGTTATGATGTATCTGACCGGGTGGTTGGAATTGTGGAGTGAAAAAGAAAAAAAAAGAGACCTCATGATTCTTGTGGCAGGGCTTTTGATCTGTATTGCTGCTGTGCTGTACTATGAATACAAACCATATCCACTTGATTATCTGCCGGATGGATCACTTCTGGTTGATCCTGCTAAAATGCGGGGAGATGCATATGAAGGAGTCGGATTTATTGCATCCTTTGTCATCTGCAGGATACTGGAAAAAAGACAATTAGATTTTGACAGAATTTCGCAAAAGCTAAGGTTGTTTATCAGTATTTTTGCATTAATTCCTTTGTACTGGTGGATAAATACAGGGTGCCCATATATAATAGAAGAAATAAGCCGAAGCCTTGGCAAGTTCCTCAGATTTGGGCTTGGAATCATATATATCATGGTGCTGGTGCCAGGAACGGTGGTACTGGCAGGAACTCTGACTAATCGTGGAAGTGATAAGGTGACCAGAGAAAAACAGGGGCAGCCCTAAGGCTGCCCGGAAGGATTGATATAGTTATTTACGAATAGGACTTCAACGCTTTTTGAATTTCCTCCATATTCATGCCTCGTTTTAACATATTGTTTATCCTCATCTGCTCCCTATATCTGGGATCATCCATAGTAGGACGGCCAAAACCACCGGCAACATTTTCTAATTCTTCTTCAGATAATTCGTTTGTAATGTTCTGTTTGATTTCGCTCATAATAGTTCTCCTTTCCTGTAAGAATTCGAATGCTTCCTATCTGTTTATAAACATCAGAAGAGAATTTGTCACATTATATGAAGAAAAAATTATTTTTATCTAGAGATCTTTGATGCAAAGCGTCAGAGACCAGATACAATAAACAAATGATAAAAATACAGCATCAGTCAGATGATATGATAAACAAATTGCATACTGGAGGATGGAAAAGTGGATAAACAGAATATATTTAGAAGGGAAAGTCTTGATCGTGTTGAATCTCCGGAACAATTAGATGCATATATTAAGGTGTCTCATCCGAAGGTTTGGTTAATTATGGCGGCACTTCTGGTGGCAGTAATATCTGTGATTGTATGGAGCGTTGTAGGAAGTCTTCCACAGACGATGACAGTGAAAGGAGTTACTGTTGGAGGTAATGTGATTAACTGCTATGAATGTGTAGAAAATGCCAACACAAACCTGATAGGATGTAAGGCAAATATTACACTGCCTGATGGAAGAAACATCAGTGGCAAAGTGGAAGCAGTGAGTCAGAATCCTTATTCACAGGAAGAAATTCGTGCTGAAATATCAGAAGACTGGTTTGCGGATAATGTGCTTGATGGAAACTATTCTTATGAAGTTCGGGTTATAGCTGAAGAAGACATTACCCCAAATATGCTGGCAACAGTTATCATTACAACAGCCGAAATGAAACCAATTCAATTTATTTTGGATTAGGAGCGTGCTATGAAAAAGAGAAAAAAAAGAATTACAGTTCCGGTTATTATGCAGATGGAAGCCCTGGAATGTGGTGCAGCAAGTCTTGCTATGATTCTTGCGTATCATGGCAAGTGGTTACCGCTTGAACAAGTTCGTAGTGATTGTGGAGTATCAAGAGATGGAAGCAAAGCTTCCAGTATTGCAAAAGCTGGAAGAAGTTATGGGCTGGAGGTAAAAGCGCATCGATATGGGGTAGACGAAGTAAAAGAGAATGTTACTTATCCTGCAATTATTCATTGGAACTTTAATCATTTTGTTGTGTTATGCGGTTTTACCAAAAATGCAGCTGTAATTAATGATCCTGCACGTGGAACAATCAAGGTAACAATGGAAGAATTTGATCATTCTTTTACAGGAGTATGTATTGAGTTCACACCAGGAGAAAACTTTGAGAAGGGTGGAAAGCCGGAAAGTGTATTTAAGTTTTTGAAGGATAGACTGGCCAATACAACGGCTTCTGTGATTTTTGTAATGATTACGGCAGCCCTTGTTGCTTTTGTAGGCTTGGTTACTCCCGTGTTTGCCAGAATATTTACGGATCAGATTTTGCCCGGACATAATATGCATTGGCTTGAAATGCTTCTGGTGGCAATGCTTTTCACTGCTATATTCCGAATGATTGTTGGTTTTCTTAATGAGATATATCTTTACAGAATTAAAGGAAAGCTTGCTATTGTATCAAATGCCTCATTTATGTGGCATATGCTTCATCTGCCCATGGATTTTTATGCACAACGAATGGTGGGAGACCTTGCTGGCAGACAAAAACTGAATGATCAGATTGCAGAGACTTTGATCGCAAAGTATGTTTTGGTAGAGACCAAGGCACCGGAAGGCTATGTAAGAAGCGAAAAAGAGGAATCCGTAATCTTTGCGTATGAGGATGGAAACACCAAGGAGATTGAGATTACCAAAGAGCTTACCAATGAACGGATTCCAACAGGCGGCTATTCCAACAGTCCAAAGACTGAGGATGATACCAATATCTGGCTGCCGTTCTTCTTACTGCTCCTGTCAGTAGGAGGAATTGCTGGAATCATCTGGTATACCAAACGGAAAAATCACGATTGAGAAAAACTGGGCTGTCACTTCGGTGGCGGTCCTTTTTTCTTGCAGAAAAATAAGAAACGGAGGATGTTATGAAGCAGATTAAAGAGATTCTGATTGCATCGGTCAGTCTTTTTTTGTTAGGATTTGGAATCTGCATGGCAGTCAGTACCTTTTTTATGTACCGGGAGGGCGAACAAGAATACGAGACCCTACGGGAATATGTAAAAGAGGAAGAAAGAAAAGAGAATGAAAGTGAGGTGCAAGCTCCGACACCGGCAAATAAGACGACCGTTGATTTTCAAGCCTTAAAGAAAATTAATTCGGACATCATTGCCTGGATTCGGATTCCGGATACAAAAATCGATTATCCGGTGGTACAAGGAAAAGACAATGCCTACTATTTAAAGCACACGTTTCAAAAGACGGAGCATGCAGCAGGAAGCATTTTTCTGGATATGGATAATGAAGCTGATTTTTCCAACCGGAAGAGCATCCTGTACGGACACAATATGAAAGATGGCAGTATGTTCCAAGGACTGCACCGCTTTCAAGAGGAATCATATTTAAAAGAACATAATCAGGTATATTTATATCTTCCAGATAATAGAGAACTGGTATATACGGTAACGAAATGTGGATATGTAAAAGCGGATAGTGATACTTTCTGGCTGGGAGAGCCAGTGGAAACGTCACAGCTTCTATTGTCTACCTGTGGTGCTGATTCGTCCAAAAGGCTGGTGGTATGGTGTGAACTGCCGCAGGAGGAAGAAGAAATGACGGAAGAAAACATAAAAGATATTGAAATATTGGATTTTGATTAGTGCGAAATGAATCAGATGTAATAGATGAATAATATTAATTCCTTTATGCGACGGAAAACAAATTTTTGCGTGATATATAGTAAGAAACAAAAATGAAATAATGCAGGAAGGGGGATAGCAACACTGAGTATTTAAAATGCCAAAAAGAAAAGGAGTTGGAAGGTTATGAATGGATTAAAAAAATGGATGGTAGTATTAATGACAGGTGTTACACTTATGGGAAATGTAATTGGAATGGGTACGACAGTTATAGCTTCTAAAAATGAAACGCAGGAATCTTTATCCGGTGTGGATGTTTATATGCCAGAAAATGGTTCTTTGGAAAGAGTAATTAGAGTTTATGAAGATGGTTCTTTTGTAACAGAGCCAATTAATGATATCAGAACGTACGCAACGAATACTCCTTGTGAACATCCAGCGAGATATTTGGAAGCACGCGGTAAAAAAACAGATTTTCAGACTGTGGGAACAGCGGGAATATGTTATAAAGAACGATTGATCATATCAAACAAATGTAAAAAATGTAATCGTATAGGAATAAAAACGTACAGCCCATGGTCTTATTGTAGCAAGCATTCTTATCCTGCATTAAAAAAGACCTGTAAAATATGTGGATACACGAAAAAATAGTAATTTGGGGGAATATCAAAATGAAACGAAAAAAAATATGGATAAGTGTAATTGCCAGTATGCTGATTGGAACTGTTTCCGTAGCTGCCAGTTCTGGTATTGAGTTACATGAATTTTTCAATGAAAAAGGTGAAAAAGTAATTTATCCATGGGAATCAATAGAAAATCCAGATCTGAATTATGACGGTCCTCAGGATCAAGTGTATGTTGGACAGATTATTCAGACGGAAGATGGACCGGAAAAAGTAATTGCTGTTGATGAACAGGGAAGTTATGTAACAGAAGTACTGGAGCAATAAAAAAACGGGCAGGAAAAGAAAGCATGATATGTTTTCTTTTTCTGCTGACAAAAAAATAATAAATTATTTCTATTTTTTATGCGACCAATTATAATAAAATACGTCATATAAAGTAGAAGGAGAAAATTAAAAAAATGGATGATGTACAGATCATAAATTTATATTTTGCAAGAGATGAAAATGCCATTGCTGAAACAAAAAATAAGTATGAAAACATGTGTTATTCCGTTGCCCATAATATTTTATATAACCGGGAAGATTCTGAAGAATGCGTAAATGATACCTGGTTTTTTACTTGGAACAGCATCCCACCCAAAAGACCATCCATTTTAGCTTCTTTTGTATCTAAAATAACAAGGAATACCGCAATTGATCGATACCGTAAGAAGAATGCGCAGAAGCGGACGGATTCTCATATGGAGGACATAGCTGGTGAAGTTGAAAAAATAGGGAACATAATTGCCTCGGATATTGAAACGTATTTAAGAAAAAAAGAAATCATAGATATTTTTGATGCTTTTTTAGGTACACTTTCAGAACGTGACCGGGATATTTTTGTAAGGCGATACTGGTACATGGATTCTATCAAAAGGATAGCGGATAGACACAACTGTGGGGAAAGCAGGATTAAGTCAATTTTAGCCCGTAGTAGAAAGAAACTTTATTATTTATTGACGGAGGCTGGGTATGCAGAATAATAAAGGCTGGGATTTTTTAACAACATTTGCAGACATTAATGATAATTATATATACCAGGCTTCAAAACCATGGAAAGAAAATAAAATAAAAACATTTAAGATGCCATTAAAAAAAGTAATTGCATGTGCAGTAATCGTAATGATTGTCGGATTGGGACTGACACATCAGAATGAAGTAAAAGCAGCCTGGGAGAAAATGACTTCTCTAATTGGACAGATTCTGGGAATCTCTGAAGATACTGGAGAATATATAAAACAGATTCAAAATAAAATCACAAAGAATGGAGTTAAGGTTTCTTTAGAAGAAGTAGCAGTGGATGATGAGAATTTATGGATAGCATATTCCATGACAGATGAAAATGGAAATAATGACGTATCTATGAGCAGCATTGAAGCCAGTGTTGATGGAGTCAAATTAGAATTGGAAAGACAATATTCTAATTATAATAATACCGACTCCAAATCAAAAGATTATGTAGCAAGATTTTCTCTAAAGGCATCTTCAGCTAAACAAAATTTTGAAATTACAATCGGTAATTTTAATACAAAAGGGGACCAGCTTTACATAAAAGATAAATATAATTTTTCTTTTACTGCTGATCCAAAAATACTTGAAAGAGATACAAAAGAAGTATTCATTGACCAATTTATACAATTGGACGAAAAGCAAACTGTAACTATTTCAAAAGCAAAATACAATCTCTTCAGCTGTACTCTTTATGGAACACTTCCAGATATGAATGAAAATACTGAACTATGGATTCGTGGAAAAGATGATGTGGGAAATGAAATTTCATTTAATCTCATTTCTTACCGAAATCCAGAACTGATATTTGAATTAGCAGAGCCTGGAAGTGCGAGGAATGCAAAAAAATTGACACTACAGTTATATCAGTACACAGAGAATGAAGAAAGTAATATTTTATATAAAAAAGAAGATTATGGCGATTTTTATGCAGAGGAAATAGGAAAAGAATACAATGAAAATCAGTCACCAGAAGAATTAGCTGTTCCTGTAGGAAATGAATTTACAGTAGATTTACAAAATTGAATTAGAAAAATGAGAGCAACAAGAAGGGAGGAAATAAGTAATTACCTAATTTACATAAAAAAAGAAAAGGAGATATTTACGATGAGAAAAGTAAAAAGAATTAAGAATGTATTGTGTGTATTGCTTGCAACAATTATATCTTTGGTTAGTATGACAACTGTTAAAGCAGATGGAGAAGTTGCTCCATATGAGGATATGGAAAATGCAACATTGCTTCAAAAAGAATGTTATGATCTGGATGAAGACACAATGATTGAAATTACAACTTATGAAAAAAGTATTCCTTCATTTGCAAGATCTTCATGGAAAACTAAAACTGGAACAAGAACATATAGAATTATAAATAAAAAATCTAATACTGTATTTGTACGTTATATTTTAAAGGGTACGTTTAAATACAATGGAAAAAGTGCACAGTGCACAGATGCAACTACCGAATGCAAAGTATTTGTTCCAAATGTATACAATGTAATTACAAATAGAGCTGAAAAAGCAGGTAATACTGTACTGGGATATTTTTATTGTACGCATGTGAAAACAGGAAAAGGAATGGGTGGCACTTTTTCAATAAAATGTGCCGCTAATGGAACATTAACAATTAACTGACTTTTAAGTATGAATGAATATATAAAAAAGCTCTACTCATATACCGAGTGGAGTTTTTTTCTATTATTGCGCTGTTGCAGAATTACGGCATTTTTCAATAAATAATATCTACAGATATATGGAAAATCATAGCTTTCGGTATATTGTGAACTGAGAGAGAAACAACGGAAGCGGCAACCTACTACGCAGACAGACAAGTGGTGTCTGTAAAAGAAGTTCCTCAAATAGGAGATCGAATCTATACAGATTTCCGTGAGTGCTGCGAGGACCAGAAAGTTTCATATCGCTGGGTATGCAATAAGATGCTGCAGGAAGGCGTTTCTGTCCAAGACGCTGTCAGATATTATAAAAGAAAACAAGAAAAGAAGCTGCAAAAGGCTCAAAAGCAAGTTCCTGTCAAAGGCAAAATGCTTGAACCACAGCCTGTTAATGTTCTGGGAAAGAAATATGAATCAAAAGAACGCTGTTATAAAGGTTTGGGAATAACCAAAAAGTCGGTTCAAAATCATATGAAGAAAACATCCTGTATGTTTGAAGAAGCTGTCGTATATTGCTATGAGAAAAAGCTGGAAAAACAATTTGAATTTCGCAGAGAAATCTATAAAAGCTACAATGCCTGCTGCACTGCGTATAATCTTGCACAGGAATATGTTGCGATAAAAGCAAAGCGGGAAAAAATCACAAGACAGGAAGCTATGGAAAAACTATTAGCACAACGAGAGTCTGAAAAAACCATATAAACAGAACACAATTTCGAAAGGAGAACAGTTATGTTGAAAAGTAGAGGCGGACGAGAAGAAAATGAGAAACTTCTTCTTTCAGTAAAAGAAACTTGCGGACTTACCGGATTGTCTGAAAGGATAGTGCGAACTTTAATGGCAGAAAATGATTTTACCGTTCGGATTGGGCGAAGAACCCTTGTTCATAAGAAAAAATTTGAGAAATGGTTGGAAAAACAGGAGACTTGAATATTTTTCTGGAACGTGTTAATATTCTGATGTACTTGTGATCTGGTCGGGAAAGGATGAAAACCAGATATTATGAGGTGTTTTATATTATTTTAAACACTGGGATGCGTATTGGAGAACTGGCAGCTCTTATGTGGGAAGACATTGATTTTCATGCACACCGAATCCGCATTTACAAAACACTTAATAAAACTACGATATTTTATGATGATAGTAAGAGAAGAATAAGATGAATACAAATGAAACAAAAAATGAAAATACCGTGCAGAAACCGTGCAGTAACACTTCCAAAAGCGGCGCAAATGTAGATAAATCAAGGGGTTCTGGCAAAAGAATGAACATGTCGCCCATACTTGACCGGTGTTTTGTATAATTGATGGAAAAGATTAAAAACACTTGATTTTGCGGTATTTTTTGATTACTCGGAGACTTTTAAGAGTGGCACAAAATAGTAGTAAATAGCATGGTTTATTCTCAAAAACAGTGTAGTGTTCAGTGCAGTAAAACAACCTAGAAAAAATTTTTTAACACCAGATCTTGAGTACAGTTTGGTTATAAGAACATGAGAAGTGGGCCGGATTTTACATTTATTTATGTAAAGTTCGGTCCTTTTTGGACGCTAAAATAGAAAAATATTATTGTTACAGTTGCAACTTTAGAGTATAATAACAATATAGTCGAAGAACAGATTTGATATACTGTAGAAAGGGAGAATACCGTTGAACACAGAGATTAAAAATTCAATTCTTACGACAGATAAAGACGCACAATATGATGAAAGTGCGAAAAGGTTACTTGGTCAGAAAAGCATCCTGGACAAGCTATAACGATATTAAATGCGTTTATTCTATTTGGGTTTGTATGAATATGACTGAAAATAGTCTGAAACATATTCATCTAGTAAAAGAAAGCATTGTGAATTTACATGCCTGGAAGGGAAAACTTGATTTGATCAATATTGTAATGATTGGTCTATCGGAAGATATTCCTATTCATGAAGAAAAATATGAGTTACATAAATTACTGGGAGCTCTGTTGTCTCAGATCTATCTGTAGATGAAAAACTGGATATTATAGAAAATGAATATAAGATTCCGATTGAAAAAGATTTCAGAGAGGATGTGAGTGCCATATGTAATTTGAGTCAGAAAATTAAAGAAGCTGGAATTGAAATTGGTAAACGAGAAATGATTATGAAAATGTGCGATAAAGGCTATACAATCGCTCAGATTGCTGATGTTGCAGGAATGGATGAAAAACAGATTGAAGATACTATAAAAATGCTGAATTGCTATCAGTATAAAAGATTAAACATGATCTAAGCAAACAAATTATATTTTACAGAGTAGGAGCCTGGCGGGATGTTACAGTGAGCATCTCGCCACTTTATTTATTTGACATGGTTTGGCGAAATATCAGAAAATTCTGCGAGTAGAAGAAAATTAGTTAGAATTTATTACAAAATAATAGTGGGGAGTGAATAAAGAACACATATGAAGTTTAACATTGTAAGTAGAAATTGTGTGATGACCAATTCAGAAATCGTTTATTTGACAAATGATAATTGGAATGATTATTTTGAATATCGAACTATGTACCAAATGTATTATAAAAATCAACATATTGGTGGAGTACGAATTGGTAGAGTTGGACAAACAGAAGATCGCCCAGATATTCCAGACGAATTTGAAACATTACCTACAGATTATTTTTCACTTGGTGTAAGTTTGGAATATTATAAAAATCTTAAAAGAGAAGGAATTCCACGTGTAGAAATTCTAATAGCATTGCATGATATAGCGTATGATTTGAAGTTATTGGAGACTGTTCGCGAGGAACGCGTTACTCAGCGTTCTCTTATGAGAGACTTTTCATATTATGCAGTCAAAGAACAGTTTCATAGAATTGCGGATGGTGGCGCTGTCCTGACAGATTATGATTTTAAATACATTTTGCCTGATAAAGACATTACTACTGGCGAAAATTTAGAGCTAGATTTTTATGTGGAGGGAGAGAATAATACCCCACCAAGTAATATTTATGTCCTTATAGGAAAAAATGGAATAGGGAAAACTACAATTATAAAAAAAATGCTTAAAACTTTATTATGTAATAATGATTTGCATACATATGGAGAATTCATTACTGGCTGGGGAGGAAACTTTTCAAATATTGTTAATATTTCTTTTAGTATGTTTGATGATCCCATTACTGAAGTTGATGTCTTTGACAAAATGATATTTTATAAGTATATTGGATTGATAGATGTACGTTATGAAAATGATATTCGGAAGCGAAATGTAAAATATGATCAATTGCCAGATATGTTTTTTGAAAGCTACTGGAATGTGATTAAAAGCATTACCAAAAATGAATTATGGAAACGCTCTGTTAAAATCCTAGAAACAGATTCGACGTTTAAAGAATTAGATATAGGATCTTGGATATCTCAAGAAAAAAGTAAGTTAGAGAAAATGATACTTGCAACAGAAAAGTCAATAGAAGAAAAAAATAATATTGAAAAGAATTTCTTTCGCGAAATTATTAATAATCAGTTTTCAAAGTTGAGTTCAGGACATAAAATTATTTTGTTAACGGTTGTAAATTTGGTTAATTTTGTAGAAGAAAAAACACTTGTAATCATGGATGAACCAGAAGAGCATTTACATCCACCGCTTGTATCAGCTTTTATTCGGGCATTATCAGAGTTAATGAGTTACAGAAATGGAGTTGCTATTATTGCAACCCATTCTCCTGTTATTGTGCAGGAAGTGCCTAGAAGATGCGTATGGAAAATTAGGGGACATGGGAAGTATCGAAAATTTGAACATCCAGAAATTGAAACTTTTGGAGAAAATCTGGGGGAAATAACTACAGAGATTTTTGGCTATGATGTTGGAAGCACTGGATTTCATACAATTCTAAAGAATGTTGCTGATAGGAAAAACTCATATGAAAAAGCTCTCAACGAGTTTCAAGGAGAACTTGGAAAAGAAGCCAAATCAATACTTCGAGCGTATATGTATGATAAGGAAAACACTTAATGAAAAAGTTAGAAAAGCCACAGTTTGATATGGAAACGATTATAGATAATTGTTTGGTTCATATGCAAAATCCTCGAAAAAAGAGAATCACATTAGTTAAGGAAAAAATAAAGAAAAAAACAGAAGAATATGATGAATTAGCTCAGCATGGACAATTGCATATAATACCTGAGCATGACACAATTGACAATATTGCAACTAAAGAAGATATGGAAGCTCTATATACGCAAAGATTTGTTCCGAAAAATCAACCGAATAGAGCATTTTATGATAAAATCTTAGCTTTGGCACCCTATGGAAAATGTCCTTATTGTCAACAAAATTTAGTAAAAACAGTGGATCATTTTTTGCCAAAATCAAAGTATGTTGCTTACACTGTTACACCTTATAATCTTATTCCAGCTTGTTCAGATTGTAATACTGGAAAGTTAGATTCAACATTTCATAATCGTGTAGAAGAGCCATTTCATCCATATTATGATAATTTTGATGACTGTGTGTGGCTGAAGGCAAAACTTATAGAAATGGAACCGGTTTCATTTCAATTTTATGCAGATCCACCAATTGATATATCTGAAGAGAAAAGACAGCGAATAAGTCATTCGTTTTCTGAACAAGGATTTTGCTTGAATAATATATATAAATTGCATGCAGCAGAAGAGTATTGCAGTCGGGAAACAAGATTAAAAGAATGTTTTCAAAAAGGAAAAAAGGAACTAGCTGTTGAAGTTTTACAAGATTTGATTAAAGATGAAAAATCCATTTCACTTAATTCATGGAAAACTGCGTTATATCAATCAATTATTGATAGTGAGTGGTACTGGAATGAATATTTGCCAGAAATATGTAAAGGAAAGGACTAATTTCAGCTATTTGTAAGGGAAGAAATAAAATTCAGATGAGGAAAGATAAAATGGAAAATTTTGAGATACTGCCAACAGAGGAAAATTTAATAAAAACATTGGAAGCGGATCTGCTGGGGCGAAATCAGCAATTATCATATTTTTATAATCTGTTGCTTGCGCAGAAGGGAGCAAGTACTATTGCGGTAGATGGAAAATGGGGAAGCGGAAAAACATTTTTTATAAAACAATCTACGATGGTGATTAATGCAAAAAACCCTGTAAGTATAATTGAAAAAGAAAAAAGAGAGAAGATACTATCAAAATTATTCTTGACTGAAAGTGATAATTATGATGATTGTAATCTTGCTATATATTATGATGCATGGGAAAATGATAATGATACAGATCCTATTGTGTCACTTGTATATGAAATCGCGAAGCAGTTGGGGATGACCTATACATTTGATCCTGATACAGATTTTTTTAAATTGGGCGGTGCAGTTTTAGATGTTTTTAGTGGAAAAAATCTTAAGGGAATTATAGAAAATTTGAAGAGCGATAATCCACTCTCAAAATTCAAAGAACAAAAGGCGTTAGAAGAAAAATTGAAAGATTTTTTTTCAGAAGCATTGAATGAGCGTGGAAATCGATTAGTAGTTTTTATTGATGAATTGGATAGATGTAAACCCAGTTTTACAGTTCGATTATTAGAACAAATAAAACATTACATGCACGATGAGAGAATTACATACGTATTATCAATTAACACAGAGGAATTGCAGCATACAATAAAAAATTATTATGGAGATTCATTTGATGCGTGTAGATATTTAGATCGATTCTTTTATTTAAGAATTAACTTGCCTCCGGTTGACAAAAAGAAATTTTACATGAATATAGAGTTAAATGGAAGGTACTATTTAGAAATAATTTCTAGACGTATTATTGATGTTTATAATATGCAATTAAGAGAAATAACTCGTTTTTATCGGCAGGTACGAACTGCGGCCTATGTTCCTACACATGATGATGAAAAATGGAATTGTATATTTCCAGATGGAGAAGCTAGACAATTTATGTTATCTTGTATAGTTCCAATTATTATAGGATTGAAAATGGTAGATATATCAATGTATGAACAGTTTATTTCTGGAAAAAGTGGAAAACCTATGGTTGATATATTAAACACTAAAGAATTTAGTACTGGACTACTTTGTCGTTTCTTAAAAGAGGATGAATCTTTTTCTCAAATAGAAAAAAAGAAATTGATTACACCTGAAGAAAAAATTCTTGAGATTTATAATGCTATATTTGTAAATAAATATTCTGGCAATGATTACCAAAAAACAATAGGTAAATGTGAATTTGATGCTGATTCAAGAAAATTTGTTCTGGTGGCAGCAAGTATGTTATCTCAATATGCGAATTACGAAATATAAAGGTATAAGTATCAGATAAATTATGTGTAGACCAGAGGGGCTAATCAATTAATGATTAGCCTCCTGCTCGGTGTCGATTTATTGGTTACTTTTCAGCTAGGTTATAAGCTTCCAGGGACCAAGGAGAATTCAACTCATTCAATCAATTCCAAAAAGAATTCACTTTCCGTTCCGCAATGTCTTTGGAAACGTTGCATTTTTTTGCAACATAGGAAACTGTGTCTGCGAAAGAACGGCCAAGTTCCTGTGAAAGTTCGACGATGCCTTTTACCTCTGAGGTAAATTTTTCACTTGTAACATAATCACGTAAAACTTCTTCCTGACTATATAAGGTTACCATAATATCAATGACCTCCTTTTCGTGATTTTCAAGATATTCTTTTAAAATATTTTTATCCTTACAAATACGAATAGTTTCTGTAATAGCTGTTTGCGTATTATTTTTATACAGGTTTCTTTGTTCATCAATGACCTTGGTAAATAAAACGTATTGGGTAATAATATCGTTGTTTTTACCGGTTATTAGAACCTTTACCTTTGCATCAATTGCAATTGGTTTTCCAGCAAAAAATTCTTCAGAAAGAGAAATTTCGGTTTTGCTAATTGTTTTGGAACCAGTATATAGAACATATAATTCTGGTTCTGGAAATTCCAATTTCGTCGAAGCGTAAACGCTTTGTTTGGAAGAAATAAAATAATCTTTCCAGGTCTGAGCCAGATACATAATACATCTGACAATAATATTTTCTGTCCAGGTTGACTGTGCTTCTACGAGAATCATTAAGCGGGAACCAACTTTAAATCCAAGATCATTATATGGGTTATTGGCCATTACCTGTTGGAGAGTGACATATTCCAGATCTGATTCCAAGACGGTAGTATCTTCAGGATGCAAAGCCTGGTAAAGTTGCAGCAGATATTCCTTATTTGAAAATAAATCTTCAAAAACACTGGCTTTTACAGTTTGTTTCATATAGTGATCAGATTCCTCATTTGTATGATTTTGAGTATTGGCTGAAAAGTTTATTTCGGCACCTTCTTTCAAGTTAAGTAACTGGATCTTTTTCAAAGTTATATTTTCTAATATTATATTATCATAATGGAAGCGGATTTACAATAAAGCTTAAACTCTAATTATGTCAAAAAATATCGGTCAGTTACTGCTCAGAAGTTAGCTGGACTTGAGAAAAACGAAGGTGCAGACTAATAATTGTCAAAGCCATCAGTTTTCTTATCTGAATATCCCGGACACTCTGTCCAATTATTCGCTGGTTCTTCCAGCCGCATCAAAACAAACATGCTCATGCATTGACAGAGATAATCGATACTTTCGAAACTCCTGAATGTTACAGCCTGCGCCTGTTTCCGCTTATAGCTTCTTAGACGCCTTTCGGCTTCATTATTAGTGGCAGGTACACGGGAATCATGCAGGAACATCAGATTGTTCTGCATATATTTCTCCATTCTCAGAAATAAGTTATACCCATCCCTGTAATACTTGTTTGCTGGAACGTTTCCATATTCCGTTCTGACTGTTTCCAGTACCTCCCGGTACCTTTTTTCTAATTCAGAGATCTTTACCGGCTCTGGTTCCAGAAATGGCTGGCATCCGTTGCAGAAATGAATCATATCCTGTAACAGCGAACGCATCTCTTTGTTCCAAGTGCGGTCAAGCTCATTATCTATACTGTCCTTTAGGTAACGCAGCACATGGGCAAGACATTCCTGGTGATCCGCTCCATAATTATAAACGGTAATATCATGGCCATGGACAAATTCCTTCTTTTGAGAGGTTTTAAATACATAGCTTTAGTTCTTTTGCTAAAGGAATTTTCCAGCTGCCATTACTATCTAATTGAATATAAACAATGCCAGAAATATCATTTGGTAATTCAATATCACCTTTGACTAATGCACACACATTATTTCTACCTAATTTACCAATTAAGTAACCATGTTCAAATACAACATTTTGTCTTGCCCTGGCCTTTTTTTCTTTCTTCTTCCCTTTTACATATCCCAAGTCGCAAGGGGTATATAAAACAATTCCAAATTCTACATCTGAGTATTTTTCAATTTTCTCTATAACTGTCATTCCACTGTTTACTTGTTCGTGCAAAATTATAGGCTCAAGTCCAATTTTTTCTATGAAGCGGGCAACTTCAAGCTTTACTTCATTATCGTGCCCATGAACAATAAAAATTTTTTTCTTTTTACTTGGAACAACAATATTATTAGAAACATTATCAGGAATACAAATTGTGCCATTATTGGTGCTACTAGATTCAATAATCAAGTTTTGAACGTTTATCGTTTTTTCATTTATAAACGTTTCAGGGGGGATTTCAATGCCAATTGATATGGTGTTCTGAATAGTTATGTTATTATCCATTTTCGTGTCCTTTCTGGGACGCATACACAGCGGTCGTTATGATTGGACACCCATTGGCTTAGATTTTTAGTCTGGATAAGAAAAAAACACACAGACAAGGGGTGTCTACACAATCCGCTCATCAGACTTGCTGTTATCATGTAATTTACTGTCTAAGTGCTGAATTGTTATAAACTTCCACTGTCGTATGCATCCGACTTTGAGATATTATTAGTCTTCAAGGCAGGGCATGTTATAATGCATCTTTTAGAGAGTGTGTGGCATTGTGATATCTCATGTCTTTGTTCCCTTGAGGCAAGCTTATAATAATTCAAAATTATGTGCCTTAACAGGACATGGCATGGTAATTAAATTTTCATTCTTTACCTGCTTTTTTCGGGTATTTCATCGCTTAACAAGCTCCAAAATAATAAAAAACAGACATACCGTGAAGTAGTTATCTGTTTACCTAGGACACGGCATGTCCGATTTTTCAAAAATATTTTCAGTTTTTCTTAATATGATTTTGCTTTTGGGGTGATTTCTTTCTCTTTGTTAAGCTTGTGCATAGTATGGTTACTTATATATTTTCAGTTTAAATCACAGTACCTCAAGATATCGTAAGGATACAGAAAGTGAATATTTGTCTCTTGGAAGATAATACCATGAATGGCACAACCACTGACTATAGGTAATTACTTACGCAGTTTTTAGCCCAACAGTTTTTCTAAAAACATTCATCATTGATTTCAGCATTTCTGTGTCCATTCCAGCTAAACTGCTTACATAAGAAATAGTCTCTGCTGGCATCAAATCTTCCAACGTACATTTGTAAACCTTACAGAAGCTAATAAGCTGTGTTAATGAACACATGACTTCTCCATTTTCATAACGCCGAATTTTTCTTGGATCGCAGTCAAAGATTTCAGCGACATCTTCTTGGGTTAGCGGGGTGTTAGCCCTCGCATTTTTTAGATTAGCACCGATTTCTTTTTTGAAATATGTACTATCATTCTGGGCGTTAAGTAGTTCACGGTATCTTTTCAGCTCATCATCCGATAACACTCACAACACCCCCGGACTCCAGACTGCTAAAAATAGCAGTAGAAGTCGGAGGAGTAGGAAGTGAAAGAAGCATCGAATCAGTTACACTGCCCGTATTACTTCTCCCTACATTTGTATTTCTGTTCAACCATGCAGCTCGTATCATCTCACTGACACGTTTTATTTTCAATTTTCTTAATTCACGCAGTTCTTTTCTGCGCTGCAGTAGTCTTTCGTATTCGTGGTAGAGTTCCTCTATGTTCAAATCATATTGAAAATAATCATAGAATAAACCAAATTGTGTTGAACGTTTTACTGTAACAGGCATACCGAATATAGTAGTATCAACAAAATCTGCCGTAACTACTATTGTTTTTTCGTAATCTGTCGTTGGAATGTAGGTAACAGAAATATTGCGCTCATTGTAATCTTGTAAAAAATTGCAGAAACATATACTGGTGAAAATACCAGAGAATAGTTTCGACATGTTTATTTTGGGCTCTTTTATATACCGACTAGCCCGTACATTTCCAGTAGCTAATATTGTAAAATTACGCAACTTTTTCTCATTCTTCTTTTCTTCTTCACGAATGATTGATTTGCTGATGGCATCAACAATCTTGGTCGAATCTAATTCTATTTGTATGCCATCCGGTTTTTTTATACTCACTGAAATAATAATCACCTCTTTTTTGAATATTCCGTTTATCCTCTACTTATAAACACCTCCTATTTTTGAATTTAAGGCCTTTAAAATTAGGTCATGCGAAGGAATAATTCGGTGTATTTATTATAACAGAAAATCTAAGCATACTAAAGAGGAAAGAGAATACACAATTTTATTTTAGGAAATATATCCATGGTTTAAAAATGGATTGCTGAAATAAGTTGGAAGATATATAATATTAGTAGAGTAAAAATTGTGAGATAACAGGAATTAGAAAATATGAAAAATCAACCGCTGAAACCATGGATAAAAGGAAATGAAAGTATAACACCAAATAATTTTTTTTCAAATGCATTGCCCAATTTAGAATATGGAGCTTGGATTTCTTTGGATATTGCAGTGGAATTGTATAAAGCGAATACTATAGATACGGGTTATTTAAAAAAGTCTTGGAATGAACATCATGAATATATAGAGCAAGTCTGTTTATTAACAGGTATCGATGAAGAAAACGGATATGATTTAGATAGGGAAGAAAAGTGGTGGGTGTTACAAGAAATAGGTGAACCTCCATTTGGCTGCTATAATATTTATTTTATTACTATTTATAATGAACATGAAGAAAAACTGGTATATATAGGAAAGACGGATTCTAAAAAAAGTCGATTTTCTAATGGTCATTTGGCAGCATTAAAATTACATAATCCCATTTATAATGGTTACAATAAGCGAGTATATTTTGGAACGGTTATGTTTCTAAGTGATGACAAGGAATATGTGCCACTTGAATTTATTTCGCCTTATAGTAGAGCTGAAAGGTATTTGAGCGAAATGGAAGCATATTTAATTGAAAGATTAAATCCGGAATTAAACAAAAAAAAGGAGCCATTGCATTTGTTAGAAAATCTGTCAAGTGTGCTGATTCAAAATTTTAGTGAAGAGAATGCGTTTATGAAGGATTTCTTTGTCTGATAGAATTGCTCTGAACATGAAAGGCTATTCACAAATAAGTTGCAAAGCAACTGAGTATGTACTGACTTCACCGAAGTTTACTTTGCAGTGCTTGAAATATTAGTAAAATCAAGGATATCTTATGCTGATATATAAAATGAGCATTGCGTAAATGGTATAGTTTATCGTATTTTTGCGCAAAATGAAAAATAAATCTATTCGGCAATGTTGATATAAGTTTAGCATTGGCTTTGTTGTGATTATATTTATATGGCGCAGTAAACTTTTGTGATAAAATTGAAATCTCAATAGTGTCTTATAATAATTTCTTTTTCTATTGAAAAAATCTTAAATAAATCCCAATTTTTTTTATTTTTTTACACATTTCGACAATTTTTTCCATTATTTATAATAGGAGAGTATAGTACCACTCTATAATTCAGAAACGGAGGAAGCGAAAATGTGGCATTTTTGGCTCTTTTTCTTGGCCTTGCTGGCAGTGGTTATTGTACTAATGTATTGCTGCCTTGTTAGAGCTGAAAAAATGGACGATGAGATGGATGAGGCATTTAGAAAACTAAATGAAAAAAGAAAGGATGAGACAAAGCTGTGGCAAGGGGAAGATCAGGAGTAATTTCAAAGGAGTATAAGGGGGAAGATAATACCGCATATCATGATGTAATAAAGTTATTTAAGATATACCGGGTGGTAAACTGGCAAATGCAAATTAAAATCAGCCAGGTAAAAAGAAGATTCCATATGGAGTATGGCACAGATGTGGATGAATTCTTAGACACCATTTATCAGGCTGGAATGGATGTGGAAAGAGATTTAGCATCCGAGAAAGAACGGGTAGAGGCAATCAGCCGATCAAACCAGTATCTACGTTTAATTGATGAAGCAGTCGATCTTATGCGAAGGTATCATCCGCAAGGCGAGCGATACTATTGGGTGCTCTATTACAGCTATCTATCCTCAACAAAACTGGAAAATGTAGAAGAAATATTAGATAAATTGGAGCCTCATTTTCCGCAATATACCAGAATCCATAGAACTACATACTTCCGTTGGAGAGAACAGGCTTTTGAAGCTGTTGGAAGCATATTATGGGGCTATGAAGGGGAAAGCGAGCGCATATTAAAACTGATATGCAAAGATTATGAAGAAAAATAACTATTTCAGAAATCCTATTGACACAGATTTTCCAAAATCACTATAGTGAAATTGCAGAGACGCATACAAGGCGTATAGTAATTTTACATTTGGTTTTGAAGGGAGAAAAAACAAATGATTATTTCAGTTGATACCGGTAATAAGCAGATGAAAACAGAAAACTGTGAATTCAATTCTGGAGTAGAAATTTTAGATACACTGCCAGGGGAATTGGAAGAAGTGATTGAGTATGAAGGAAAATATTATAGGACAACTAATAGAAGAATTTCGTATATGGAGCTTCCTGTATAATAAAAAACGTGGATGTTGAAAATTAAAAATACCTCAGAGTACAATAAGACTACTGACTGGCAGGTTAGTAAAAATCTTATTATACAGAGAGGTATTTACAATGAAGTCTAACACACAGAACGCAAAAATTGAAGCTATTACAGAAAAAACTTTGGTACTCGGAATTGATGTCGGAAGTGAAACGCACTATGCCAGAGCTTTTGATTACAGAGGAATCGAGTATTCGAAGAAGCCATTTAAGTTTAGCAACACAGAGGCTGGATTTGTGACATTTAAGGAATGGATCCTGGACCTCAAAGAAAGACATGAGAAGGATAAGGTGGTTCCAGGTATGGAACCGACCGGGCACTACTGGTTCAATCTTGGAAAGTTTCTACATGATAATGAAATGAAACCGGTTCTTGTAAATCCTCACCATGTGAAAAAATCAAAAGAACTCGACGACAATAATCCGACTAAAAATGACCGTAAGGATCCGAAAGTTATAGCAGGATTAGTTAGAGAGGGACGTTACATGATCCCATACCTGCCGGATGGTGTTTACGCTGATCTTAGAACAGCATCAAACATAAGATTCCAGTTACAGGCGGAACTTACAAGAATTCAAAACAGGATCAGTCGTTGGTTCAATATATATTTTCCTGAATATAAGACGGTATATGGAAAGCCGGATGCCAAGAGCGGAATACTCATCCTTAAAACAGCACCACTCCCTGAAGATATCCTGACGTTAGGTATCGATGGAGTGAACCAAATCTGGCGTGATGCGAAGTTAAGAGCAGTTGGAAAAGCGAGGGCAAAGACCCTGATAGAAGCTGCAGAGCACAGCGTTGGAAGCAAAGAAGGTGCGGTGTCTGCAAGAATGGAAATCCGAATGCTTCTGGAGGACTATGAATCCAGAAATACGCGTCTACAAGAAGTTATGGTTCTAATTGAAGAACTGGTAAGAAAGATTCCGATGGCTGAAAAGCTGTTAGAGATCAAAGGAGTGGGAATCAGGACAGTGTCAGGGTTCCTTGCAGAAGTAGGTGATATCAGCCGCTTCAATAATCCGAAGGAACTGCAGAAGCTTGCAGGATTGGCATTGGTTGAAAATAGTTCGGGAAAGCACAAAGGCGAGACAACAATAAGCAGACGAGGTCGAAAGAGACTCAGATATCTGCTCTTTGAGGTTGCAATGTCACTTGTGTCGAAGAACCAGGAGTTCAGGGAACTCCATAATTATTACACAACCAGAAGGCTGAATCCGTTGAAAAAAATGCAGTCACTTATGGCGATTGCAGCCAAGTTGATACGTGTCTTTTATGCGATGCTGACTAAAGGTGTGGATTATGATCCGAAAAAAATGGTCAGTGACATCAAGAGACCGGCAGTTTATCTACAGGCTGCGTAAGAAAGACAAGTAACTATAGTGGAGGCTGTCATGTGGACAGCCACTGAATCAAGCAGAATGTAACAGATAACGTCCACTGCTCACAGTGCTGGTACAGGAAGCAAGTCAGTAATCAACAATACAAAGAATGAGCCAGTAGTCGGCAGAAATAGTCACCATGGGGCACATGACCCCGTTAAGGAGCATAGCTGACACCCTGGTTATGGGCAGGCAGGACGAAGGGTACGCCCAGAAGGGCATACAGATTAATGAGTGGAAATCTCATCCAGTAAGGTGTAGCCGCACCACTGGTAGCGAGTTTGGGGGATACAGAGGTAACGATGTATTCTAAGTGTAAACAGTTAGGAAATAGGGCTGAAAGTGATTGAGCTCCGAAATCTACGTAACCCGTAGGTCGACGTTTTCTTTCGGGCGGAAGACAATACGTATGTTTCTGTTTGGGTTAGGAAGCATATGCTACGGCGGAGTCTGAGAGCCAGCCATGTTTTACAATGTCTGTATGTTACCTGGGGAGAACCTATACTTTCCTGTGTTAACAGGTATGACGTACGAATGAGAAAAGGAAATCAAATGGAGTATAGGTAGTCGGATGGCCGAATAGTACTAATGAAGGTGGGTAATGCCACTGGAGGGAAGTCGAGAACGGATAACATATATCCAGCCACACGACATCATATCAAAAGGGAAACATTATCTACACTCAGAGGTAGGACAAATAATGACAACAAAACTTGAGAGAATCTCAGAATTATCAAAACAACATCCAGAAATGAAATTTAATTCTATTGGGCATTTGATTAACATTGAGATGCTTAAAGAATGCCACTACAAAATGGATGGCAGAAAAGCGGTCGGGATTGATGGCATTTCAAAAGAAGAATATAACTCAAATCTTGATAACAATCTAAAACAGCTAGTGGAGAAGCTTAAGAATAAAAGTTATCGACCTAAACCAGCACGTAAAGTGGAAATACCAAAAGAGAATGGTAAAACCAGACCTCTTAGTATCTATTCATATGAAGATAAACTGGTTCAGGAAGCACTTAGGAAAGTTTTGGAATCGGTCTTTGAGCCCCATTTCTACAGCAATATGTGCGGCTTCAGACCAAACCGCAACTGCCATGGAGCTATAAGAAAACTAAATGACATGATTGAAGGACATAAGACGAATTATATACTGGATGCCGATATAAAAGGCTTCTTTGATAATTTGAATCATGACTGGATAATGAAATTTATTTCATCACGAATTACAGATAACAGTGTGCTCCGACTGGTAGAAAAGATGCTCAAAGCAGGTATTCTTAAGAATGGAGAATTTTATGTTAACGAATTCGGTGCCGGGCAGGGAAGCGTATGTTCACCAATAATTGCGAACATATATATGCATTATGTTCTTGTATGGTGGTTTAATGAGAAAATAAGACCACTGCTAAAAGGATATGCAGACATAGTTGTCTATGCGGATGATTTTGTGTGCTGCTTTCAATATAAGAATGACGCAGAACTCTTTTATGAACATCTTAAGAGAAGGATGAATCACTTCGGACTGTCCTTAGAGGAATCAAAGACTCGATTAATTTATTTTGGTCGATTCGCTGCTGATAACCTTAAAAGACAGGGGAACAAACCAGAAACATTTGACTTCCTAGGATTCACTCATTATTGTTCCAAAAGCCGAAACGGTAATTTCAGAGTAAAACATAAAACTGCCAATAAGAAATATCGGAAGAAATGTAAACAGATGAATATCACTATACGCGACATGAGATTTGAAAAGAAGAAATATATTCTTGCAAAAGTAAATCAGATTTTAATCGGGTATTACCATTATTATGGAATAAGTGATAACTATCAAATGATGGATAACTTCCGTAAGAGAGTTATTCAGATTCTTTATTTTTGGATGAATAGGCGTAGTCAGAGGAAAAGTTATACATGGGATGGATTCAATCAGTTTTTGAAGGAGCATCCTATAGTAAGACCACGTATTTATGTGAGCCTATATGGATAATCTGAGGCATAAGTGTCGTGAAGAGCCGTATGCCTGAATTGGGCACGTACGGATCTGTGGGGGATATACCTAGTAATAGGTGTTTCTACCCGACAAGTTAGGACCTCTGGAGACAGAGATGATCCTGGTGGATATAGGAGGTTAGCTGCCATAGAGGGAAGGGTATACACAAGGCCAGTAAAGCGAAAATCAATGACGTTTTATTTCGTATACCATTCAACCGCTATTTCAGTACCTGATACATCGAAATGCT
Organism: Ruminococcus sp. RTP21484sp1_RTP21277st1_D2_RTP21277_210401; assembly: GCF_040924225.1. Lineage (NCBI taxonomy): Bacteria > Bacillati > Bacillota > Clostridia > Eubacteriales > Oscillospiraceae > Ruminococcus > Ruminococcus sp. RTP21484sp1_RTP21277st1_D2_RTP21277_210401. The sequence goes on along the minus strand of NZ_JBCOMJ010000004.1, from coordinate 16,405 downwards.
CATAGCTGTGGCTTATTCACTGAGATATGAAAGGTTGAAAAACCTTGAATTTTCAATAAAAAACACTTAATTATATGAGGAGTATAATTAGAATGAACAGACAATCCGATGGAACCAGTTTCCACATGGAGAACTTTAAGAGAAGATCTCGCTATACATTGGTTTTTGTTCTGTTGATCCTGGCGTTTGGCCTGATCACAGTTTTGAATATCAATACAGGAAATGTTCATATTTCCCTGTCTGAGATCGTAAATATCCTTTTGAAAAAAGCCACTGACACCAAGGAATACAGCATCATCTGGAAGATCCGTCTTCCCAGGATCCTGATGGCAGCCATCCTTGGAGGTGCATTATCTTTATCTGGTTTTCTTCTTCAGACCTTTTTTGAAAATCCCATTGCAGGACCTTTTGTTCTGGGAATTTCCTCCGGTGCCAAAATGGTAGTTGCACTTACTATGATCTACTATCTTGAAATCGCCCAGAATGTAACCTCTTATACTTTGATCATCGCTGCCTTTATAGGTTCCTTGATTTCCATTGGATTTATTCTTTTGAATTCCAAAAGGATCAAGCACATGGCTACCCTTCTGGTTGCCGGAATCATGATCGGATATATCTGTTCCGCAGTTACAGACTTCGTGGTAACCTTTGCAGATGACTCAAATATTGTAAATCTTCATGGATGGTCACAGGGAAGCTTCTCTGGTATGAGCTGGAGTAATGTTTACATTTCCTGTGCAGTTATAGGTGTCACCCTGCTCCTTACGTTCCTGTTGTCAAAGCCCATTGGAGCTTATCAGCTGGGAGAAGCTTATGCGCAGAGCATGGGTGTGAATATTAAGTTTTTCCGTGTTGCATTAATCCTGCTTTCCAGCATTTTGTCTGCAACAGTAACTGCTTTTGCAGGACCTATTTCCTTTGTTGGAATTGCAGTTCCATTTCTAATGAAAAGAAGCTTTGGTACATCCAGACCGCTGATCATCATTCCGGGAACCTTCCTGGGAGGTGCTGTTTTCTGTATGATGTGTGACCTGATCGCCAGAATGGCGTTCGCGCCTCTGGAGCTGAACATCAGCACCGTTACCTCCATCTTTGGAGCACCAGTAGTTATATTCATGATGTTGCGAAAGAAGAGAGGAAATTAAAATGGACAATTATTATTTTCATATGGACAACCTTTCTGTTGGTTACAATCGAAAGGCACTGATCCACGATATCTGTATTGGAATAAAAAAGGGAGAGATCGTAACTCTCATTGGTCCTAACGGTTCCGGAAAATCTACTATTTTAAAAAGTATTACAAGACAGCTGCAGATCATTGGCGGAAAGGTCTATTTTGACAACCAGAATCTGTTGTCCTTTACCTTTCGGGATCTGTCTACCCGTATGGCTGTAGTTCTTACTGAGAGAATGAAGCCGGAGCTGATGACCTGCCATGACATTGTAGCAACCGGCCGTTATCCTTATACAGGAAGGCTTGGCATTCTTACAAGGGAAGATGAAGAAAAGGTAGAAGAAGCTATGAAGGCGGTACATGCAGAAGCTCTTGGCAGCCGTGATTTTAACAACATCAGTGATGGACAGCGCCAGAGGGTGCTTCTTGCACGCGCGATCTGCCAGGAACCAGATATTATTATTCTGGATGAGCCTACTTCATTCCTGGATATTAAACATAAGCTGGATCTTTTATCTATTCTTCGGGATATGGCGAAGAAAAAGCAGATAACTGTTATCATGTCTCTTCATGAAATTGACCTTGCACAGAAGATTGCGGATAAGATCATCTGTGTAAAGGGAGATACCATTTCCCATTTTGGAAAACCTGAGGAAATTTTCGAGGAAAATATGATCCGGGAGCTTTATGAAATCAACAACGGCTTTTTTGATCCGCTGTTTGGGAGCATTGAACTTCCAAAGCCGGAAGGTGAAGCGAAAACTTTTGTGATCTGTGGAAACGGCACTGGTATTCCCGTATTCCGGCAGCTTCAGAAGGTGCATACTCCTTTTATTGCAGGTGTTCTATACACCAATGATGTGGATTACCGCCTGGCAAGACTGCTGGCCGATCAGGTGATCACAGAGAAACCCTTAAATCAGCGGGGAAACCTTCCAGAAAGCTTTAAAAGCCATGGAAAGCTGTGACAGGGTTATCTGTACAAGCGTACCTGTTGGAAGCTGCAATAAGCGGCTGGGAGAGCTTATCGAGGCAGCAAAGAAAAGCAGAAAAGTGCAGTTTGTATAAAGAAAAAACTCTATATCAAAAGCAGTGAGGGATTTTAAGCTCATTATATAAAAAATAGAAAAAAACGCTCTATACAGAACACACGTTTTGCGCTATACTAATTTTACTGAAGGGAGGAGATAAAATAACTTATGAAAAAGAAGATTTTTACAAAAGATAACCTGATTTTCTTTTTAATTCTGAATCTGGGATTAATTTTTACAGCAGTTGGAATTTCCATTTTCAAAACGCCAAATCACTTCGCATTTGGCGGTACATCCGGTTTGTCCATTATCCTGTCTACCCTGTTTCCGAAGTGGAATGTAGGCGCATTCATGTGGATCGTCAACGCAGCGCTGGTTGTACTCGGATTTTTCTTTCTGGGAATCCGTTCTATGGGCTGGACTATTTATTCCTCCTTTGCCCTGTCTTTTTATGTAAGTGCCTGTGAAGTGATCTATCCGCTTAGTTTCCCGCTGACACATGATGTATTCCTGGAGCTGTGCTTTGCGGTTATCCTGCCAGCAGTAGGAGCGGCCATGGTATTTAACGTAGGCGCTTCCACTGGTGGTACCGATATTGTAGCCATGATCCTGCATAAATATACCAGTCTGGAGATTGGACGCGCCCTTCTGGTCAGCGATCTTGGAATCGTACTGATCGCCGCTTACCTTTACGGTGCACAGACCGGACTTTACTGTATCCTGGGAATGATCTTGAAATGTACCGTTGTAGACAGTGCCATTGAAAGCCTGAACCTGCGAAAAGTCTGTACCATTATCAGCAAGTACCCAGATCAGGTGGAAGACTTTATTATCAACGATCTTCACCGTTCTGCAACTGAGCAAAATGCCTTCGGTGTTTATACCAAACAGGAGCAGAAGGTACTGATGACTGTTCTCACCAGAAGCGAGACCAACCGCCTTCGCATTCATTTAAGACAGATTGATCCCCACGCTTTCATTACCATTGTAAACAGCAGTGAGATCATTGGAAAAGGCTTTCGGTCTATTTAGTATTTCTGCTCACGAAACACTTATTTCTGCAATCTGTGGGCGTAATTCCAAAGAAATTCCGAAATGCCTTACTGAAATAGTTATTATCGGAATATCCAACCCGGGCAGCAACTTCCTGGATCTTAATAGAAGGATTCTCCAGCAGTTCTTTCGCCCGGGTCATTCTGACCATAAGGAGGTATTCCTGAATGGTCATCTCATAATGCTGGCGAAAAAGGCGTGTGAGATACTCCTGGGTAAAGAAGTACTTCTTCGCATAACTGCTGACCTTAAGGGGCTGTGGATAGTTCTGGTCAATGTCCTGCCGGATCCTGGCGACAACTTCATCAGGGGAAAGCTTTGGCGCTTCTTTTTCTAAACAGGTACCAGTATTTCCCAATGTCTGGACTGCTTTATCAATGGCAGCATTCAATTCTTCCCGTGCAATTGGTTTTAACAGATAATCAATGGCACCACATTTCAAAGCTGCCTTTGCGTAATCAAAATAATCATACCCACTGATTACAATAAAACAGGTATCCCTAAATTCATGGGAAGCCTTTTCCAGAAATTCCATGCCATTCATAACCGGCATCTGCATATCTACAAAAACAATCTGGGGCTTTATTTCCCGCATGGTTTTTAAAGCTGCAGCACCGTTGGTTTCCTGATAAAGCTCTGTAATATGATAATCTGCCCAGTGACCAAGCCTGCTTATTGCAATTCTAGCAGGTGCCTCATCGTCAATAATCAGTACTTTATACATTTTCATTTTCCCTCTTTCTGATTGGAAGTTCCATTTTTACTTCTGTAAACTGATCGCCCTGTGATTCCAGAAACAGACCAGCCTCTCCCTGATAAAGTATTTTCAGACGGCTTGCAAGATTGGGAAGTCCGATGGAATTGCCAGTATCTGCTGATTTTCCGGAAAAAATATCATTCAGTTCTTTCACTTTTTCTGGGAGAATTCCCTTTCCATCGTCATATACACTGATGAGCAGCCGGTTATTTTCCATACATACCCGGATGATAATGTGAAGAACAGCTCCGTTCTCCGGCATTCCGTGTATAATGGCATTTTCTACCAGCATTTGAATACTGATTTTTGGAATCACTGCCAGATTTACCTTTGGATTAATTTTCTTCGTCACTTCCAGGCGCCCGCCTAGTCTTGTTTTCTGCAGAAGAATATACCGGTCTACATAATCAAGTTCCTCCTGCAAGCGGACGAGTTCTCCGCCTTTAATGGTATAACGAAGATTTGCAGACAAAGACACAATCATATCATAAATTTCCTGACAGTCTGCAAGCAATGCTTCTGTAGCAATCGCCTGAAGAGTGTTATAGAGAAAATGGGGATTCAGCTGGGCCTCCAACGCCTGGAGCCTGGAATTTTTCTCATTGATGCTGGAAATATAGTTGGTCTCGATCAATTCATTAATGTGGGCTGCCATGTCGTTATAGCTTTCTGTTAATGCACAGGTTTCCTTACAGCCTCCGCCAAAAGCTGTGGGAGAAAAGTCTCCTTCACCCATTTTTCCCATCTGGTAAGACAGCCTCTTCAATGGAATTGTGATCATCCGGATCATGAGCGTAACAATAATGATCAGACAGATAGTGATCACTGCAATCTGCATTACCAGAGGAAGCAAAAAGTCCCTTGCCCGGTCATCCCAGGCGCTTTTAGGAAGCAGGGAAAGCAGGACAATGCCCGTCTCTTCACTGGTCCTGCGAAGTGCAAGATAAGAAATTCCACCGATATTTACATTTTCAACATCTGAATGAAGCCCAAAAAGCTGCTTTTTTTCTTTTTCTTCCTGATTTCGGATATCCTCAGAACTGGAATATAAAAGTTCACCATCTGAATTATACAGGCATAAGATCTGCCCATAATCCTGATGGTTTTTCATAAGCAGCCGCAGCTGTGTAGTATCTACATCCACATAAGACAAACTGACTGGTTCCCGGTTTCTCAGGCGGATCAGGTAGTGATAATACCGGAAAAACACATCTTCTGAATCCGGGGGCGCCAGATATTCATATTTGTCATTGCTTCCACAGGCAATATAAGGTCTGGATATTTCAGTATCTTTTACAGGGGTCGATAAAATATGCTGTCCCCCAACCCCTGCATTCCGCTCAAAACATAAATCCTGATTCATTGCTGTAATGGAATAAGAACGGATATCTGTTCTGCTATGATAGGAAGACTGGATTTCCTGTTTTATGTCACTGATCTCAGAAGAGGAAAGAGGTTTTCTCTTCAGCAGGGAATTATAGACAGATACATTCAGGCAGGGCTGTACGCAAAAGATCCGCAGACCCTGAATATATTGATCCAGATTTGCCACATCCATCTCCAGAATAGTCTGTGTGGAAGAAGTATATTCCTCTGCAAAAGACCTTGCCTGACCAGAATAACCACTATATAAAATAATTCCAAATGCAAGAACGATCACAGACAGGATCACAACTGTCAGCTGCGTCTGCATGGATAAATTTTCTATTTTCTTTTTCATACATAAAGCTCCTTTTTATTATGGCAATATTATACAACTTGTTGTATTCATTCACAATAGAACAGGTTATAGATATCAAACTTTTACCATAAACAGTTTGATTTTTTCTATTTATTTGTAATATTGCATAGTGTATGATTAGATTATCAAAAACAAAGCAGGCTGCCGTGGGCGAAACGGGCAGCAGCAAAAAGAAGGAGGATATGCATATGCATAAGAAACAAATCGCTTTATTAATGGCCGGTTTAATGACAGTCAGTTCTCTTACAATGGGTTCTGTAACCGTAATGGCAGACGATGATCCGGTAGAGCTTTATTTCATGTTTAATGGTCCGGAATACACAGACGCTTACCATGATCTGATCGATCATTATACAGAAGAACATCCAAATGTATCCATTGAGCTGGAAGTCCTTCAGAATGATTACCAGACTGTACTCCGTTCCAGATTAAATTCCGGTGAGGTTCCGGACCTGTTTCTTTCCAGTGCATACAGCGACAATACTTTATATGCAGATTATATTTATAACCTGGATGACGAAGAGTTTATGAAGAACTTTTCCGAGACAACCCTTACATCTGTAACAGAAGATGGCCATATTACAGGAATGCCATTCCTGGTTCAGTCCCATGGCTTTATCTATAACAAAGCATTATTTGAGCAGGCTGGAATCACAGAACTTCCAACTACCTTAGACGAGCTTCGCACCGTTTGTGAGAAATTGACAGATGCAGGTATTCAGCCATTCAGCTCCGGATTTGGTGAGTGGTGGATCCTTCCACAGACCGTTTATCCGTCCATGAGTGATGCCTATGACGGCGATTATGACAAGCTCTTTGAAGATGTGAAAAACGGAGATCTGAAATTCGGCGAGCTTCCGCAGGTTGATTTTGCACTTGATCTTCTGGATCTGATCAAGGAGTACAGCGGTGACAAGCCAATGGAGTCCACCAATGATCTTCAGTGCTCCGATTTTGCAACAGGAAAAGTTGCCATGATCCACAATGGCTCCTGGGACGAGGCAAGTATCCGCGCCATTGCCCCTGATATTGATATGGGTTATGTTTATATGCCCCGCATGGACGAAAAAGCAGTTCTCGCAGTTGAGTCCAACCTTACCTTCCGTGTAGCAAAAGATTCCGAAAATCTTGATACGGTTCTTGATTTCCTGAACTACATGTGTACTTCTGATTATGGAAGAAGCTGGGTTCCATCAGTTATCGGCGATATCTCCCCACTTACCGGAGCAGATGCACCTGATACACAGCTTGCAGCAGAAACAGCAGCTGCACAGGATAATTCCGTAACATGTCCATGGTGGATCTTTAAAGGACCAGAAGGTGTAGAAGAGCCATTTGGTACCGCATTCCAGAACTATGTTGCAGGAAATGCAGACCGCGACGAGACAAAAGAGGTTCTTACCCAGTTATTTGTTGATGCTTACGATGCAATGTAATTTATTATAAAATGATCGCGTGAATAAAAACGAAAACAGGGCGGCTGACAATTTCGGCAGCCCTGTTTTTCCGAAAAGGACAGGAGGTTTCTTTATGCAGGCAAACAGCCAGAAACGAAGGGCCAGAAAAACAGCATTGGAATTCGCAGGATATGTAGCCCCTGCAGTTTTCTTCATCACGCTGTTTGTAGGAATTCCTTTCGTTATGTGTATTTATTATTCCTTCCGTAAATGGAACGGTATTGGAAAAACATCGGAATTTATCGGACTCGAAAATTATATCCGGCTTTTTACCAATGATCCAGCCTTTGTCAGTGCGCTGAAATATACCTTTATCTATGCCATTGGAACAGTACTGATCGTAAATGTACTTGCCATTTTTTTTGCCGCACTTCTGGAATCCAAGATCAAAGGCAGAGGATTTTTCAGAGCCGCTTTTTATATTCCCAATATCATAAGCCTTGTTATCATTGGATTTATCTGGAAATTTATCTGTACCAGAGTATTTGAAGCACTTATGTCCATAACCGGATGGGGAATTTTCGGTCTTAGCTGGCTGGGAGACTCCCAACTGGCTGTGTTCTCCACCATCATTGTTTCTGTTTGGCAGAGCCTTGGCTTTTATATCCTGATCTACGTTGCAGGTATGCAGGGAGTACCAACGGAACTAAATGAATCCGCAGACCTGGATGGGGCAGGAGCAGTCCGCAGATTTTTCTCAATTACTATCCCGCTGATCATGCCGTCCATTTCCTTCTGCATGTTCCATTCTGTTGCCAATTCCTTAAAAATGTTTGAATTGATCTTCAGCTTGACAGGCGGCGGTCCGGGAACATCTACTACGTCAATTGCACTTGATATTTACAACACTGCATTTAACAACAGCCGCTATGGATATGGAAGCGCCAAAAGTGTAATTCTTTTTATCATCGTTCTGGTGATCTCCGTAATTCAGGTTAATTTCTTTAAAGGCAAGGAGGTAGAGGCATGAGTAAAAAAAGCAAAGCACTTCACGGTGTGATACAGTTATTCCTGATCCTTTTTCTGCTTTTATATCTTTCCCCTCTTTTCCTGGTGGGAATCAATGCCTTTAAAAGCTATCAGGAAATCATGACAGATGTTATGAGCCTTCCATCTGCTTTTACTCTTGACAATATAAAAAATGTATTTCATGATATGAAATATCCAGCTACTTTTTTGAATACACTCATCGCCACAGTAATAGGAACTCTCGGCATTATCGTGATCGCTTCCATGGGAGGCTATAAAATGGCACGTGTGAAAACACGCTACAGCCGTTTCTGTTTCCTGTTCTGCATTGCGCCTATGATGATCCCGTTCCAGTCCTTTATGCTTACTCTGGTAAATGTAGCCACCACTTTACATATCAATGGGAAAATATGGGGACTTGCCATTATTTACTGGGGGCTTGGTGCCCCAATGAGTATTTTCCTGTATCAGGGCTTTGCCAAGGGCATTCCCCTGGAACTGGAAGAGAGCGCACTTATTGACGGCTGCAACCAGTTTCAGCTTTTTACCCGTATTATTTTTCCAATGCTGAAATCCTGTACTGCGACGGTTACGATCATCAATGTAATGTGGATCTGGAATGACTTTCTTCTTCCCCTTCTTATGCTGGGCGGAAGAAAGAGCAGCAAAACCCTGCAGCTTGCAGCCTACAGCTTTATGGGACAGTACAAAATGGAATGGCAGAACATTATGTCTGCTGCGATCCTGATCATTATCCCAGCGCTGATCCTGTATCTGATTTTCCAGAAATCTATTATCAAGGGTGTTGTAGCTGGAGCCGTAAAAGGCTGACCGATTTTCAAAGGAGGAATGGAAGATGAAGTTTACCAATGGCTTCTGGCTTGTGAGAGATGAATTTCAGGCTGATTATGTAAGAGACATTTATGAGGTAGAAGAGCGGGAAAACGAACTCCTGGCTTTTGCCCCCTATAAACAAATCCAGGGACGCGGGGATACCTTAAACATTGGAATGATGACCTATACCTTCACCGCACCAGCAAAGGACATTTTGGGAATCCACATGGTAAATCACGCTGGAAATTACGTAAAAAGCCCATCATTTGAATTGTATGGTGATTTAGATAAAAGTCCGGAACGTAAATGTGAGAAAGCTTCCGGCAAAGAAAAATGGACGTTAAAGTCAGGAAAGCTTTCCCTGGAATTTGAAACTGGTTCCCCTGAAATGAAGTTTTATGGAGATGGAAGGGAGCTTACCTGTATCAAGAGCAAAACTACGGGAATGATGCATCACAAACAAGGCATGAACTATCTGGTCTCCGGACTTAATTTAGGTGTTGGCGAGCTGGTTTATGGCCTTGGGGAACGGTTTACCCCTATGGTAAAAAATGGCCAGACCGTGGATATCTGGAATGAGGATGGCGGTACAGCCAGTGAAATTTCCTATAAGAATATTCCGTTCTATTATACGACCAAAGGCTATGGCGTCTTTGTCAATCATCCGGGACGTGTCAGCTTCGAGGTAGGTAGTGAGAAGGTGGAAACCGTACAGTTTTCTGTAGAAGATGAGGAACTGGAATACTTTGTTATTTATGGTCCTACCCCTTTGGAAATTATAGAAAAATACACAGCCCTTACCGGAAGACCGGCATTGCCGCCTAAGTGGTCCTTTGGCTTATGGCTTACCACATCCTTTACCACCAACTACGACGAGGCTACGGTAAACAGCTTTATTGATGGATTTGAACAGCGCCATATTCCTCTTTCTGTTTTCCATTTTGACTGTTTCTGGATGAAAGGCTTCGAATGGTGCAACTTCACCTGGGATAAAGATATGTTCCCGGATCCGGCAGGTATGCTGGAACGTTTTCATAAGCGAGGCTTAAAAATCTGTGTTTGGATCAATCCCTATATTGCACAGAAGTCGCCTCTGTTTGGAGAAGCCATGGAAAAGGGCTATCTTCTGATGAAAGACAATGGAAGAGTTTGGCAGTGGGATATGTGGCAGGCTGGTATGGGACTGGTAGACTTTACCAATCCAGATGCATGCAGCTGGTACCAGAGTAAGCTGAAAGCACTTCTGGATGTGGGAGTGGATTGTTTCAAAACAGATTTCGGAGAACGTGTTCCTACCAATGTAAAATGGTTCGACGGCTCTGATCCGGAAAAAATGCATAATTATTACACGTATCTTTATAACCAGTGCGTATTTGAGCTTCTGAAAAAAGAAAAAGGAGAAAGCGAAGCTGTTCTTTTTGCACGAAGTGCAGCACCAGGCGGACAAAAATTTCCAGTACACTGGGGCGGAGATTCAACCAGCCAGTATATTTCCATGGCCGAAACCTTAAGGGGCGGGCTTTCCCTTATGGACAGCGGCTTTGGCTTCTGGAGCCACGATATTGGCGGCTTCGAGGATGATGGCTCAGCTGATCTGTACAAAAGGTGGGTGGCTTTCGGACTTTTATCTTCCCACAGTCGTTTACACGGATCCAGTTCTTATCGTGTTCCATGGAATTATGATGAAGAGGCCTGTGAGGTTCTGAAATACTTTACCGAGCTGAAATGGAAGCTTATGCCTTATATTTACAGCCTTGCACAGACTGCCCATGAAAAAGGGCTTCCCGTAATGCGTCCAATGCACATGCAATACCCAAAAGACAGAAACTGCGCATATCTGGATCAGCAATATATGTTGGGAGACCGCATTCTGGTTGCACCTGTATTTTCCTCAGATGGAAAACAGGATTTTTATCTTCCAGAAGGAAACTGGGTACATCTTCTTACCAAAGAACCTGCACAGGGAAACCAGTGGCATACCGGAACCTTTGATTACTTCAGTCTGCCATTGTATGTAAGAGAAGGAGATCCTTTACTAAAAGTTATTTAATAGAAAGATTTTACAGGCACTGTCTGGCATGTTTGTCCCAGACAGTGCCTTTTTAATGTCAAAATATTGTTATTTTCTGTCAGAAAAGGGATAGCTTTTGGGACAGAAAAACAGTATAATACCAAATAGTTTATTTAAATATAGGTATTTACTAAGGAGGGAAAATGAAAAGAATACTTTCAATTGGAAAAGATGATTTTTATCCGCAGATTTTCCGGCTGGCGGTTCCAATTATTATACAGAATCTGCTCAGTGCGGCTGTGAATTCAGCGGATGTGATCATGTTGAATTACGTGGGGCAGTCCGCTATTTCGGCGGTATCCCTGGCAGCCAATTATTCCAATATTTTATTTATGGTGTATTATGGCATCGGTACCGGAGCCTCTCTTTTGTGCTCCCAATATGCCGGTAAAAAGGATTTTCAGGCGATTCATGTAGTAGAGGGAATCGCACTTCGTTTCTCTGTGTTGATTTCCCTGTTGGTTGCCCTGGTTGCATTTACTGCGCCTCAGATGATGCTGAGGCTATTTACCAATGATCCTGAGCTGATCACCATTGGTTCCTCCTATATCCGCATTATGGGCGTTACCTATATCTGCTGGGGAATCTCGGAGATCTATCTGGCAGTTCTTCGAAGTATTGGAAGAGTAACCATCAGTATGGCGCTGAATATGCTGGCATTTATTCTGAATATATTCCTAAATGCAGTTTTTATCTTCGGCCTGTTCGGTGCTCCGAAGCTTGGTGCAACCGACGTTGCAATCGCCACCGCTGCATCAAGACTGATCCAGCTGATTGGCTGTGTGGTTGTATCTTCCTTTAGTAAAAATGTGAAGCTGAATCTGGCATATATGTTCCTTCGCAGTAAAGTATTGTTTCAGGACTTTATCCGTTTGTCACTTCCGGCACTTGGAAACGACCTGTCCTGGAGCGTTGCTTTTTCCATGTATTCTGTAATCCTGGGACACCTTGGCACTGACGCGGTGGCCGCTAATTCCCTGGTTACTGTGGTGCGGAACATTGGCTCTGTATTCTGTTTTGCCATTGCAAGTGCGGGAACCATTCTTCTTGGGCAGATCATGGGAAAAGGAGACCTGGAAAAATCCAGACGATACGCTTCCAGAATGCTGAAGCTGACTGTGATCACCGGTGCACTTGGAGGGCTGATCGTCCTTGCCATCACTCCTTTTGTGATGAAATTTGCTTCCCTGAATGACACCGCTATGCATTATCTGAAATACATGCTTCTCATTAACACCTACTATATTATGGGATCCGCAGTAAATACTGCGCTGATTGCAGGTGTCTTTCGGGCAGGGGGCGATACGAAATTTGGCTTAATCTGTGACACGGTAGATATGTGGGTATATGCGGTGCCGCTAGGTTTCTTCGCTGCCTTTGTACTGAAGCTTCCAGTGTTGTGGGTTTACTTTCTGCTCTGTACAGACGAATTCGTGAAATGGCCCTGGGTTTTCCATCATTACCGAAAGGGAGAGTGGGCGAAAAATATTACCCGGGAAGATATTTTTGAACAATAGGATCTGATGAAAAATGGACACAGACTGCAATGTCTTTATTACTGAACCTCCAGTAATGGCATTGTGATCTGTGTCCATTTTGGTTAGATTTCTACCAGAATTCCCTTTTCCTTATCATACTTACAATATTTCCCCTTTCCGGAAATAAATGGCTGATAGGTATTGGTACGAGTATCTTTCACATATACAATTCCGGTAGCGATCATTTCTACCAGTGAGAATCGTTTGCTCAGGCTGGAAATCCAGGCATATGTCTTATTGCTGTCTGAGTCAGCTGCCATCAGAGAGTAGCCTTCTTCACATGGTTTCAGTGAGAAGTAAATTTTCTCAGGCTTAGAAGTCTCTTTAAACACCTGGCTTGCTATGTAAGAAGAGAAATTCTTCTCCACAAACTGCTGGAAAGAATACAAGGTGTAAACTTCCCCGCTGACTTCGTCTGTGATCCGGTCCCCGCGCTGCAGACGGGCCTTGATCAGTGACAAGGTCTCAATGGTCCAGTTGATAAAAGAGATGCTGCTGTAGGTCATGCTCTCCAGAAGCTGGTCAATCAGTTTCTTCGTGAGAACATTTGATTTCGTTGCTTCGTTAAATAATTCTTCGTTCATAATCCGCACCCTCCATAACATATATATGGTAATTGATAATTTTCATTATAGAATGATATTTGGTTAAAAGCAATAAGGAGATCAGAGTTTCCGAGCTTTGCGATGAAACTGCAAGCCTCTATCGCAATCCTGCCGATTGGCACAAGTTATGTGAGCAGTTCGGTATTGGTGATAAGGAAAACACGCCGGTTAAAGGTCTATCGGGTGGCGAACGTCAGCGACTTTTTATCGTGCTGGCACTGATTCCACAGCCGGATCTTGTGTTTCTTGACGAATTGACTACTGGTCTTGATGCGAAAGCAAGGCGCGGTGTGTGGAAAACACTTAAATCCTTGAAAGAACAGGGGCTTACGATTTTCTTGACTTCCCATTTTATGGATGAAGTAGAGGCGTTGTGTGATGAAATCTGCATTTTGAAAAAGGGTACGCCCGTTTTCCGCGGAACCGTGGAGCAGGCAAAGCAGCAATGTGGCTGCGAACACTTTGAGGATGCTTATTTGCAACTTTCGGATGAGGAGGTGGACGCATGAAACGCTTTTTTACATATCTTAAAACGGAGCTGAAGCTCAGCGTGCGGGATATGAATATGGTGATTTTCGCCGTCATTATGCCGCTTGTGATCTTTATCATCCTTGGCATCATTTACGGAACAAAGCCTGCCTATGACGGTGCAGACTATACATTCCTGGAACAGTCTTTCGGAGCAGTCAGCGCGATTGCCATTTGTGCAAGTGGATTGATGGGGCTGCCGTTAGCCGTATCGGGCTTACGAGAAATGAAGATTCTTAAACGGCTACGTGTCACACCGGTCAGCCCGGTGTTCGTTTTGGGTGTCGAATTGTCCATGTATATTGTCTACTGTGCTGTGTCTCTTGCAACACTGTCAGTTGTAGCGCTTTTGTGGGGAGTGCGGCTACGCGGCTCACTTCTTGCTTTTCTTGGAAGCTGGGCACTTACCATGCTTTCAACGCAATCTATCGGTATGCTGGCAGGCGACGTGGCGAAGGATACCAAGCAGGCCAGTGTCATTGCTTCGATTCTCTATTTCCCGATGCTGATCTTTTCTGGCACAACCCTGCCGATTGAGGTCATGCCGAATGCAATGCAGAAGATTGTCAGTGTTTTTCCGTTAACACAGGGACTTACCATAATGAAGAATACATTTTTGGGTATCAGTACGGGAAGCACCTTACTACCAATTTGTGTAATGGTTGGAGTTGCCGCACTGTGCACGATTCTTGCTGTGTGCTTCTTCCGTTGGGAATAAGCATTCTTATCTAAGAGATAAGCTGTATGTTAAATAAAAATTTCTCATGAAAGGGGGCGATATTATTAAGAAACACTTACCATAGCAATGTTGTCATTTTCCCTTTCAGCCTGTGGAAAATTGCCGTCTTCTAATAAAGATGGACAAAACACTTCTAACATAGAAAATTCGTTGGAATCGGTTGAGATTATCCCTTCCACGGATACGGGGATTTCGTCTGGTGAGGATACCTCAGAGGACAAAAAAACTTTGATAAACGAGAATACCGCTACTGATGACGCATGGAAAGTTATCAATGCAGAATTGGAGGAATCATCATGAGAATTGAACATGTTGCACTTTATGTAAATGATCTGGAAAAGACAAAAAAAATCTTTATGGAATATCTGGGAGCAAAATCAAATGATGGATATCATAATCAGAAAACAGGCTTTTGTTCTTATTTTCTTACATTTGATGATGGTGCACGTATTGAAATCATGCATATACCGAAACTGGCTGATTTGCCGAAGAAACTAGCTCGTACTGGATATTCACATATAGCTTTTAGCGTAGGAAGTATGGAAAAAGTGGATGTATTGACGGCAGAACTAAAAGCGGATGGTTATGAGGTTATTAGTGGACCTCGGACTACGGGGGACGGATATTACGAAAGCTGCATTGTTGCGGTTGAGGATAATCAAATTGAGATTACGGTATAATGGGAAAATGCAGGTATTTGAAAGGACAAAAACATGGCTTCTAGCAAAGAATATTTACAATTTATATTAGAGCAGTTATCTGGTTTAGAAGAAATTAATTATCGTGCAATGATGGGAGAGTATATCATATATTATCGGGGCAGAATTGCCGGAGGCATATACGATGACAGGTTACTTGTGAAACCGACAAAATCTGCAGTTTCTTATATGACAACTGCGATTTATGAATTACCATATGAAGGGGCAAAAGAGATGCTGTTAGTAGAAAACGTGGACAGTAAAGAATACCTGGCTGGACTCTTCAAGGCAATGTATGATGAATTGCCGGTTCATAAATCAAACAATAAAAAGAAATCTATGGATACTCTGTAATTGTGGGGTAGTAAAATTTGACACTGCCGCTACTGAAAAGGAGAAAAAAGAATGAGCAAATTTGATTTAGTTGAATGGTCTCTTGATTTTTATCTCTTGCGCGGTCAGTAGCAGGGACAAGCATTAAGTTCTGTTCCCAGATGTCTTGCCATAAGCAGGGCATGTCTAACAGTTAGCTTTGGAACTGATGTGGTCTTTGAAATCCTCATCAATTTTCGACAGATACCGATAAACGGGACTAATGCTTCTTGTATAATCTCTTGCTTTCAATTCTCTAAAGATCCGTGTTCCATTTAAAAGAAACGGTTCGCATCGCCATTCGATGATCTGTTTTTGAAATCATCAATCTTGCTATTATAAACTGGACGTTTATACACAGATGTCTCTTTTTCTTCTAAAAGACTCCTAACAGTATTTCTGGACATTCCAAGTATTTTTGCAGTTGCTCGTTTTGATCTTGTCTGTTTATAAACTCGCTGAACAGCTGCCCAATCTTGCAAATCATACACCTTCTTTCAAACCTCCTCTCTTGTATTGGTGCATACAGAGAGAAGTGTATCGTTCTCTAGCAGGTGGGGCAAATTTCCTTGTTAAAACTGGGGCAGTTTTAAGTATAAAAGAGGAAGTTTCGTCCCGATATTTGGGGGTAAAAATGCTCTGGTGAAGATTACCACTTTACATTCTGGTTTGAAATGGCTATAATAAACGAGAAAGAACAAATGTTCGAGAATGTGAAGGATGTGGAACGTATAATATTGCATAGTGATGCGAATTGCTTCGTGTGACTTGAAAGTCACTACATTTATTGTCTTACCGTAAGGTGTAAGACCTGCTGTTCCGTCAGTTGAGTCTAATA
>NZ_JBCOMJ010000003.1:109161-232868 GCF_040924225.1 Ruminococcus sp. RTP21484sp1_RTP21277st1_D2_RTP21277_210401 | reverse complement strand
GGGATTTAAGTGGGTCATTTTCCCGATAAAATTGTGATTTTATTGTAGTCAAGTTAACATGCACAAAAGAGGAAAATCTTGCGTCAGAGCAAATTTTGACCGGAATAAAAGAATAAAATTTTTGCCTCAAAAAAGGCTAAAAACAATTGCCCTTCGACATAGTATTTTTAACCTCGTTTTTAGGAAACGTTTTTAGGAAAATCCGCAAACCATTGATTTTACTGGGTTTGCGAGTACTTTATTTTTTCTAAAAACGAAATACTAAAAATGAAAATAACCATAAAAATGCGTTTTTAGGAAAAAATCATTCGTTTTTAGCAAAAAAATAGCCGTTTTTAGGAAAAACCATTTCAAAAATAGGGGGTAAAATAATGCGGAATAAAAATTCAAAAGTAGCTGCAACAAAATTATATTTATGCAAATGTGATGGCGTATGCATAACCTACAGCAAGATTCAATATGCCTATGCAATGAAACTAGAAAAAGATCAAAGCATAATCAGTATACGAGTAAATGTAGACCTTGATGGATATAAGGATGATAAATATCCAGAAAGAACTTACACATCAGACTTTGTATGCGTAAAAGATACAGGTGACCTAATGGTCCGTGAATGTATAGAAAGAAAACTATTACAAAAACCGATGACTATTAGATTACTAGACGGTTCCAGAGAGTACTGGAAGACGCATGGTGTGTCAGATTGGGGGATTGTTATTGATGAAGAATAAATTGTATAAATACAAAGATACAATAGTAAGAGTTTTAAAAGAATCTGATCAATCAGTTTTTATTATTGATTGCTTAAAAACCAAAATGCCGTATACAGTGCATAAAATGGATTTTAAGGACGCTATTTTGTGTGATGAGGATTTACTCATGCAAGAGACAAATGAGCCTGTATTCGACATATCAGAAGCTTCGGAGCATAATAAAAAGATAGCATACGATCGGTACAACATGATTGCTCCATTACTTTCCTTTATGGACGATAAATATAAACGAACATTATTGTTTAATCAAGTATGTCAGGAAAGAAATATAAGCAAACAGTCTCTTAGAAATTACTTTTATAAGTATCTTATTTTCCAAAATATTTGTGTACTTGCACCTAAGAGTAACATTACAGAAAAATCACTTACACAAGATGAAAAAAATATGAGATGGGCTTTAAATAAATATTTTTATAGTACAAACAGATATAGTTTAAAGTCTTCTTACTTATTTATGCTGAAAGAAAAATATTGCGATATAAATGGCAAGCTACAATCAAATATTCCATCTTTTTATCAGTTCCGCTACTTTTATCGTAAGACAAAAAATATGCAAGCTTTTTACATCTCAAGAGATGGTTTAAGTAATTACCAAAGAAATAAAAGACCATTATTAGGCGATGGAGTACAGGAATTTGCACCGGCAGTTGGTACCGGATTACTTGACTCTACGGTATGTGATATATATCTTATAGATGAAACAAACAGTTTAGTTGGAAGACCTATATTAACAGTTTGTATAGACGCATATAGCAGTTTTTGTTATGGCTATGCATTAACTTGGGAAGGTGGCATTTATAGTTTAAAGGTGCTTATGCAAAATATGGTATCCAATAAAAAGAAACATTGTGAAGAACTTGGTATATTCATAAACGATGATCAGTGGAACATATCTGAAATTCCAGGGACATTTGTAACCGATATGGGTAAAGAGTATGTATCTGAAAATTTCGAGCAAATAACTGAACTTGGAGTTACACTAAAAAATTTGCCACCATACCGCCCTGAGTTAAAAGGTGTTGTAGAAAAATTTTTTAATATCATTCAAGAAACATACAAACCTTATTTGAAAAATAAAGGTATAGTTGAACCTGATTTTCTTGAAAGAGGCGTACATGATTATAGAAAAGATGCATGTTTAACAATAGAAGATTTTGAAAAAATCATAGTGCGATGTATTGTATATTATAATTCGCAGCGCATTTTAAAGAATTTCCCTTATACAGAAGGTATGATAAAAAACAATATTGAGCCATATGCGAATAGAATTTTTGAATATAACAAATTACTTCCAGGAGCTAACTTAATACCGGTAACATTAAAACAAATTATGCTCACATTACTTCCAAGGACCACTGGCGTATTTAGCAGATTTGGACTTAAAGTGAATAAAATGAGGTACAAAAATGAGAATTATGTTGAAAAATATTTGGTTGGTGGGGAAGTAACAGTTGCTTATAATCCAGATAACGTAAGCTATATATGGCTTATAGAAAATGGGTGTTATATACAGTTTAAATTGATTGAAAGTAGATATGATGGAAAAGAGTTAACTGATGTAGAATTGATTGAAAAAGAGCATCGAAAACTCGTAAATAGTCATTGTAATAGTAACACTCAGGCACAAATTGACTTGGCAAATTCTTTGGAAGAGATAGTAGCTAATGTACAATATCCTCAAAAATTAAATACAAAATATACTACATCTGTCAAAAATAGAGCTAAAAGAAAATATCATATTGATTTCACGGAGGATATCTTAAATGGATGATTATACAAAAATATTACCAAAAATGTTATCAGGAGATGAACTTGTAAAAACTTTGTCTATTGTCCCCAAATATGAAGAGGTTAAAAATATGGATGTTGGAGAGAAACTGATTGCTTTATCAAATCTATATGATATTTACATTCCATCTAAAATGTCCATAGAGATTTATAATAAATTATATTTGTCTTTATATCACTCACTAAAAAAGAAGAGTTCAAAATTGGCATCACAACAAAGATACGAAAATTACAAAAGATTTTTAACAGGAAACTCTAATAGTATAATTGGCGGATCTGATTCATTTACAATAATAGGGAGTTCAGGTATTGGTAAAAGTACAGCCGTTAACAGGGCAGTAGATGTTATTGTTGAAAATTGTAAATTTGATTGCAATTTATTCTCAGATATAATTCCATTTGTAACTGTACAATGTCCATTTGATTCATCTGTAAAAGGTCTTGCGATCGAAATTTTGATGAAGATAAACAGTATGCTTAAAACACAATATTTAAATGGGAAAATTATTGATAAATGTACTACAGATGCCCTCATAAGCCAAATAAGTACAATAGCAATAAATAATATAGGTGTTCTTATCATTGATGAGATACAAAATGTTGCAAACTCAAAAAACGGTAAAAATATAATAGGATTTCTTACACAGCTTATCAACAATAGCGGAATAAGTATTTGTATGGTTGGTACTCCGGAAAGTGTATTGTTTTTCGAGGGTGCCGAACATCTTGCAAGAAGAACTATGGGGCTTAAATATACAGCACTTTCTTATGATGAGTACTTTAAAAACATATGCAATATATTATTTAGATATCAATATACTATAAAAAATGCAACAATAAATGAAGAGTTTTATAAATGGATATATGACCATTCCTGCGGTAACATTTCAATTGTAATATCATTATTACACGATGCTCAGGAAATTGCTATAATGTCAGGAGTTAGTAAAATTAATATTAATATATTGAATGAAGCATACCAAAATAGGATTGAAATGTATCACAAATTTATACAACCAAGCATTAACAAAGTCGATAAAAAGAAAAATAAACACATAATATCTGATAGAACAAATAATATCACACAAGATTGCGTAATAAAAGAGTTTAATAACATTGAAACGATATTGAAAATATCTAAGGAAAAAAATATTGATTTTATAAAACTGCTTAAACAATCAATTATAGTGGAGGAAATAAAAATATGACAAACAGATTTCCTAGCATCTATGATGACGAAACAGTTTACAGCTGGTTCTGTAGATATCTTATAAGTAGCGGTATATGGAGAGAGCATGAGATTGCAAAAGAACTATTTGTAAACAGTACAAATGTTATTAGTAAATTATTTATTGGAAATATTAATAAAGATACCGAAAATAATATTGAGAAAGTTATATCAATAGAAAATCTGTTAAAACATCATACAATGTTTTATGTTTATACAGGGTATTGTTCAAATGACTATGCTAATGAATTCCTTTATAATTTAAAAACGGACTGCTATAAAACAGAGCTTAATATAAGAAGACCACGTAGCGAAAATAGACAATTGAAATATTGTCCAATGTGTATTATTGAGGATCGTAAAAAATATGGAGAAGCATATTGGCATAATATACATCAAATACGAATGTTACCGATATGTCCTATACACAAGTGCAAATTGCATAATAGTGAAATACGTTATATTGGTTATGGAAGAGTAAGAGAAAAATTATCTCCACTAGAAATGATGAATCTTAACTCTGATGTAGAATATAACACAAATGAAATGCTTGATAAAATAGTTGAATACGCAATTGACAGATATTATAAACAAGACATAAAAGATATTGGTATTGATTATTTGTCGATTAGAAAAGAAAATTGGGGATTAAGAAGTAACATAATTAGTTTTTATAAAAAACATGGAATAAATTTTTGCGGTAGAGAAATAGACTCAATGGTATATGACAATAGAAAAAATTTTTATACAATGAGTGCCATATATTATTATTTAAAAATATGCCATTAATTTCAAAATTATCTTGAAACTTTAGTTGTTATGGAGTAGTATAATTATAAAATTATCCAATAGGAGGAATTTTATTATGGCAGCAAGAACAAGACGAACAAAAGAAGAAGTGCTTAATTCAAAACTTACAAAAATTGATGAAGAAATTAAAAAATTAACTGAGAAGATTAATGTATTATCAGAACAGAAGAAAAATATTGATAAAGAACTTGCTATTTTAAAAGCCCAGAAGTCCAAAGCCGAACGTGCAGCGCAGCTTACAGAACTTGCAAATCTCATGGATTCTAACGGTTACACAATTGACGAACTGAAGGAGCTTATGTCCAAGCCGAAGCCAACGGTAGATTAATAACACACTATAAAGCCTGGGTGAATGCCTGGGCTTTTATTATGGTCATTAGACCACATTGTACATAGAAATATACAGTAAAATATAGTAATATATTAGTAGAAAAGAACAGATTGGAGGGTTGACAATATGGACACATATACAGAACAAGACAGATTAAATGATTTCAAATATTTTGTAAGTATATACCAGGATCTATATAATAAATATGGAAAATCCTTTATAGCACTGAAAAATAAGAAAATTCTTGGAGCATTTAAAACAGTGAATGAAACAATACAAGCTCTCTCAGACAAATATAAGCTTGGTACATATATTATTCAGGAATGTAACGGTGATGAATCAGGGTATACAGCATCTATTATGACAACATTTATAAAAGAATAAGAGGAAAATATGAGTCTGGAATATGATGAGGAATAGTAACAATAAAAGCCCAGTTGTCCGTGTGGATCGCTGGGCTTTGTTATATAGTTTAATATAAAAACAATACAAAAAGGACACCTCGTAGGATGTCCTTTTTGAAAGTGTTCTTTCCAAATATAGGCTGGCTCATTTGCTCCTATACCCAAAAAGCACTTTATTTAGTTTTCTCTAATTTTTTATATATTGCAGTATATAACTTTTTATCTTGTTTGTCAAGAAGTTTTTGGATTTCTATATTTATTATATAGATCATCACGCATTTTTGCAATATTAGGTTTGAAAAAATCTTCTTCTTTGCAAATATAAGAGGTTTTTACTTTATTAGGAGAAAAGTATGGAATTTGTACTTTTAAGTTCTGATTATTATAAGGACTATTCAAGTTGCGGAATGAATAAATTTTACATATACAAGACTCCAGCGCGCAGGCCAATTTAAATCGTGCTGGAGTCTTATTAAAATTGAAATGTTAGTTACAAATATGATAATACCATACATAGCAGCAGAAGTATAGAAAAATCATGGTAAATAAATTGCAATAATTCGACATAAAGCCTTGACAATCGAACGTATATTCTATACAATAACATTTAACAAACAATTGTTCGATTATTTACAATAGGAGGTCGATATTATGATTAATCCAATACCTGCAGACGAATATATATATGAAAATGAAAATGCCAGAATAATTATGAAAAATCTTATCCAGAAAATTCCAATCAAAAAAGATACTGTGATAACAGAAAAAATGGCAATTCAAATATATGATGCACTCATCAATAATTATCCAAAACGGCTCGAAATCAATGATCAGGTATTTGTTCCAATATATAATATATCATGTAAATAAAAACGCGAAAAAATGGGGTAGTAAGCTGTATAATAACAACTTATTACCCCATATGTATAATTACTGCTTAAAGCTTTTTTCCATCAGTTCAAGGTATTTATTACGAACAAATTGCATTGATGAATTAACCTTTCCATTTTCGAGACCATTTTCTTCTAACACACGTTCGTATTCTGTGTGTGTATCAAAAATATGATCATAAATTTCTTTATTATATACTCTACCGTTCATAACAGCATTTGAAAAGTCTAAAATTTCCCAACGCATGTCATTAATCTCTTTGTTAACTAACATTTTCCTTAAATTCTCAACTGAATTTTGTAGTAACGTCTGACTGTCGGTTAATTGTTTCTGTATATCAAATGACTGCTCTCTATCATTGGTTCTATTATCCTTAAACTGTTGAACTTCTTTCTGTAAATCTATAATTTGATTATTCAAGTCTTTGATACGTTCCTCTTGTGCCTGTTTAGCTAAAGCAGATTTTGTAGTAATTCCAAATGTAGAAACAACGAAGTCTTTAATTTTTACGCATAGCATTACAATACCTATTGCAATCAAAACTCCAATTACAACGGTCCACCAATCAAAACTGCGTACAACTTCTACATTCTCTTTAATCCCACCAAACTTATCCATTTAAATCACCTTATCCTCACTCCCTTTATTCATTGTGTGCTGTACTATCATTTAACAAGATACCTACTGGAAACAAATCCAGGTGTATCTTTGTATGTAACAAGATACCATTTGACTCCATTGACGGTAGTGTAGTATCCATAATTTGCAACAGATTTTCCATTAGGGATTGTAATGATAAGATTTGAATTGGATGTATCTCCTGGTTTATAACGAAGATTAAGACCATTAGATGCTTTAACCTTGTAAGTACCAGCAATTGATTTATTAAAGGACTGTGCAGAAGCAACTTTAGAAGATGATGCAATAGATGGCTTTGAACTTGGTTTTGGAGCCGATTCTGCTTTAATTTTAGCATTATATAAGGTTGTAAGTTTAGCTTTTGTAGCCTCACCATAAAGACCGTCTGCAACAAGCCCATTATCACGCTGAAACGCTTTTACAGATGCTAATGATCCTGATCCAAAATCTCCATCAGCACCATATTTTCCACATGAATAACCAAGTTTAATAAGCATTGTCTGCATTGTTTTTACTGCATCACCTTTATCACCCATAGCAAGATAATTTTTTGTAGTTACAGGCGG
Source organism: Ruminococcus sp. RTP21484sp1_RTP21277st1_D2_RTP21277_210401 (assembly GCF_040924225.1). NCBI lineage: Bacteria > Bacillati > Bacillota > Clostridia > Eubacteriales > Oscillospiraceae > Ruminococcus > Ruminococcus sp. RTP21484sp1_RTP21277st1_D2_RTP21277_210401. Next base: position 225,438 of record NZ_JBCOMJ010000003.1, on the reverse strand, counting down.
ATTACCATCAGCTGCTTCAGTATATCTGAGAACAACATTCCATGGATAATTTCTATAAGAGCGAATTAAGAATTCACGTCCAGTCTGGTCCCCAGGTTTACCTCCAGTAGCTCTACCATTTTCATTGATAGATGCTTCAACTTCAAGTCCATTACCACAATACATTGCAACATGACGTTTTTCATTAAGTAAAATATCTCCACGCTGTAAACCTGCTCCTGTTGCAAGATTTACTTTAGAGGTTACATCCTTAAATTTAAAATGTGTAAATACTGCTTTCATAACACCAGTATAAGCACAGCCATAAGTTTTAAATGAATAATCTTTTACAGGAATACCTGCATTGACCCATGCAGTGTAAACAGCAGAAGAGCAGTCATAATCGCCTTTTTCGTTCCAACGAAAAGTCTGATCATATCCATGTGCATCGTTTCGAGCTGTTGCTTCCATCCACTGAGTAGCTTTTTCTGTCTTTGTCATAAGATGTGACTCCTTTCTTAGAATTGAATTTAGAGTTAACTTTTAGAAGTGATCAATTACCATATATTTCCAGTGAAATATTTAATTAAAATTGGTATAATTTAAAAAAAATAGAAAAGGATGGTAATAAAAAAATGGCAACTGATATGAAAGAAAAATTTGAAATCAAGAATTATGTTAAATTGATTTGCCTAAGACTTGATCATTATGAAAGTTTTATAGAAGATGAAGTGAATACAGACTGTATCTCAGATATTAATAATTTTATACTTAAACATAAAAATGAAGAGGGAGTTAAGATTTTAATATTTGAGATGAAAAATATGAGAATGACTACGATTTCTCAGGCGAGAGAATATATACAACATTTACATGCATTCGATTACATCCGTGGGTTAATTGAATCCGGACATGATCTTATTACTTCTGATCAAGTTGATAAAATGTCAATAGGTGAAATAATTACATACATGCTTGATTACAAAAAAGAATAAAAATAAAGGGTGGTATAATACCACCCCTATTGATTATTTAAGCTTAAAATTGTAATGTGGTTCATCTTCATTAAAGAACCAGTACCTTAGATAATCGTCCAAGATAATTCCAAATGCACATACCGGCAAAAAGAGTAATGCAAACTGCCAAGAAGTCTGTCCGAGAATATTTCCAGGAAGATTACTATAATCCCAAATTCCAAGACCGAGCCATAAGTTTAAAACACATCCTGTCAAAAATTCTGCTATTAGTACAAATGCTTCAGATTTTGCTAATTGCTTCCAAAACGGATAATCCCATGAAGTTTTTTCATTTTGCAACCCACAATAAATGAAACATATTCCACCAAGAATAAACATACTTAAATAGCTATATCCTCTGAACAGGACTTCTATGTAGTAATAGATAGAACCACCCATGTAAAACAAAAATAAATATTTAGCCCATGGCTTTAATTTATTCATTTATATCACGCCTTTTTAGATGATTTTTCTGTAGCTGCATCTTCTATATTATCTGTACCATCTGTAGTATTTTCTGTGTCCTTAACATCTGTCTTAGTTTCTGGTACTGCAGTTTCAAGATACTGCTTTACAATACCTTCCATTACAGCATTTCCCTGTGCAATTACGGTATCCATATTAGTCTTAATTGCCTGATCTGTAATTTCCTGACCATATTTAACAGCTGCAATCTGTTCTTTGGTATTAAGTCCTCTTACATATGTATTCAAAGCATTACAATAAGATGTCTCTGCAAGAATGAGTTTCTGAATCTCACAGTAAATTTTAATAATATCCTGATAGGTATATACTTTGCACTGTGAGCCATCTGCATGATATGGAAGAGATACCTTTGTTGCCATGGCAACATCAGATAAAGTTTTAATATTTGCCTGATCATCACCTGTGGCAGAGAAGTGCTCTGTTCCATAACTTGTCTCTACATCAGTACCTGCATAAATTTTGTCCTGGCATTCTACACCATACTGTTTAATTTTGTATGCTCTGTACTCTTCAAGAGACATACTTGATTCGTCAACAGTATCTTCACCCATAGCAGCTTCAATAGATTTGATTTTTTCATTGAGATCAACAGCCTTGAGACGAACGGTAATTACAGGTTTCATGTTGTTCTCTTCATCCAGATAAAAGTTATATTTTATGGTAGAAGATTCAACGCCGCAATAATTTGTGATAGATTTGATTGCCAGACCATACTGATCCATTACAATAATAGACTTCGCACTATTAAACAGATCTACAATTGCTTTTTCATCCTCAGACATGATCGTTACATAAAATGGCTCATAAGAAATCTCACAATACTTAAATACCTGGTCATCAACTTTAATTTTGCCTAAAATAATCATAATATATTGCTCCTTTCAAATTTTGAGTAAAAAAATAAAAGGTCACTCAATTAAGAGTAACCTTAGTTGCACATATTTAGTTTTTGTTTGAGTCGTTTGTTTTCTTGTTTCAGATCTGAAACCTGAGAGCTTAATTCTTGAAGTGCTTTAACTATATATCCTTGAAGATAAAAACTATTTACAGATTTAACATCTATTCCACCATCTTTTGTAACTCCACCACCTTGTGAAAAATTAGGGTCAAGTTTTTCTAGTTCATCTGCAACGAATCCTATTGACTGATGTATATTTGTTTCCTTCCAATCAAATTGTCGTACTTTAATTGAATTAATAACAGAAAGAGCATTGGTAATTGATGTATTGTTAATATTTTTTTTCAATCTAATATCTGAATTAGAATATGTACAATGATATGTATTAAGCCCACATCTAACTTTAAGATAATTTGCATTATAATTTGATATAGAATAAACTCTATTATCATTTGAATCAGATACTACCACATATCCTCTTGCTGTAGACATACCATTATCATATGGAGATTTTTTTACTTGCCATTCACCATTTGGAGTGAAAATTGTATAATTGTCATTCCATCCACCCCATGGATCACCGTTCCCGGTCATCATGAAATAAACATTCGCCCCATCATTACGTATAATGAAGCCGTATTTTCCTTGTACAGCTCTAAATCCGTTTGCTGCAGTTGACTGTATTTCTCCACTCATTCTCAATGAATGACCTGGACCATATATACCACCATGATATCCATATGTATAATCATAAAATCCGAACCAGTTTTGGTCACCGGAACCAGTAGCAGATCCAAAGCGCCAGTCTCTATTTACTTCTCCACCTCTACAAGACCGATATTCTAAAGATGTGCTAATTAGTTCACTTGCGTTTGTATTTACACAATTAACCGTATCAATATATGCATTACTAAAATACCAACTACTTGTACCAAGTCCACAATGTCCTGCACCGGCTCCGCCAGACTGATATGGTATAATACCAGCTGTTGTAGTACGTATCCAATCTGATGTATTACCATCTGGTCTTGCCATACCATAGTAACCGTTTGCTGATACTGCACCAAGTTTTGCTCCTAACTTCGTATTTATTTCTGTTTCTGTATAGTAACGATCATCATGTGTATGTGACGATGGAGTATAACTAGATGGTTTACCACTTACGTTTCCCCATGCTACGGAACCGGCAGAACCAGCGCTTGTAGCATATTTTACAGATTGAGATCCAATTGTTGCAGAAGTAATGATAGTTCCTTCTTGCACTGGTAAATACACTGTTGTAGCCGAATTGTTTCCGGCATTATAATTTGTGTTAGAAGTATAGCTAAATGCTAAATTATCATTTGATGCTAAGTTGCCAATTGTCCAATATCCATTTGGTGTAGCTTGACCAACCACAGGATTCCATGAATCTTTAGTAGTTGCAGTACCACGAACTGCTACATTATTTCTAGCTGATATCCAACTTCCTCCACTACTACGTATTATACTACCTGTAATTGTGCCTCCAGATAAAGGTATATATGCGTGTGTATGTGAAGCCGGTGTGAAAGTAGAGGGTTTACTGGTTATTTCACTCCAACTATATGAAGGTTTTGAGCTTGCTTTAGCCCAACTGTAAACATCTGAAGCAGGACGAGCATTAGACAATCTATTATCATTACCTGCACAAGCTGTATCTGCTGTTGTACCGAGTGGTCTCCATGTGTTAGTATCTGTAAATTTAGCACCAGATGGAACATCGGAATTTACAGTATGACCATTAACTTTAGATGCATTGGATGCAGTAGCTGCGTTACCAGTACAAGAACCTGCAGATCCTGTAATATTAATACCCCAGGTACCACTTGCGCCACTACCAGTTTTTGTTACGGTATATGAGGTATAGTTTAATGTATGAAGCAATTCAGCACTTTCAGCCCAACTAGATCTTTCAGCAGCAGATCGCATAATATATGCTGCAAGCTTTTGTCTATTAACTCCAAGTGCAACACTACCACCAATATCATTACCACCATAGCAATCCATGATAATCCAATCTTTATAATTAGAATCACCATTTACTGTAGTATTCATCATTAAGAAACCAACTTTATTTGTTCCGAAATAATTTGGTTTTTGTTGTCCACCATTGCCAGTATAGCTTCCAACAACATAATTATGTGTATGCGAGGTGTCTGATTTACTAGCCAATTTCGTATTAATCTCAGATTCAGTATAATACCGGTCGTCATGAGTGTGACTGGATGCCGCATAGCTTCCCTTCGGCTGATATACACTATTTGCTTTACTTTTTATATAATTCCATAAAGCAGAATGTGGTCTTCTATGATAAGTTGTGGTAGTTGATCCACCACCAGCATATTGAGCAATATAATAATCTGTATCAGCTGGATCTGACGTACCGTTTGTAAGTGTATTAATCATTTGGTTTAAATCATGGGTGTGATTTGTATTTGATTTACCGTCAAGAGTTGTTTGAAGATTTGTAATATTGGAAATTGTGTGAGTATGAATCTTAGTTGCGGCATAATTAGAATAGTTTCCAGAATCAAGAACTAGATTTTTACCTTCGTTCTGATAAAAGAATCCATCAATAACAACGTTTAATTGACCGCTATTGTCACGAAATGCAATATCACCACCATTAGAAGTATGCCAATCTGTAACAACAGTTCCTGTTTGATTACCCCATGTAGCAGTAGTAGTTCTGCTTGAAAATCCTTGTGGACAACCTGCTGAATTTGCAAAATTAACAGAAGCCTTTCCTATATCTGTAATATTTGCAATCGTATGATTATGACTTGAAGGAGCAAATGTTGATGGTTTTCCTGTGATACCGCTCCAAGGAACAGATGATGCAGCAGTAACAGTATCGCTTGTAAATGCAAGTTTTCTCCAATTACCCCAATTACTAGAATCAAATACACGAATATAAATTTCTCCACTCGTCACAGTAAATTGTTGATAACGCCATCCACTTGCATTACGACCTACATATAATTCAAACGCAGCAGATTCAACAGGAACGTTTGTACAAGTGTTACCTCCACCTGCATAATACCATTTACCTTCAGTCTGTAATGTATTCAAATCTGTGTTGGTAAGAGCAGTATAAACAACAGTATTAGAACTTCCAGAAGATCCTGCGTACTTAACACTTTTATCTATATCTGCGGTATTATCTACGTTTCCAAGTCCAACATCACTTTTACTGTGAGTATGCTTTGCCGGTGCAAATACCGCTATATCTGAAAAAGCCGCAGATCCAAGACCTGCGACTTTAATATTATCCGTTGTCACACCATTTACGGTTATTTTTACCGTACCATTATTTGTACCAGGGGCGATTGTAATAGATTGAATTGCTGAATCTGCCTTAGCTCCCTGCGCAGATGTGGCAAAAGAAGAAGCATTAGAAAAGGCTGCACTCTTCAAACCATGCACAGTAGCATTTGATTCAATTTCATCCACTTTTAATGTAATTTGACCATTATTTTTACCCTCAGATATGCTTATATTCCGTGGTGGTTTGGCTAATAAAACAAACGATTTATCGGAATCATTCCACCTATAGATTGAATTAGTTGATGTATCAATGTAAATATTATTTTCGTCCCCAGTTTTAGGAAACAAGCTGAAAGAGGCTCTTGGGATTATCATCTTGTGTTGTGCAATACATAATTTTATATATGTTACAAGCTCTGTCAATCCAGATAAATTAAGAAATTGCTCTTTCATATTTTTAATCACCCCTTTCATAAGTGTTTATGTTTTTATATTATATATTTTCTGTGATCGTGTTTAATATTTTCCTTACTTACTTTTGCATAAATGAGAGTAGTGTCTAATTTTACGTGACCTAATATTTCCTTTATTTCTTCAACAGGCATACCACGGTCAATTGAATTTGTAGCTGTATCTATATAGATTCCGTCTATAATACCTTGTGAGGGGAACGATCCTAAAGAAGCATAAGGAAGAATTTCTTTATGGTCGGCAATACATTTTTTATTAAATTTACGGCCTCCCCTAATCCGCTATAATCAAGAAATTGTGTTTTCATGTCCATTATGCCCTTTCAAAAACGGAGGGGAAATTCCCCTCCTTTACAATAATCATTCAGTTACTTTAAAAAGAGCCTGAATCTTTTCAGATGGAATAGCTTCATAACCATCACCAACAAGTCCTTGTAAGGCTGCAATATCAGTTGCATTTTTTGCAATCTTTGGTTTCTCAACTGCAAGATCATCTTCAATAGCTTTGACTTTGCCTTCTACGGTTTCAACTCTAGTCTTAACACCATTAATGGCTTCTGTATTAGCTGTGTCGGCTGCTTCAAGAGTAGGAATTTTCTTCTCAATAGCATCTACTCTACCTACGCAAGCTTTCAGAGCCTCAGCTGTTGCATACTGAGAGAGATCAGAATCAGCAAGAGCTTTAGATACGTACTCAGCAATGTAGCTTACAATATCTTTAGAGGTTGCTGTGTCAGGTAAGGTACCAATCAAAGTTTTCAGATTAGCAATATCTGTCTTGTTTGTATTAATCTGGCTGTTCATTGTAGCAGCATCAGATGTATGAGTTGTGATCCAATCAGAAATTTCTTTCAAAGTATCATATGCTTCTGGAGCCTCTGCTACGATTTTTGCTACAGCGTCAGCTACAGCCTTCTTTACAGAACCATCGCCTGTTCCGTTTAGGGTATCAATAGCTCCTTTGTTTGCTGCGATGTCTGCTTTAATCTGAGTGTCGTTATATGCACCAGCAGTAACGGCTTCTTTGATGTAATCTACAACGTTCTTTGCTGTTGCATCAGCTGGGATGGTACCAATCACTCCAAGCACCTCTGCCTTTGCAGAATCTGCAGCACCAGCAGCATCAAAGTCTGTAACAGATTTTCCGGAATCTACCAGATTACCATCTTTGTCAAGACCTGCAATGTGTCCTGCAACAGCATTCTTAACTTTATCTGCTTTTGTCAGTGGCTGTGGAAGAGTAATAGTAAAAACAGCTTCATCTACTGTTACTGGAGCTGGTTTTGTATAAAAGTAAATTGTGTATCCATCCTCAGACTGGGATACAGTTTTAATGGAGTTTGCTACAGCATCGGAAATCTTTTTATCAATCTGTACGTTGTGAAGATTTAAGAACTCCTGAAGATTGTTAATCGTCATAAACTGTAATTTAGCCATTATATTTATTCCTCCTTTGGAATTTTAGTTAAATATGTTTGCAATATCAGCAGATTCAAGTCCACCGATTTTTTTATCTAAAGCTTCATCTATCTTTTTATCCACAAGTTCTGATACAGTCAGTTCAAGCTGTTCCTGAATAAATTGTTTTGCAGAATCCGCAGACATAAAATTCTGATCGTTAACCCATTTCTCAGTTACATACTTATCAGTTGCATATTCACCGTCTTGTTGGATAAAATAGAGAAGTATAGAATTGCCTTGGAATTGAGTAATAGATGTGCCGTGAGTATCTTCATCATGTGAAACTAAAAAGAACACTTCATCGGCAGAAGAGTGAACGGTAGTGCTATTACCGCCAATAATAAATTGACCCTTGATTTTATAAATTCCATCATCAAGAGTCGAAATTGTGACCGGTACTGTAAGAGATCCGATCAAATATTCAATTGGTTTATCTGTGAGCTTTCTATAAGACAGACTGTTAATATAATCTACAACAGTTTGTTTATCTTCGAGATTTCCAATAATATTATCTAATATAGTAGATAGCTCTGAGGATTTTATATAACTATCAAGCCCGATTTGTCGTTTTACTTCATCAACAATATGGTCCTTGTCCTCGTCTGTCATGGATAGATCATAAGAGAAGAGTAATTTCTTTTCATTAAAAAACTGAAGATTTGATCCAGAAAATCTTACGTCAGTGATTTGTTTATCACCTTTTGTATACCTGATCTCATTATCTTCAGTCATCCATGCGATTACATTTCCGTCTTCTATATAGCAAAGCCCTGGATATTTTAAAATACCTCGCTGAATTGCTTTTTCCGCAATCGCTTTTGTTGAGGCAGTAAAAAATACTGGTAATTTTGCCATGTTAATCTACCTCGTGTAATTTTGCATCTATTTCTTCGTATTCTAATCGTGAAATAGGCTCAATTTCGTATATTGTGTTGTCAAGTGGAAAATTATACAGCCCTTCAATATGCCAGCCTTTTTTACCGTCAGAAGACAATATAGCCTGTGCAATTTTGATGTCACATAAAATCAGTATTTTATGTTTCTCTTGGTACTGTATATAGTGAATTTTCTTAATGACATCCACAATATCTTGTGTCATTGAATTAGTTACTTTGTAATACATGTGAGTTGGCTCCCTTCGTTAAAAAGAGAGGTAGATTGTCCTACCCCTCACAAGTTATGCTAAACATAAGAAGAACTCCATTTTCCTGTCCAGGATAAGAATATCCATATGTATCACCCTGCTCACTTACAGAGTAAACCCAGTTAGATACCTGAGCATTTGGTGATCTAGTCCAGTAAGACTCATAAACATCTGGACTTGAAGTTCTTGCCTTCTTTCTTGAATCGTTATCAACATAATATTGAATTGTTGCATTTGTTTCAGAACTATACGGATCACTTCCTGCAGAAGCATCAATGTCATATAGTGCTGGTACATAAAAACGACAATTAGATGTTGATATTGTATTCGATTTATTTCCAGTAGAAGAACTAACTTTAACAGGCTTAATCAGTGCTTTCCAGAGTGGTGGTATAGCTTTCGTTATACGAGTGTTCATCCACGTATTAAGCGTAGATTCTGCCCATCCACCGGTATTTGTAGACTTGTTACTATAAGCTTTCTTAGAACCAAGAAGATTTGAAGCAATAAATGTTACATTTGCTCTCTTAGAAGCGACATTTGATAAGTAGTATGCTTTAAATTTAGCTACTTCCATTGGAATTGTTTCATGAATCCATGCTGCAATGTCAGAACATTGTTCTTCACCAAGGTCTGAATACCACAGTTTGCACCAGTGGATCTTGCCTTTTGCATAGTTTTCATAAGCACCATCATCTGCCTTTGAGCATCCAAAAACAAGAGTTGATGTGATTTCGGGAATACGGATTGCCTGAAGAGTAGCAGTAGAGATTGAATTTCCAGACATATTAGAATTGTATACATAGAGCTTTTGACTTCCTGCCTTATGACGAATTACAATAATTTCACGTCCACCAGAGCTTGATGCATTCACACTATCAGTTCCCCATGAGAATTTGTAACTCTGACTATACCATAAGCGGAATCCGTTAGAACCATCACCCTGGAAACACTGTGCCAAAGTAGCACCTGTTGCGTTCTCGTTATCAAATTCAAAGTCAATCGCAAATGTGAAATCCTTATCCTTATCCATAATAGAGATTCCAGTATCAATATGGTTTGTTCCGTCAAATACTGTTGTGGAAGAGATTAATTCTTCTTCCTCAATATCGTTGTAATGGAAGTCAACTCCAAGTGTAAAATCAAATGAGTCTTTCAGTGACAGAACTTTCTGCTCAAGTCCCATTTTCATCATTGCATATAACTCAACCTGAGACAGGTCTTTGAGATCTTTATCATTGAAGTATCCGTCTACATATTCACAGGTGTCAAACACTGCGTTTACAGTTTTATCACCGTTTACATATCCGGACTGGTCCCATCCTTTAAATAAATTGTATTTATAGGCAGCTTCCTCGGCTGTGTATACAGGAGTATCACCCTCGTATTTAACATAAGTTCCATATGGGGCTACAGTTTCCTGTAAGGTTAAACCTTTAGAGTTATACTTTACGGTATAATTTCTGATTGTACTTGTATAAACTGCATTGATAACTCTATCTGCAAAGATTTTATCTGAGAGAACAGTGTCCCATCCCTTAAATGTAAAATCATTTTCAATGGTACTTTGTTTTATAGGTATAGCTATAGGATCATCCTGACGAGTTGTAGGATCTACAGCGCATGAGCCTTTATCAACATACTGAATATCTAACACAGTTTTGTTGGAATCGTCATTTAAAAATGAAACTTTGAACTGTGCAATCATAGAATCATATGTTATTGTAAGATTCGTCCAGATACCTGGCTCGTCATCAGTTCCAACAAAGTCTTTATACTCCTGTTGACGCATAACTGGAATGTGAATAGTTCCTGTTAATACAGACTGGTCAATGGTAATACCATTTTCGTCAATACCACCAAGCTTTGCTAATTTCTTTAAAAGATCAGTATTTTCAAGATTCCAGTCAATACCTGTGATACTTACGGTCTTAAGTGTTGAAATAGTAGTTTTTATAATTTCAAGTGCATCCACAATAGAATTCTGGCAAACAAATGTCTGCAGATTATCATAAGATGCTACATTAAGATTTGTAAGGTCTTTCAGATTTTTAAACGTAAGAGTATTAATTGTTGCAGGTAAATATGCATTCTTAATCTTACCGTGATTAGCAAGCAGGAAAGAAGTAATAGCAGTATTCTGTGCGTAAAGATTAATAAGATTCTCACATGCAGAAAGATTTACAGATCCTGTTAAATTTGGACAGTTCTTAATATTAAGAGTCTCAAGAAGTGTATTGTTACCCATATTAAGAGTGGTTAAGAACGTATTCTGATAGCCACTTGTTTCGTTGCCAATGATAAGAGTTTTAAGCTTTGATGCCTTAGAGAAGTCATTATCGTGGATATAACAAGCAGATAAATCATTCAATGCCTGAATCCTTGACGCACAATAAATAAGGATAGCAGTATCATCCATATTAATTAAGTTAGTTGTAATTTCATATTCCTGTCCAGCTTTTGCACGAATCTGAGTTGTTTCCGGTGAATTACCGTAAAGTACAGAAATATACATGTCTGAGTATGGAACAATTCTTAATGTATAATCTGGTTTTACAACAGCTGTTTTAGGAGTATTACAACGGAACATAATCTGGTCAGACTTAATATCAGTGTGAAGGAATTTTGTTCCCATATACGCATGTTGATCACGTTCCCACTGTCTACGCTGATATTTTTTACGTCCGTTCATCATTTCTTTAAGGAATCTGTCTGACTTTGTTACTTCAGTTTTTCCTGGAAAGATAACACCTTGATATGTACGAATATATAATCTTTCGTAATGAAGTCTCCATAATTCCTCTGGAAATTGATTCTGCCAAGCATCGAACTCATTAATGAGATGAGTATCACTCCAACAGTTTGAATCTACAGACTGATATAAGGATGCAAGTTGCTTCGGCATTAAATCACGAATTCTACACCATAATACAGATTCTGCAGCGTTAAAGATGTATCCAGAGCTTGGATCACCATCTGTTTTGTAATCGGTATCTTCTTTACCGTAAGACATAGTAAGCTCACCGCTGTTATTAATTCCAAGTCCTGTGTCGTTGTCGTAATCCCACAAGTCATATCTATATCCATTGTGGATGGCAGCTGCCGTATCATCTATAGTGTAATACTTAGCTTTATCACCAAGGGTAGAAGCTTCTTCATTGCTAATATAATGTTTTGCCCAATGTGGGAATACATTTTTTGAACGATTGTCAATCATTGTATATCTAAGTGTGAAGAGGTATAAATACAACACCGAATTGACAATGCACCAATCGCCTAAATGAGCTACAAAATCTTCATTAGAAGATGTAATTACAAATTCATAGAAGTCTCTCCAATTTTGTTTATTTTGTTTACGAATCTTTTCTTTTGCTTCATCACTAGAAATCGCAGAACCATCCTTTGAATCTCCACAACAGTCATATCTAAATTCAAATGATCCATCCCAGTTATTATAAAGATTGTCGTATGCTGTATTACCAGCTTTCCATTCATCTTTAGAAATAGGATATTTCATTGAACCATCTGAATTTGTTACACCGGTTTGGAATACAGAGTTTGGAAGTGTATTATCGCTAATTTCAATACAGCATTCGTTCATATCATCTGGATCATAAGCTCTTGCTACATCAGTTTTTTTTGAATCACCCATATTGGCAAGAGAGTAGAAGTGCCATTCTGTATCATTAAACTCTCTATGAGTAGAAATATCCGGATCACTCTCTTTTACAAAAATAATACAGTTTACAAACTCCATTGAGTTTTTAATCTTTTTATCCCTACGAGATGCAGGAGTAGAATATGGCAGATAATCATTATATCTTTTCTGAAGAAGTGCGTTATTTGCCATTTCAGAAGAAGCCACATTTACTTTAAAATTCAGCCAGTTATTAGGAACGGAGTTTCGAGTAAGAGATATCTTACCATCACCCTCTGTATATTCGGTTCCATCGCCAAGAACAAGTTTTGTTTTATAATTTGGATCAAGATCAATTTTACTATTTACCTTATGAATTCCATCAAAACAGCAAATAACATCAATGTTTCTTGCTGCAAAACCATATTCATTAGAGGTAGTGCCCTGTCCAGCGTGACAGGCGTTAGTAAATTTCCAGTTATCAAATTTTGGATCGCCATTTACATAAACACATTCCATGGAAGTATTTAGCACAAAATCCTTCTTATCATTTGTAAAATGTGGTGCTTCAATCTTAATAACTCTTAAGTCTGGACATGCTTTTGCAACCGAATCCGGTGTAAGAGCATTGTTTTCGTTATAAATCTGATTTCGATTATATCTATCAATCATATCATCAGAATCTCTAGCGTCTGCAATAAAGTTAGATAAAACATCAGAATCAGTTAATGCTGCACTATAGGCTTTCATCCTATAAATTAATACATCACAATCTGGAGATCCAATAGAAATTGGAGCAGGAGTGTACTGATGTAATCTATGTGAATTATCATAAATAATAGGTCTTCCACCAACACCATCTTCATACGTCATGATAATAGATGTTGCTGTTGTATTCTTGGTATCAATTGAGTTAATATTATATTCATACTCAATAATATCTTCTTCGGAATATGGGAAATAAAGATCGTCTGTAGAAGTATAAATGTTTGCCTCATGTACTTTCATTTCAAGTCCAATGTTAGAATCTGCCAATCCATCGAGACATGACAAGAAAGTGGCAGAAGCATTTCTTACATTTTTAGTTTTGAAAATAATCTTAAATTCAGCACCAGTTTGTTTTGGGTCTTTGGCAAACAGATTATAACTAATAGAAGCAGTAGTACCTGCTTTTACGCAGAAATACTGATTTCCTTCATCGTCAATCTGATAACCACCATTCGTCCAGTCAAAATTATCTGATACAGTTAAAGCAACTTCTGGATGATTTTTATCACTCCAAAGTCTATTTTCATCACCATTAGATAAACCAACTGGATTAAAGTCGAACGCAAGATTTGCAGTAATTGGATTTACATCTATATCAAGTTTTTCAATATGTGCGGTAAGAATTTTTGTGATTTTCTGACATGAGATAGTAAGATTTTTCTGACCAATTTCAGAAGACTTGAAACTCCAAATTTGTGCGGTTCTATCTACAGTTAATGTAGAAACTGTTTTTCCATCAATAGACAACTTAACGGTAGCAGGATTATGAGCTGGGTCATAAACAACATATTTAATACTTGTAGCCTGATATTGTTTTGCAGTAAATTCTTGCTGTGAGCATCCGATAATAGGAGTTCTGTTTGCCGGATCAACACACACAATATCCTTGTAAATAGTAGAAGAAGTAATATCTTTATTATTTACTGTTGCTGTCATATATACTTTAAGGAAATGAGCACCATGTTCCTGTTTTGGAATATTGTATGATATAATACGACCGGAAGCCTGTGTTGTTACGGATTCTAATTCCTGTCCATCCAAGATAAAATGAATGGTCTTATTTACATTACCATAAGGTGTATATCTAAATACTACGTCTGTATCAGTGTAAATCAGTGTATCATCAAATGTACTTTCAAGCTTAAATTCTACAATAGTAACAGTCCAAGTTTTATATGACATTGTTCCAAAGCTATCCGTGATACTAACTCTAATCTGATTAGAGCCTACTGATAAATACTCTGTTAAATCAACCTTATTTGTTCCCTGAGAAGCAGTGGTTGTTGATACAATTGTATTTCCAACTTTCCAAATTGCTGTACCATCACCAGTTGTATCGCCAGTATTATCAACAGAGCTAAATGTGTATTCGATTTCTGCTTTATCTCCAAGTAAGAAGATTGCATCTGCAGGGGTTACACGTTCAATCGTGATAGTTGAAGTATCAGATCCGCCACCACCTCCGCTTTGGATTGTAAATGTTTTAAGAACTTCTCCATTTTTCATCCAACTAAATGTACTACCAACATAATCTACATCATACTCAGATGCAGCTGGATTCTTTTTAATTTCATCAATATCAGACTGAATATTGGTAATGTCACCGTTGATCGTGTTAAACTGCGAATCATAGTCGGCAATATTCTGCTTTAAAATATCCGCTGTATTTTTTGCCTCAGAAGCAGTAGAACGAATTACTTCATCGGCTTTTTCAAGTTCTGTTGTCTTTGTTTTTAACGCTGTAATATCAGAAGTATTTGTTTCAACCTTTTTAGAAAGGTCAGTTACTGAAGATTCCACAGCGTTTACCTTTTCTGATACAGGACTGATTTTTGTATCAACTCCTGTATTAATTTCCTCTTTTAGAGCAGCTGTCCACTGTGCAGACGGTTCAATAGAGCTAAGTTCCACAGACTGAATTTCTGTTTCGCCATTTTTAAAAGTAAGCTTACCCTTACCGCCTTCAACGGCATAAGTAACATTTAAGTTTGATAAACTGTTAATTGTGATAGTTGTCAGAATAACAGTACCATCTTTAAATACAAGTCTTCCAGTTGTGTTATCATATTCGACCTTAAGATTTTTTAAGCTATCAATATTACTGATTGCATCATTGAGTGTTTTAACCTTAGTATCAATCTCTGTTTTGTTATAATAATTTTCTGCAAGATTTGCGTTCACATCTACTGTTACAGATTTTTTTACGTCCGCCTTAATAGTATTAACATCTACGGATTCTGCAGAGGCTTTTGCCTGATCAGCATATTTCTTAGCTTCATCAACATGTCCCATTATGGTTGTTACAAAACCTGTATACCAGTCATCTGATGGCTCAACAATACCATCATAATTTAATCCCTCAAGGACAGTAAGTCTACCATTTGGTCTTGTTCTCCAAACGTATGTATTCCCTTTCTCGTTTGAGCCAGTTGCCATAATTTCAAATCTGACATCACCGGCGATAGCAGTAACATTCTGATCAACTAACCAACCAAATGTAATGTTTGTTGTACTTGATGCAACATTTACAGCAGTAGATACTTGTCCTTTTTTGGTTGATACATTTTCGTATCTAATTTGAATTAGCATCTTCATCAAATCGATACCGTCCCAGTATCTTGGAATACGGAATGGAATATACTGACTATTTGTTTCCTGCACAATATTTATTTGTGAAGAGTCTACTGTTACATTTTTTAATTTATCCACTGTTGAATATGAATTATCATAGTATTCATCATAGATAACATATCGTCCATCTGTGCATAATACATATCCATCGTCAACAACAGCAGTAGTGGCTAAATCAGCCTCCATGGTAGAGATATCACTATCATCGGAAGCTGAATTAGCCAATATTTGTGCTTTTGAATCTTTAAATGACATGTTCTCCCTCCATCTTTTATTTTAATAATTCATCAAGGCTCTGTACGCCTGTAACTTTGTCAATATGTGTAATACCATCTTGAGTGCCATCTGGATCTGTACCTGTAAGTTCTTTTGCAATAGAGTCTGAAAGGTCTGCAATCCCAATACCTTCACCTGTATTTCCATTAGCGTTTACGAGAGTCAGTTTCTTTGCTTCTGAATCAAGTTTCATGTCGATTGGCATATTGTCATAAGTTGCCTGACCAAGTTTCTTAATATCTTCAGCAGTTGCCATAAGTGCAAGAATTCTCTGGTCAAGTTCAGTTAACATTTCACTTGGTTCATAACTATCAAACTGTGCTAATTTTGTAATGTGGATAAGTCCAGATTCAGTTTTTCGAACATAAGAAGTGGTAGTATCAGATTCTTCATCATGAACAAGTTTTAAGAAAGTAAATGACACCTCGATATCACCTGGTTCAGCAGAGATATTTGCTGTTACAGGAATAGTATATAAAATATGACTCTCATCAGTTGTTGTATCTGCAATGAGCTGAGTCATCTTAATTTTCTTTGTAACCGGAAGAACATATTTCATATAAGCAGTAGTATCTGTCATATTAATTTGTTCTTTATAAAGTTTATTAATAATAATCTGGATAGAGTTCACGCAATTACTTTTCTCCATCAGACTTTCTTTTACTGTAGTAATAACATTATTGTCATCTGTAATTCTAAGAGTGTACATTTTACACCACCTTTCTAACAATAATAACAAATATATAATTTACGAAATAATAGCCATCCAACTAACCGTCAGTTTTTTATCAACCCCATTTTCATTGTTATAAATACAAATAGTGGCACCAGTTTGACTTTTATTTGTTATTGAAACGGCATAGTTTTGTGGATCTGTTTGATTAGTTGTCGCGAATACGACTGGAATAGATTTGAATTTATTTGGGAATGTTAAAGTATAAGTTTTTGCGCCAGCTGTAGATCCAGTTGTAAATTCAAAAGAACCAACCTGATAACTGACTACAAAATCTACATTATTTATATAATAATAATCTGATGGTTTTTGTCTTTGTTTTAGTGGAATACGAATCTGTGCGACTGTTTCAGAAGTGCTATTTGATTCAGATATATAAATATATCCAATAAGAGGGTATGGCTCTTGAAGCAATGAGTTTGGGACATCTACATAAAATTTATTATTTTTTAAAGATGATTTAACTTGAAGTGCTTCTTCACTCATTCTATTGCACCAGTGGACCACAGGTGGAGAAGTCAGACCAAATGTTTCAAAACATATGGTCTGTCCTTTATCCCATTGTGTAAGATGATTTATTCTAGTAATACCATCAGACTCATAGCAAGTGATATCAAGTACACTTCGCATATGTGCCTCCTTAATTTATTCAGCTACAGCTTCTTTTGTTTCATCAGGTTCTGTATCTGCTTTTTCTTCTTTCTTTTCTGGTTCCGGTTTCTTTACAAGAAAAGCGTCAATAATAGCATAATCATTCATTGTCGCGTTAGGTGCATCAACCTCATAGAGAGAATCAAATTCTTCCTCGGTAAGCTGTGGAATATCTACATCAATTTGATACAGAAGGATAGGAGTGAATTTAGCCATAAATTTCTCATAAGCTTCTTTGTCATCGTTAGGAATAGCTATTCCACCTTCTACCTCTTTACCGTACTCCTGAATTAATTTATTTTTCTGATCATCACAGTCTTTGATTTCGTCTTGAAGTTTACGAAGTACACGGAAGAGTACGAATGCTGTTTTGCCTTTAGCGTTACTGAATTTCTTAGTTGCCTCAATAATATCGTAAATAGCTGCGTTTGTGATTTTCATAGTAGTTTTTCTCCTTTTTATCTTAATTTTTAATATAAAAAGAGCATTCCTGTTATAGAATGCTCTTAGTTGATCTGTTGCTCTAAATATTCAATTCGTTGCTTTAATTGCTTGTTCTCTGCTTTTAATTCAGCATACATTTCTTGGATTGATTTTGTAATAAGACTTTCCATATAGAATGTATTTACACCATATGGTTCATTGCTTTCAGATGGTTTTATTACCATGTTAGGGTTTATATCTTCTAATTCTTGAGCAATATATCCTAAATCTATATAATTATTTGATTCTTTCCATATAAATTCTCTATGATTTATTTTTAAGATTTGGCTTAATGCATTGTCGATATTGGTGTTTTTTATATTTCTTTTTAATCTCCTATCAGATGTTGTAAGTTGAAATGTTCTTGTCTCAAATTTTTGATAATCCCATTTTCCACGAATTGTAATTTTATTGTCTACGTTAGTTCTGATAATTGATACATAATATTTTCCACCATCATCTGTTGATGTACAAATTGCAGGTCGATAACTTGTTGACTCTGAATTAATTATGTATCCATTAACATTACCACTAACATCTCCAGTAACATTTCCATTTAATGTCCCTCTTATAATACCACCAGATATAGAAACGCTTGTATATGGGGCGACAGAATAAAAATACAAATATGGTTCATTATTTCCATCGAGGCCCATTAAAAGTTTTGGCAATGGTTCTACGTCACTTATTCCATAATCATACTTCATAGATAATTGTCCATTCCTTAATTCTGTTATGGTGTTGTTTCCCTTTGATGTTATGCCACCTAAAATATCTGCGTTTGAGCAATGCATACTACCATCTTGATTTACATAAAATGCTCCACTTCCAGCCCAGAATGCATATTTTCCAGAAGTTACACTAAGACCACAACTATCAGAGCCACTTCCTGCTGTGCCGTATGGTTTATTGTAAATAGAACCATCATTACTAATATTGAAAAGCCCAATCTTTCCAGACGATGCGGTGATTGTTCCTGATATAGTAGCATCAGTTGCGGTCATATTACCTTCACTATCAACAATAAATTTATCAGATATACTTAATCCAGAATTACCAAAATATGCATTACCAGGGCCGCCTATGTTATATCCACTTCCCTTATAAATAGCATCAGAATTTATATTCCACGGACCAATACTTCCTGTTGATGCAGTAATATTTCCACTAAAACTTCCGGTAGCTGCCTTTAACTCTCCTGAAAAGGTTCCGGTGGCTGCCTTTAATTCTCCTTTAAACCATCCAGAGCTTGCATATATTGTTCCGTAAATTATTGCATTACTTGCTTGAAGAAGCCCATTTGTAGATACTTTTATTCCAGTTTGACCATCAACAATGGTTCCATAATCTTTATCTTTTTCAAAATATACAGACAAGGATTCTGTTTTTGCATACGGTCCAAGATCTACTGTTCTTACATATCCATTAAGATCTGATGATTTTGCATATTCTCCAAGACCGCTTATTTTATCGGTAGAAATATCCACTCCGTCACCAAGAGTTAATGAATTTGCTATGATATCTCCAGTAAATTTTCCTGCTTTTGCATAAATAGTTCCATAAACTACTGCATTTTGTGCAATCATTAACCCATCTGTATTTACAGAAAAATAACCTTTCGTATCATCTGGATTAATAGTTCCATCAAACTGTCCAATAGAACCATTTTTCTTGACAATAAAAGCAAGTCCTTCATTTTGCATATCGGAAGTAGTTGTGTAATCTTTTAATTTTCCATCAAGCCCACTGGTTGTAACATAATTTTTTAAATCAGAAATGTTTTCACTGCTAATATTTACATTTTTACCAAGTGTAAGACTATTAGCAATAATGTCTCCACGAACAGTAAGAGTCTGTCCGTTCCACGCCATAAGTCCTGCGGAATTGTCTTCTTCTGACGCTTCTTTAATACCTACATAATTTTTAATAAGATTATACTTTGTTGTACGTTCTGCATCAGATAGAGTATTGATTCCAAACTCTTTTTCAAGATCTGTTCGAGTCATCTGATTTAATGTACTTGCAGATTTATTTTCTTTGTAAATTTTGTCATTTACATTTAGCCAAATGATATAGTTGTCCAATTCTCCAAGGAATCTTATTAACGTACTTTTCTGTAATGTAGTTAAAACTTCACTTGAATCAGTAGTATACGGTTTTAACTCTTCAATCTTACTTTTCAACTTTTCCTGGTTTAATCCGATAGGTGAAAAACTCATAGATTCTTTATATCTTAAATCATCACCGCTAGTTCCTCTTGGAGATTCCCACGAAGATATGTAATTATCAAGGAGTTTTTTATCCTTATTTATATCATCAATAATTACCTTTTCTGATTTGCCATAGAAAGTAAAAGTACCGGAATGAAGATTAATCCATCCATTTATACCACGTAAGTCATCAGTAGTAATTTCAGATGCAGTTAATGAATTTGCAAGAATCTGATCGGCAGTAATAGTATGTGCCTGAATATTTTTACCACCCATGTAATACTTATCATAATCTTCTGGTGGAATGTTCTTTGATTCAACAGCTCCAAGACTTTCATTAAACGAATACATGATAGAATTCTTTTCACCACGAATGATAAGTCTATCTACAGAAAGAGTACCTGCAGATATACGTGTCGCATTAATATCAAGTGCAAGAACGAGTTTAGATGTGGTCGCATCAACATTAATTGTTTCAAAAAGACCACTGTTTGCCATCATATCTCTAGCATTAACCATTTTTGATATAACCTGTCCGAAAGCACCTGTATTAGCATTTATTGTATCAAACACACCGTTAGATACCGCATTTGAAAATCTGGTTGAACTCACCATTGCCTTAATAAGTGCATCTGAAACTTCAATTCCGGATGTATCTAATTTGCTTTTTACAGATCCTGTAATTTGGTCTTTAGCTGTGCTTACTGTATTATCAAGTAAAACAGCAAAGTCATCACGACCACCGTTATAACTAATCATGTTTGTGAATTCAATTTGAAAATTATTTTCAATAACGCATGGATTAAAAGTGAGAGATGAGATACGAAGTTTTAAAAAATACTGATCATCTTTATCGAATGAGAGATGGATAAAATTACCTATATCAAAATTTCCTTGCCATTCTTTAAATCCAGGAATAGCAAAAATGTTATCCATTGTAAGAGTGAATGATAATTGTGGCTGACACACCTTAGAAAGCTCTGTTGTTGCATCTTGGAATAATTCGTATTGAGTATTGATTATCTCTGCTGCAGTGTTTGTAGAAATGGTGATAATATTATCATTTACATAATCTGTCTCATTGTACAGTTTATTTAATGTTTCAAGATCTTCCTTTGTAAATATGCCGCATTTTTCTTTATTGTTAATTGTTGCAACTTCGGACATATTTTTTGAAAAACCATTCATTAAATTCTGAATATCATCATATTCGCCTTGTCTTTGCTTAATGGCACCAGAGCATCCACCTTTTTCTGGTTCCGCATATAAGTTCCCATTTTCATCTTTTCCGTATTCGTATTCCCAATACTTCAAATACTTATTATGAGAAATATTATAATTGGACTCTGTTAAGTGACCTTTTTCATCTTCACTTAAATCTTTCCATGCCTTTTTATAAGCTTTTAAAGCATCAATATTATTCAGATATGTTTTCTCTTTTGTTTTTAACTCTTGAAGACCAAACAGATCCCAATTTGTATTCCATTCTTCAATCAAATCATCTACTTCATTGGACTTTTTATCATCCTGTGTAGGATCTGTATTATTTTTATATTCAATGGTTTTGTCGATAATTTCAAGAATACCCTGATATGCAATATAATCTTGCTCCGCACCTTTATTAAGCCACTTCTGGTTTTTTTCATCCCAGTAGCCAAGATTTACATCTTTCAGTGCATCCATATATGTAGTATACTTCTTTTTAATAGTTCTAAGGTCTTTTACGGTAAATTGTTTCCAATTATTATTCAACCCATCATTCGGAACTCTAAGATTGATTTCATCACGCTTTTCCATATATAAGCTGTACTGACGATTGTAATACATATATTTTTTACGTGCTTCGTCAAGCTTAGATAACCATTGATTATATCTGTCAATTAACCCTTGACTTACATGTTTTGTACTAAGATAATAAGAAAGATTCTCAATAGTAGAAGAACCAAAATTGACTGTATCAATTGTAAGGTCATCTCCACCACGTACTTCAAATCTTGTCATAATATTATCTTCTTGAGCTGGTGCATAATTCAACGTCTGAATCAAATTACGATAAGAGATAAATACATTTGAATCCTTACCGTAATCTTTTACACTATATACATTAATCGTCCTAGTCATGATATTAAAGTCAAAAATACATTCGAATTTCTTCGATACATCCTGCGTAAGAAATGCATATACGTTTTTTGAATCTATATCAAATGACCGCTTAGAATTAGCCATTTGTGAAGTAGTAGTGACAGTTCCATCATCGTTTACTTTAGTCTCTATAACCTCTGTTACTCTTATTGCCTGGTCAACCCAACCAATTTTCCATCCAAAAACCTTTTCAATTGCAATATCAAGTAATGAAAAATCTTTGTACAGTTCATCATATAAAATAATGTTTTTAACTGCTACTTTAACACCTTCATCGGTTTCTTTTACATTACCATCAATTAGATATTCACGGCTGTCTGTCTCTCCTGTATTGATCTTAAAATTCTTTAGTGTTTTTAATGCAAGCTCACATTCACATGATTGAGCTGTTACCGTTTTATATTCATCAAATCCATCATTTGATACCTGTGGATATTGCATTCTAAAATAACCAACACCATCTACCAAAATATACATTGCTTCATCAAGCAGATCATATCCGTTTGATTCTTCTCCGTTTATATACTTGTGTACATCAAATTGTATCGTGTCAAAATTATTTAACTGCCGTGTATAAGATACAGTTGGCAGATCAATACCATTCAATTCACAAATTATTGTATTATCTGTTTTACACAAATAAATTCGTGCCGGTTCAGTAAGCCCAAAGTAGTCATAATTAAAAGTCATTAATAAGCACCTACCTTTCTTGGGCATCTGAATGTCATAGCAACATTACATTCACCTGCTATATCAAATTTATTATTTCCTGGAATTAAACGAGGCCAGTAAAGACCTAAAGAACCATTATCTATATTTGTGAGATTTTCTGACGAGAAACCAAGATCTGATAACGTGAGCGGAACCTTTTCTTTTGTATTATTATTTATGTAATAAATCTTATGGTATTTTGAATCTATGTAAAGCATTGTTGAAAAATCAACTTTATCTGGAATTGTAATCTCTAGTTTATGAGATAGAAGATTAGTAGATATTTCAGAAATGTTTTCTATTGAAACTTTATGTCCAGGATATGCATTTATAGCAATCAAAGGATAAACAAAATCATTTAATTCGTCTGTACTATTTTCTATACTAAAGTATCCATTATTCTGGACTGCAACAACCAGATCCTTGCCACTACCTGTAACACTTCCTTGTTCAACAGACAACTTTTTGTCTTCCAAGTTATTATATATGTATTGAAATTCATTGCTCCATCCATAAGGTGAATTCGATGTAAACGTATATTTAAGCATTAAAATACCACTTCCGTACACATTGTTTACATCTGTAAACACACCATAAAAATTGATTGGGTCAAATGCTTCATCCTCAAAAAATAGAAGAGTAGGTGTACGTGGTCCAGTCAACCAAGCGTTAATATCTCTCACTTCTTCCCTTGAAAATGCACGATTTTCTGGTTTTGTAATTGTCACATCAAATGTAAGTACATCTGAATATTTCGTATTATACCAATTGGCTACAGGTCGTCTACTTGTAATTTCTCCCTTTAAACCTTCCCTTGTAAGTCCCATTGGAATTGAATCGACTGCCTCTGTAGCACAAAGAATAACTCCGTAATCGTCCGAAGACTTTTCGTTATATGTAAAACTAGAACCAAATATAGCCATATTAATCACCTACTTTCTATTCAGACTATTATTGACAAAAATTGTTATTTGAATCATAATGGATTTTATATATAGATTTGTTTGAAGGATTGGAGAGAAGATGAACAAAATAATAATTGGGGGTACTTTTAATCTTGATATAAACAAAGAAGTTGATAAAATCTATACGCATGTAAAATTACACACTAACTGCGAGATTGATTTTATATATACTGAAGAAGAAACTTCATACTGTCAAAAAATCGATGGGAAATATATAATTTTTCTAAGAAAAGATACAGAGAATACAAATGATGTATTAGCACATGAATTACTTCATATCTTACAAAGTGAAGACGGTATGACAATATCAGAAATACCAGAAGACATATCTGAAGAGAATCTTGATTTAATTGCATCACTAAAAAATATTATTTTAGATTATGATGTGAATCAAGAATTAATCAATACATATAAGTATAATGTTACGCCAGATCATACACAGTTTAATACATGGTTTCCATTAATTAAGCAGAAAAAGAATCCAAATATAGAAATATCACAATATGATACAAAAAGCTTTGCTGTGAATTTTTTTGGAGTAATGGTATTGGATTCTAAAAATAATTGTGAAAAATTATTGCGTTATGCAGACCAGTATACTCTTGAAATACGAAAAATAGTGTACCATCTTAACGATTGTATTAAGCTGTATGATGTTGGAAATAGAGTTGATTCTTGCAAAACAATATATGAAGAGTGCGCAAAAGTTCTTGGGATTCTTTGAACGACAGTATTTAAAATAATTCTGTTTTTCTTTTTAAACTCTTCAAACGTTTGATTATTTAAAATTGGATGGTATTGAACATTTGAATTATATACTAGCATCAATCGCTGATATGGAATTCCAGTTGGTTTTTTATTATTAAAATATTTCATACAAATTCACCGGTCTTCTTTTTGTATTTTGCGTAAGCAGTAAGATATTCATCCGTATTTTTTATCTGATTTTGTATAATTTTTTTTACAAGATCGTTATATCCTTTATCCTTAACGTTCATTAGATATAATTGGTGCGCTAATATTTCTTGTAGTTTTGGATCTTTATTCATAGTTACACCTCTGTTTAAAATTAATAAAAGAGAGCATAGCTGTGACACTATGCCCTCCTGTGTTTATCTGAGACTCTTAAAATCTCTTACACGCTTCTTTTCGTATGCATCGATCTTCTTGACGACAATATCACCTACTGCGTTTGCATCAGTAGCTTCATTTACAACAATATTGTAAACTGTACTATGCTCATAAGATTGATTGTTTGTGTTAGTAATCGCATTCATAAGTTCCTTATACATCTCGCCAAATTGTGGTTGACTACTCTGTGTGGCAATACATGCATTATCAATAAGTCTCTTTGTGAAGTCTGCTGTAAATACTTTATCTCCCTGATTTAAGAATGTGAGAGTACCGTATTTCCTTGATAGTACGGATTCCATACCATTTTCGTTTACACGGTACATTCCAGACTTAGGCACATAATCAGTTCCGGAAGCATAACCAGTAAGTCCTGATAATGTAGAGCTAACTTGTTCGTCTGTTAACCCAACATTTTTCAGAATAGTAGAAAGGTTATTAAGGACCTGTGCATTGCTAAGAGCAGAATTTGAAACTGCTTCATTAATAGCTTTACTCATTTTTTCTACGTTGGAGCTTATGTCGTTAGACCATTTGTCAAAATCATCGCTCATATCTGAGGATAATTTATCAAGCGCATCACTTTGCATACTGAAAGCATGGTCTGTCATAGTATCAGAAAGATCTTCTCTTGCATCTGATAACTGTTCCTGGATCTTTGCCAAACGTGCTTTATCTTCAGCGTTTGTTGAACCCTGGAGAGCTGCCGCTTGACGTTCAAGGATCTGAATGTCTTTAGTCTTATCCTTTAAAGTTTTATCGTAATCGTAATAGTCTTTCTTTGCGGAAAGGGCTTCCTTACGCTTAGATATTACTTTATTAAGAGCATCAAGTTCTGCTTGAGCCTGATTTTTGACAAGAGAGAGCATATCATTTTGAAGAGAACTATTTGATGAAATTAAAGAATTATATTTAGACTGAATGTCTTTTATATATTCATCATAAGTCTTTTCGCCAAATTCAGAAGACATATCTTCGCCATTAGCGTATCGTTTTTTCACATCATTTTCTTTTTCAAGAAGCTTTTGTATTTCTTTCTGATTTGCAGAAAACTGATTTCTATTCAACATTACAGAAGTAGCTCCCAATTCTGTAAGTAGTCCAGTATTCTTATCAACTTTCATATCATCAGAGATAATTTCGTTCAGTGTATCAAGACGGTCCTTGAACTGATCAATTTTCTCTATTGCACGATCAAACTGTTCTTCATAATAAACACCAATTTGTTGCTGTTTCAGATTTTCAATACTTGTGTCGTAATCGGTTACAGCTTTTTTTGCTTCTATAATCTCGGATTTCATATTAATCCATTCCTGAGATCCTTCTACAATTGTGCCATTGTCAACACCTTCTTGGAGTCTTTTCTCAAGTTCATCAACTTTATCCTGTGCGATATTTCTCAGACTTTCAGTATTTGAGATCTTAATCTCATAATCAGAAGAACGCTCATAATTTCCATGAGCATTGTATAAATCAATGTTTGCTTCTTCCATTTCATTATACTTTTCCTGATATCCTAACAATCCTTCATAATACGTCTTCGCATTATCAAATTTACTTTGAATAGCTTCGACTGTGGCTTTAGCTGCTTCTGTCTGTGATTCCGCTGCATTAGCTGCCGCTGTTGATTCTGCATCTGTGACAATATTTAATTTCTGTTCTGTTTCGGCTGCAGTAGTAACATATTTATTATATGCTGTAAGAGCCTTTTTAAGAGACTTGTCTTTTATCTTATCGACATTTATTTCTTTACCTGCTGCTAATTTCTTTTTCTGATTATCACTCAGCTTACTACCAAACTTTTTCTTAATAGCTTTAGCTTTTTTACTAACCTTATCGTCTGCTTGTTTCTTGGCTTTCTCCTGGGCGTTAAGATTTTTCTTAGTTTCCTCCCAAGCCTTGTTGTTAATATTTGCAGCTTGCTTTGTCTGTGTCACATTCTGATCAGTTAAGGAATCCATATAGGAAAGTTCGTTTCCTTCTTGATATCCGACGATTGCTGCTTCGGCATCTGTCTTAAGAGATGAAGAATTCTTATTTGCAGTGTTAAATTTAGTTTGAGCCGTTTTCTTTTTAGAATCTGCTTTCTTTTTATTTTTAACTGCAGAATTATACTCTTCGGCACGTTTCTTCGTAGTCTTGTTAGTAATCTTACTGGTATCAATAGTCTTTCCGGATTTAATAGCTTTTTTCTGCTCATTCGTAAGACCTTTTGATTTAAGAAGTGCTTTTTTCTTTCTATTTACAGCTGTAGTTGCCTTATCTGCTTTCGCAGTTGCTGTGTCAAGATTTGATTGTGCTTTTTCTGTAACTACCTGTGCTGATTCGTAACTTGCAGTAGCAGCGTCTGCTATAGCTTTTTGTGTTGATCCACCTGTCTGAACAGCAGATAACCTTGACTGAGTTGCATTCAATCCATTAAATCCGTTTTGTAAACGTTCCAATTTCTGCTCTGCTGTTTCAGTTGGCATATTAGCCCATTGCTCAAACAATTCCATTTGCTCTTTTTTCAGATCAACAACAGCTTGTTTACAATCCTGTGCCTTGTCGTAATATGTCTTATACTGATCGATAGCCTCTGCCAGAGCCTTACCCTGATCTGTTGAAGTGTCCATATCTTCAATACGGTAAGCACCTTTTTGTACAAGTTTCTGATATTTCTTTGGTACATTGGTTTTAATCTCTTCTCCATCGCTATTATAATAAGTGTACTCATTTGCTATAGAGTTAGCCTTTTTCATATAGGTTTTTGCACCTTTCTGATTAGACCCAATCTCATAGTTCATCTTACGAATTTGCTGTTTGAGCAAAGATGTTTTAAGTGACTTCTTAATATAATCAGTGATTTTATCAGCGATTTTTTGAACCTGATCAGACCAATGTTTAATACGAGTTTCTACCCAGTTATATACCTTAGTAGATTTCTTTACCTTTTCGGTATTGTCATTTACGGTGTCTGTATTTTTCTTAACAGAAGTTGTATTTTTATCGGTAGTTGTGGAATTGGAGGAAGATGAGGTTGACTGATTGCCAACTTGAGTACGATTTTTATCCCAGTTTAAATAAACACCAGAATTACCTCCTGCATAAGCACCAATAGTACCATTTGCATAAGCTCTGGCATGTCCACCTCCAGATGTAACATGTCCTGAATTGATAAGCTCGGATGTCTGCTTTTTATTGAAGATTAAGTCGCCTTTTTTTAGATTTTCAAAATGTGCACCACCAGGAATAATCATCCATTTACCATCACGCACAATTGATTCAGCGCCAATGCCTTCTTCGTTAACTAAAGCAGTTTCATCATGTGAAAGTGTTACATTTCCGCTTGCATGAGCAGGAGTATAATTGATAACATTATAAGCAGTTCCATCGGCATGAGCGACACGAATCATAGTTCCTGTAGACTTACCTGTTCCACCACTAACATGCGTAGAAACATTTGCGGAAATATTGATAGTATGAGGCTTTGACAATTCAGAATTAATAGCACTTGCCATACCAGATGTGTCAGCATTAACCTTAATAATTCCAGTCATGTTGTTGATCATCTGAGTAGCAGAAGTACCTTTATTGATAGCAGGATCATTGTTGCCATCAATTTTCATTTGAGGTTTCTGACTTTCTGCATAGTTCTTAGCTTCATCTATCTTTTCTTTTGCTTCTTCATTGTTTGCTGTAACATCAATAGAAGCGTTCTCACCGTCACCTAATAACTGATTAAACTGTGTCTCATCCAGTTTAACAGTCATATCAATCTGAGCATCTTGATTGTCTTTAATATATTGTAGCTCATCCCTAGCTGTTGATAATTGGTCAGCATTATTAACATCAAGGTCAAGTGTTGTGGCAAGTGTTTGATCATCCATTGCAAGAAGCTCGTCTACATCACCATCTTTTTCAACTTTTTCCTGTACTGTAAGCGTAACAACCTGGTTATCAACAGAATCTTTTACTCCCTGTAAAGATACTCTCTGAGAATCAGAAAGAGATGTATTGTTATTTAACTCTCCCTGAATTTCTTGACTCTTTTTTTGAAGTTCTTCTTTACTAGAAGTAGAAATATCAAAATTTAAATCAACAGTAATATTACTATCCTGTAACTCATCTTTTGCATTATCAATCTGATCCTGAACTGTAGTTAAGTCAACTTTAGGAGTTGCTTTGATCAGCCCCATATCAGAAAGAACAGCTGCTAACTGTACCGCTTGATCTTTTGTAAGACCAAATGTGCTAGAAAGGTTGTCAAGTGCTTGTTCAGCATCCTCAAAACCGGCATCATACTGTCCATCGGATAAATTTATTCCACTGAGCTGAGATTCAGAATATTGGCTTAATACTTTAAGATTTTCCTCAAGAGAAGATGTTTGTTCATCTGTCGCATTCTGAATCTTCTTGATGACTGTCTCATAATCACCAAATTTAGTTGGATTTGTGAATTCTCTTGCTAACGGATTTTCAATAGTCCCTTGCTGAGTTTGACCTTGTGGCTGTTCTTTAAGAATATATCCATTTTCTTTTAAATATTGATCACGAGTTTTTTCAAGAATTTTGACTAATTCATCATTTCCTTCTGCAGCTGCTTGATTAATTTCATCCTGCATCTGAGTGATAACTGATTTAGCCTGTTCGAGATTCTTTGCTTCATAATAAGTTGCTTTATCCGGAAGCTCTTCAATTCCAGTTTTTGTATTTTCTACTCTCGCATAAAGTTCATCTAAATCTTTATTGAGAGAATCAATAGCAGACTGATCTCCAGCTAAATCCGGATCTGCTTTAATTTCTGCAAGTTTTTGTTTCTTTTCTGCAATCTGCTGATAGAGATCAGATAAATGCTGTTGCCCATCCTCTTCCGTAGTGAAGAAGTCAGTAGTAGCACCATAATCTTCGAGACGACCCAACATCATCATAAATGGTTCAAAGCCCATATTAAGTCTCTGTGCAGCGTCTCGCATTTCATCCAGATTATTACCTAATGTACTGGTCCAATGACCACTTTCATTAGATGCCAAATCTAATTTCTGTAAGTCTTCTAGGAAATTTTCAACACCTGTTGATGTGTCTTGGAAGTAACGCTCAAACATTGCCTGGTTTTCGCCAAAGTTTACTGCATCAGATACACCTGTAGGAGAAATAATAGAAGCAAAAGACTTAAAGTCATCTGTACCAACTTCACCTTTTTCCCATGCCTCTTTTGCAGTTTTATACTGAGAAAGAAGTTCGTTATAAAGATCGCCCTCGTTTGAAGATTCAAGAGCTTCTTTAAGTTCTGCATACTGAGGTGTAGGGATTTTAAGACCTGCGATTTTTTGATAAGCACCCTCGATATCATGGGCACCATCTAAAACAGCTTCAACATAAGATTGTAATGCACTTGCATCTGCATACTGTCCGGCATCCTGAAGAGCTTTAATAGCATCTGTAAACTGGTTAGTTACATCACTGTCCATAGAATCCATCAGATCATCAATAGCAGAAGAGAGGTCTTCTGTATTTCCTGCATATTTTGCAAGATCTGGGAATTTATCCAGGAATGTCTTTCTTGTAGAACCAGTCATAAGACCGTTCTTTAGATCTTTTTGAGCTTGATAGAGTGACTGATATTTATCCTGATAATCTGTGAGCTGGGATTGGATGTCGGTATTTTGGATGATGTCTTTAGCAGAACCAATATTAGAAGCGTAACTTTGTGCAATTGCTTCATATCCTTGGCTTAGAATTGAAGAATCGGCAATTACTTTAGATAAGATATTTCTACTATATCCATTATTGATTTGCGTTCCAAAATTCTTAAAGAAATTGTTTACATAATCAGCTGTATCTCTTGTATTCATCTGAGATGACAACTGGGAAATTAGCTGTTTTCTAAATGTGTCAACATCAACATCTGGAAGTTCTGTTGACTCCATTAACAGATCCTTTTTCTCTTCAAGTAATTTCTTTTTTGTTCCATCAGTCTCTGAAGCGATGGCTTCGTTTATTTTGTTCATAGACTGAGTAAACTTCTTAACTGCCAAATTAGAAACGGCTTTATCAAAGTCGTCTGTAATACCAATTAAATCAGAAAATTCATCTTTAAGAGATGCAATATCAGAATCGGTAAATGTATCTTCTTTAAGAGATTTGAACGCAGAATTTAGTTTTTCAATATCTGATTGAGTATTAGATGCTTCATTAGAAATATTTGGAAGACTAAATTCATCCATGGTTTCTTGAATAGAGTTAAGATATCCTTGTAGGATTTTTGCCTGATCATCTTTTCCTGCAAGTTTATATGTAGTAATCGCATCACCAATTGTATCTTGGAGCGTTGTTGCAACATCCTGCATTTTTGTTTGTACAAGATCAGGAAGTTGATCCATAGAAGCTGTTGCTAATTCAGGAAATTCTGAGAATAACGAATTATAAACACTTGGATCAAATGTATTGTTTTTCAGGTCATCTTGTACGTCAAGAAGTTCCTGATAATCACTCTTGTATTTACTAATTGCCGTTTGGAAATCTTCATCTTTTATTAAAGTAGAGGCATCCGGAAGTTTTTCAAAATATTTCTCTCGAATATTTTCAGTAGAAGATAATGCTGTATCTTCATCCTGTAACACTTTATATAAAGTATCACGACCAAGACCTGTCTGAAGTTCATCTTCAAATGCTTGTGAGAAAAGATCTGCAGCTTTTGATCCTGCACCTTCCATCTCATTATTATCACTATATGCTTTAATGATTTTAGAAGAAATTTTACTTGGATCAATGTCAGAAAAATCTGCGTTATCAATTAATGCTTGCTTCAAAGCATTGGCTTTTGCAATTTCATCATCAGATGCATCAGCCATAGCGTCATCAATCTGACTTAAAACTGATGTTAGCTGATCTGCTTGTAAATTTGCAATAGCCTTTTGTAAATCATCAGTGCTATCTGCAAGTTCTGGGAATTGCTGAATAAGGTCAGTAAGATCCGAATCTTTGAATTCGCCTGTCTTTAATGTACTTAGCGTATCTGAGAGAGTAGATATATTTGACTGATAAGAATCAATCATTGATGACAGGCTTCCATCGGACGTATCTGAAAGAACTGATTCGAGAGTGACTTTTTCTACATTATCTTGAACGCCACTTACGGCAGATTTATAAGCTTCTTTCCAACTTTTTATATCCCAAGTTGATGTATCATTTTCCTGTGATATGTTATAAAGAATTTTAAAATCATTATCTGTAAAGTCTTTTGTAAAAGTATTCCAATCATTTTTTAATTTATCTCTAAGTTGTTCAGAAGCACCTTCAATTTGTGGAACAAAACTTCTATAAAGACCTTTTTTGACTTTATCAATGTCAACAATATTTGCATCAGAATTTATTTCTTCTATGATATCCTCTACAGACAATCCCATTTGTTCTGCTGTCTTTGCAAGAATAGGATATTTATTAATTAAATCCTGTGTTGTTATTCCTACGTTATCGGTTTCTTTTGCAATATTAATTAATTCATCTTTTACACCAGAAAATGCTGTTTTATTAAAAAGATTATCAATTTGCATAGATTTCCATTTGTTAGGATCTAACTCTTGATAAGCATAAGTAATTGAGTCAGTAATCTCTGATAATACTTGTTTTTGATCGTCTGTTAAAATATCCTGCGGAAGTGCTTCAAGCTTGGATTTATAATCCTCTAATAACTCAACACGTTCCCAAGCATTATCTTTTGCAGTGTCAATTTCCTGCTGATAATAGGCTGCATCTTCAGTATTATTTTGAACTAATAACGATTTCCTGATTTTTTCATATTGCTGTATACCTGCAATTAATGAAGTAAGATTATCCTCATTATCAGTTAAACCAAGATTGTTATATTGATCGGCATATTTGTCAACATCTTCTTGCGTCACTTTGTCAGAAAAATTCTTTTCATATGCATCTACTGCATCTACCGCAGCTTCTTTAGCTTTTCTAGTAACCTCTTTATCTTTTAAATCAGCCTGAATCTGTAATTCAGAAGTAGCTTTCTGAAGATCTGCCAATTGACTTTTTTCTATAAACGTAAGGTTTCCCTTGGAATTTAAATCGTTTATAGATTTCTTGGTATCATTTAATTGTGAATTTATATCGTCCAACTCATCTTTGGAGTCATTATAATCGTTAAATGATTCTTCCATTCTTTCGTTGGCTCTCTCTGCAGCTTGATCTAAGTAATTAAATACCAACACTAATCCAGTTACAGCAGCAATAGCAGCACCAATTGGATGTGCTGAAATAATACCCCATAATCCAGAAATTGCAGTTTTAGCTAATTCTGCACCAGAAGCGCTTTGATTAAATGCTGTAAAAAGATTTCCTATCATATTAGAGAAATTTGGCATTATAGATATAAATGCTTTTTGTAATTTCTCAATTCCAATTAAACCACTACCATCCAAATTTGAAATAGCAGACATAGACAATTTATACAAAATATGGTAAAATTCTATATAAATACTTATATTTGGAGGTATATTCTATTATGGCACTTATAAAATGTCCTGAATGTGGTAAAGAGGTGTCTGATAAAGCACCTGCCTGTATACATTGTGGTTTTCCTTTAAATAACATGCAACCATCAAAAAATGAAAATATTTATTATAATATTGATATTTTATCAGCTGGATTTAACGACTATGAAAAACTAGAAGTTTTTATTTGTAAATTAAAAAATGTATATCAATATGAGGGAAGAAGCTTTTTAAATAAATTACCGCAAACATTAATGTTTGGGCTTTCCAAAGACAATGTTGATTATATAAATGGTATATTAAAAGACTTAAGATGTGAGACAAAAGTATATAAAGACCCAAGTAATACACCAGACACTATAGCAAATCAACTTGTAGAAGAATATAAGAAAAATATTGAATTAGAAGAGAAAAAAGCAAACGAGCCTATAAAGTGCCCTCGCTGTGGTTCAACACAAATTACCACAGGGCAGAGAGGTTATTCCTTTTTAACTGGTTTCTTAGGTTCCAATAAAGCTGTTAATAGATGCGCAAAATGTGGACATACTTGGGAACCGAGAGGGTAATTTATTTAATACCATATTCTTCCAAAAACTCATCAGCTATTTTATTTGAAACTTGTTTTATAATTTGAGTAAGATTACCATGAACGTCAATTTCCGGCATCTTATCAGTTGTTTCGAATTTAATAATGTCGTCAACGGACAAATTTTTAAAATGATTTCGTACTAATGTAAATGTGGTTTCAATATCACCTTCATCAGTACAATTATTTTCGTATAACAATTTAATAATTTTTGTTGCAATATTTTCTGTTTCAGAAATTGACCACAACATATTTTCACGACCTTTCTATGGAGGATTGAATATGATATTAAACTATGATTGTTTTAGAGATGTACTCTTATATATTGAAGAACAAGATAATATGAAGCTTAATGGAGATTTCAAGCGGATTATGTTAAAAGATATAAAGGATCACTTTTCAGGCAAATACACTGAAGAGGATGTACAATATTGTGTGAAAAACTTATTTGACGGAAGATTCTTAGAAGGATCGTATTCTATAGATGATAACTATAAATATGAAAACTGTAAAATTTATGATGTTACATTCGAAGGACATAAATTAGCAGAATCAATTAGACCTGACTCTATATGGAGGAAGAGTAAAGCTAAATTAAAATCTGTAGGTATTTCTTCTATAAATATGATCTCAGCAGTATGTGTAGAAGTTGCTAAAGTAGCTGTTACTGATCCTAAATTTATTACCGATATTGCCAATGGAATATTTAAATGATTTTTTAACATATTTAAAATATAAAATTGGAGGTATAACATGAGTCTAGTTATTGCTGCAATATCTAAAGATAATGATATCATTGTGTGCGGTGATTCCAGAATCGTGGATAAAAACAGTAATATAGTTACTGAAAACGAGAATAAGATTTATCAAATTAGTGATAAAGTTGTTATTGCTTATGCTGGTAGTAAAAATGATTTTGATTGCCTAAAAATATATTTAGAAATTAAATCAATATTATTAGACACAAATGATGTAGAATGCGTATATAAAGAAGTGAAAGATTATGAAGAAAATCATGCATCAAATGATGGAATTCATTTACTTATTGTAGGATTTAATAAGTGTAAAATACCACAAATATATCTTATAGGTACTGAAAAACATCAATGTCGTATTAGTAAATTACTACCGATAAATTATATGGCTATAGGTGATTATGACTTTGATTTATTTGTAGATACTCAAAAAGATTTTTCTAACATTATTAATGATATGAAAATAATAATAAATGATAGAGCAAAAGTAAATAATAATGTAAATACAAATATTAATACAGTTGTTTTAAGATCACAATAATCCTCCTGGATGACCGCAAAAATAATGTTTACCTTTTATAAAGAGCCATTCAAAATACTCCTTTATATCTTGAGGTGAAAGTAATATTTGGCTATGTAATTTATTTACCTCTTCATTATTGTAGTAGTCTATAACTTCATAATTACTTATTAAAAAAATGTGATCAAATAATTTTATTTCCATAATCAAATTAATCCTTTGCATTATTGTACCGATATAGAAATGTGTCGGTACTATTTTTTATATCTCTTACCAACGTTGATATGTACGTTTACCATAATTATAGTGAGAGATAAGTTCTCACTTTGTTTACATGTGGACTATACATTATAAGCTATTATTCTAAGGCGATAATAACTTAGAGGGTGGGTAGTCTCTGAGGATTGAATATTTTATTCCGTCCTGCTGATGATATCCTATCTGTCTATATAGACCTGGTACTTAGGCGTATTTATTCCCATATACCAGCTAATCAATTATTTCTGCTTTCGCAACTCATATAGAGTTTGATTAGTTTTACCAGTTTCCCAGCATTTACCCCTCATATTTTATTTTAAGAGTCATATGCTCACAGACTTGTAGTATTACCATTTTTATACATCCTTGTCTGCGCTATCCTCTGCTATATGTAAGCATTACCTGTGTTTTTAGGTTAAGATATACTCTTTACAAATTTAGTAATTCCAACTCCAGATAATATAGTACCAAGTGTACCAATATTTTCTGAAAGTTGAGTTACAAGTTTTAAGAATTTTGTTACATCAACAATAACTTTTTTAAAAATATCAGAGTTGATTGTTACTGTTGCTAATTCCTGTAATTGATTTTTTAATAAAAGCAGCTTCGCTTCAATACTGTCAAGATAAGCCTGGTTTTCTTTTTCTGCCGATCCATCGGCTGTTTTAGAAGACTCAATTGCTTCTCTAAGTACATCTGGAGACTGCAATATACTACTTGCTATGTTTGCGCGGTTCTTACCTGCAATTGTCTCAAGCAAAAGGTTTATATTATTACTTGATGTTTTTTTATCTGTTTCTTCGATTTCGGTATAAATATCAGCAATTTCTTGTAAAATCTCAGCAGTGGATTTGTAATTACCGTTTTCATCAAGAATATCTATGCCTTTGAAACCGTTTGATGCAACTTTCGTTGCGCTCATAATTGTATCACGAAGTTTAGAAACAGTAGTGATAACACCTTCCGTTTCCTCACCTATATCATTCAACTGTTGTACCGCAACACTTGTTCCAGTTAAACGAAGAGCAATTGTACGCATTGCTGCTCCGACTGACTCTGGATCTTGAGCGATTTGGTTACCGGCAGTGATTAATCCAATACTTTCGTCAATGTCATTTCCTGCTGTTTTTAGAGCAGAAGCTGATCTTTGTAATGCTGATGCTAAACCATCGGTGGAGATGGAAAAATTATTCAAACTGTTACTTTCGAGACAAGCTCTACTGACCACACAAAAAATGTATGGCGCATAGGCATTTCTACCTACGTCTCACGCTTTATATAAATTGGGATTATAACGTGACGATTACACTAAGAAATGTAAAAGAGCCTTTCGGCTGTTCGGACTGGATCTTCATCCTATAAAATAGGAGAGTAGCGAAACCCTATTTGTTGTCCAAATAGAATGTTACGGTCTCTACGGTGCCAATACAACAAAATAATAATACTATGCAATTTTTTTTCTTTCGATATACTTATATGTATCTATAAAATCTTCTCCAACTCTTCCTAAATATTTATATTTTAAATCTACTTTATAAATCATGGATTGAATTTGAGTTATGTATGGGTATACTAATTTGATAAATTTCTTTAAACTGTTAATATTTATTCTTAAAAAGAAATGTCCTTTTTCTGGTCTTATTGAAACATCTATATTCCACTTTTGCTTAAAATAATTTTTCATTATAATATGTTCATCATAGCTAAAACAATGAGTACTTAACTTTCCATATCTATTTCCGCCATCTTTCGTTAAAGAAATATTACCATCATCCATCCACCAGACCGCAAGTCCTAGTGGAGAAAGTTGATTTAAATATTCTAATGAAATTGTTTTAACGCCTTTATCTGAATATAAATTATCTTCAATAAAATTAATTAAATTATTACCAATATATTTTTTACTAATAACAAAATAATATCTTAAATAATTTTTTCCATCTCTTGCATTATAAACACTATGAATTTCTGCTTTTGTATCAAAAAAAGAATATTTCCATTGTACATATTCCAATTGTTTTTCGCATTGAGAAAATGCAATTGTTTTTCTTTTCAGATTAAAAGAAGAATCACCTAATAATCCA
The DNA here is from genome assembly GCF_040924225.1 of Ruminococcus sp. RTP21484sp1_RTP21277st1_D2_RTP21277_210401. Lineage (NCBI taxonomy): Bacteria > Bacillati > Bacillota > Clostridia > Eubacteriales > Oscillospiraceae > Ruminococcus > Ruminococcus sp. RTP21484sp1_RTP21277st1_D2_RTP21277_210401. Next base: position 187,672 of record NZ_JBCOMJ010000003.1, on the reverse strand, counting down.
CCTAAGATAATTTGTTCTTTTGGTAAAGAAAATTCTTTCATTAATTATTATCCTTTCAGTCTAATTTGCATATAAAATATTTTGTATAATCGTTACCACGGTCTTGGCTTTCCCATAAGCTATTAACCGTTATAGCTACTTACAGGGAATATAATAATTCCCCACATGTTACCATGTGTTTAGGCATAATCATTTCACCTACCTGATTAACCTTGTCCACCAAATCTGACTCTGCTACCTCCTTGAACGCTGATTTCATTGAGATAAGAGCAGATGTTGCATCTTCGATATTGTCAAATTCTGATACATTTAATAATTTATTGGCATTAGCTGCTGACTCCTTGGCATCCGAGAAGGTTTCTCCGAGCCTTAAAAAATCGGCAGTACTGTTCTGAATTTGGAGAGCAGTAGTACCTAAATTATTTGCAATATCAAAACTTTCTTTCTGAAAGTTTTTTAAATTATTGATCGGTTCATCTGATACTTTTCGCATTTCTGTAAGAGCAGTATCAAACTCTTTAACTACTTCTAAACCTTGCTTAAATGTTTCCCATATCTTATTCATCGCTTGAAAGGATGTAACATATTGAGCAAGGTTTGTCATTTTGGTTTTCCATCCACTAAAAAATTTATCTATTCCACTTGCTACTGGTGCTGAAGAAGTGGAAACTCTTGACATAGCTCCGGATGCTAAATTAAGTTGTGCTGTTAAAGTCTGTACATTACCTGAAGCATCTTTAAATGATCCTGATAACGTTGCTAAACCGTTTTTTATATTAGTTTTTCCAAAATCAAGATTATCTAATCCAGACATTTCTCTGAGAAAATTCTGTAACTCTACTTCTGCAGTACCTTCATTTGGATTATTAATAACTTTGTATACATTATTTAAAGAAGTTTGGAGTTTACCAACTTTATTTTGAAATGTTTCAATACTCATTGATCCAGATGCGACTGCTGATGCCCATTTTGTAATATCTTGATATCCAGAATTAAACATGTCATTCATTCCAGAGATATTTGATTTCGCATTTTTTAGACTATCCATATCAGTAAATGCTTTTTTTATTTTTTCTCCATATTTACTGATATTTTGACTTACAACTTTTTGAGTATCTTTTAATTTCTGTTCTAAGTTTTTTTCTGCAGTGTTGTTTCCTGTTTTTCCACCAGTTCTACTTAAAACGGAAAGTCGTTCTTCTTTAAGCTTTTTATACTCTTCAGTAGTTGAACGATATTCAGATAATACCTTATTTTCAGCTTCTGTATTGATTAAATATTTTAAATCTCCAGTAAAACTCTTATCAGTTACATATTTTGAAGTTTTTTCTAATGCAGCCTTATTTAAATCTTCCTTATTGCTTTTCAAAATATTCGCAAGATTCTGCAACTCATCTTTTTTTGCCAACATAGCATCAATCTGAGTCATTAATCCGGAAGTAACTTCTGATCCTAATGCTTCTTTAAGATTTTGAGCAGAAGCAGCAATTTCACTCATACTTGATTTAATTACATCAATAGAAGTTAAATCTAATAATGTAAACTGCTTTGAGTTTCCTGAAACAATACTTTCTGCGCCTTTACCAATATTAGTTAATGGCTTTCCAGCACCATTGGCAGACTTCTGTAATTTATCAATCTCTTTAGTGACGTTTTGAATATTTTTTCCTGCATTTGTCAACCCAGAGAAAATATCACCATTAAATTTTACGTTACTAATTTTCTGTAAAGCTTTCGCTGTTTTTTCAAGCTCATAAGCAATACTTTTTAATTGGCTGACTTTACTATCATCAACCTCTATACCAGTTTTTATACTAAAATCTTCATTAGGCATATAAATTCACTTCCTTTCTTACCATTTTAGATATCCAATAAACGTACTCCACGTAAGTTCCTTAATTGGATCTTTCTTTTCACTAATGTATTTCTGCATAAGCATATAAGCAGAAGTTGTTTTTGGAGCAGGTCTTCCCCATTCTGAAAAATTAAATCCTGTTCTCCAATATGGAGTTCCAGGAGCTGGATGTTCAGGACCATCAATGGCTCCACCGTGATAACCTTGTTTAAATATATACTCATAAATGTAGTCATTACCTACTCTATGTCCACCTAATTCATCAGAGCTTAAATTAACATTAATTTCCCCTGATAATGGCTTTACATCATATACATTTAATAGAGATTCAGTTCTTTCATAGTATTCAGGATTGAATGACATATACCAATCTTCAACTGCGAACCTGCTTGCACTTTCAATCTCAGGAGCAGCCTTTTTAGGTATTTCTTCATTTGTTTTCTTTTCTGCAGTCTCAATACTATCAGCTAATTTTCTAAATTTTCTAGCCGCCTTATTGAGATCAGAGGCGTTAATTTTTAATGAAATCATATTTTAACTCCTATTCAAACTGTAAAAAGCTCCATGACCTTTGACAGCCATGGAGCTTAACTAAATGTTCATATTTTATTTTGAAGAAATCGCTTTAACAAGCTTTATAATATCTTCCTTACTAATATCTTTCATCGCTTCAGCAAATACTGGTGCGAGAGAAGTACCAACCTGTTTCAACACATCATTTATTCTGGTAATCTGATTCTGAATAAATGCTTGTGTTCCATAATGATTAGTCATAAAATCCTGTGCAGTCATTTCCTCAATAGCTGTAAATTCTGTGACATCATTACCAATTGCTTTAATAAGTTCTACAACAAGTCCGTCTCTGTTAAGATAATCATAATCTTCAGCCATAGTCTTATTGTCCATATGAATATATGTATAGTTGTTAATAATCGTGTACACATGAAGCACATGTCTAACTGGAGAGCTGACGCTTATAATATCCTTTTTCTCAACATCTTTCCAATATGCGTTTTCAACAATTTTTTCAGCAAGAGTCATTTTTGTATTAATCGGCATATACTCAATTTTTACCATTGATTTAATATAATCCTGTTTCTCCTGATCTGATTCCTTCTTATTATATGTATTAATAAATTCCTGTACGGTAATATCTTTCATAGTTAATTACTCCTTTTCAAACAATTTTTCCTTTTACTCATAAACAGTAACTTTCCAATAGTTTCCATCGGATGTCCAAATTTCTATACAATCACCATATGGATTATATTTAACTCTGCATACCTGTGGTGATTCACATATTTTCCAATAAACATCCGATGGAATTCTATAGTTACTTCTTGTTAATAGTTCACTAATCTCATAAGAGTACATAATAATTTTTCCAATATTTAATTTTTCATTTCAGAGTATTTTTCACATACATAATCCTTGATTTCCGGTTGAACCCTTCCTTCAATAGCCTTTCTTAATAAACTGCAATTTCTTGCATAGCGTTTACATGTTTTGCATTTGTCTTCAAATTTTACCTTATCATCGTCACTATTAAAGATCCCAATATATTCAACAGGATAAATTGTAAGCTCAATCCTTGGATTGTCCTTATCATAAAAAATTCTCTGAGGGCGGAAGAGTGCTACATTATCATCCTTCCATATTAGCTGTGTTTCTGTGATTGTATCATCTAAGCATTTTTCATAGTTTGCACAATCTTTATCAATTCTGTCAAAATAAAAAACAGCATCTATAAAAAAATGCTGTGTATCATTTACCTCTCTGGTCCAGTTCTGTTTTTTTACTTCATCCTCGATTATTTTCTTGAATGCCTTTTTATAATCCTTGGCTTCTTTGGTCTCATATACCATTGAAAGTGGTCTGCCATTTTTCATTATGGTACGCACAGAAGTGTAGTGATTAACTGAAGGTGGCATAGGAGAGGTTAGGTATAATTTTTCTGCCATCTGTATTATTTAATCTGTCCAATAAACTGTTTTACTTTATCAAAACCAACCATTGCACCAACGCCGCTTAAAATTCCAAGTAGCACTGCACAAATAATATTGTTTACATCAAAAGCAATACCATATAACTGGTAATATACAAGTGTTCCTACAGTTCCGATAACAATTGCAACAATAAAAGCAAGTAAATTGGAAGCATATTTTCTATTTGCTTCATCAAGTAATTTTTTAATTGTCTCAACTACAAGTCCTGTTGCAATACTATAAATTGCAAATAACATAATAAAAATATTTGTATTCATTCATCTCACCTCTTTAACCGGATGCTTTATTTTCTTCTTCATTATTTAAGTCTAAAGTTACATATGGAGTCTCTATCGGATTTTCAAACTGTCCCATTTGATGTTCCACACGACTATTTTTCATATAACTTAAAACAGTTGGAATTAATGAGGCAGGAATAGCGACAAGTGCATACATAAAACTTGTGTCACCTGTAATAGTTGCCATATGTTCTGTAAACCATAAGATCTGTATACAAATGGCAATCACAGTCCATAACACCATCTTACTTGTTCTTGGTTTCTTAAACTTAGGAAATCTGCGTTTTGCTTCTCTAAGTTCTTTTTTCATTTCATATTGACGCTTTTGCTGTTTGATCTGCGTCATTTCTTTTTCAAATTCTTTTTCTGTTAAATATTTCATAATGTATCACCTATAATTCGTGATTTTTCCATTTTTCTCTAAGTCTCTTATGATCACTGATAAGGAATGCGAATACAAAGCGTCCTGGATTTCTTTTTGAATCTAAGACTGCCTGTAGTTCTGCATTACCGCGAAAAATATAAGCATTACTCTGAAGAGCATTTTCAAAGAATACACATTTTTCAGGATCATAATATTTATTCATTACTTCGTTATATTCGCGCATAAGCATTTGTCCTTTTGGTCATATAGAAAAGCGAAAAAATGAGGTAAGAATGATTTTAAAACGCGAACAATGCGAATAGGTCATATTTTTCTTACCTCCTTAATCACTCTTCAAATTATTTATTAGTAGCTTTATTAACTACTGGTTTTACTGTAGAAGCCGGTTTAATCTTTACTGCCTGTTTCTTTTTCTCATCAGATTTCTCAAAAACTTTGTCATTTTTAAGAACTGGTTCGATATTTTTGATTTCATCCATTACCTCATCAGAATCATCAATTTCGTCATGAACTGTTTTTAATTCTTCATCAGAGATCTGCATGATTTTATCAATATTTCCCTGTACAGATGAATTGAACGGAATATTTTTAATATTCATTGCAAGAAGTTTTTCTCTAGCTTCTTTCTGAGTAAGTCGTTTACCAAGCCAATCACTAATAATGTAGTAAACATCCTGGCACTCAGCTCTATCAAAAAGAGTTCTCCATTTTGGCTGACGTTCATATTCCCAACAATATGGACAGTATTCATATTCAGTCTCACACATCAAACATTTTCTTTTTTTAGACATGGTATCTCCTTTCTTTCAATAAATCCCATGGACCTATTAGCCCATGGGATTAAGAAAATATCAGTCTTCGTCTGCCTGTACATCATCTTTTGGGAATACCATATAGAACAGACGTTTCTTTCTAGCACAGTAGTCAGACTGAGCATCACCCTTATAATCAAATGTAGAATCATTCTTCATAGCAATTGTGGTCTCTGGACTTGGCTGGAAGCTTGGGAAGACAATGTAACCAAGGCGCAGAACGTCCTTTTCACATGGGTCACAATATAATCCAACAATTGTAAGTCGAACTGTTTTAGGGAATTTATTTGCATGATTCTCAATAATAACAGTGTCTTTACACTTGTACTCATATTTAATAAGCAGCTGTACGATTTCTGCATTGTCCTTTACTTTAGTTGGGAAAGTAATCTTCTTTGCTGCCAACTGGAATTTTGTATTCTCGTCAGCCTCACCATCAGACAGAGTAAAGGATTTACCGGTACCACCATCTTTATAAATTGGTGTTACACTAACAGTACCAGTAACAGGCTCATCTGGAAGATCGAACTCTGCTTTACTTGGATCTACAAGAAGCATTTTTGGAGCTTCCATTTCACCTACAGTGTCAACCATGATCTTTTTAGATCCAGTTGTACCTGCATAAGCGCCAAGTACAAGGTGAGTATTTGTCAGAGTAACGGCTGCAGCTTTAGCAGTATAAGATCTCTTAATAAGAGCACCATCCTTATCAACAGAGTCTTTTGTATCTGCAGAAATGTCGATAGAAACATCACTGATGTCCGGAAGTCTGTAATAAACTTCTCCAGTGTCTTTATTATCAGCGACAGCATGAAGGGCTGAGTCCCAAATTACACCATCAAGATTAAACATGTGTGTATCCTCCTTTAAAATTTTTGCATAAAAAAAACAGACCTAAGTTTGGTCTGTGCTACGTAACCAGTTAAATGATTCTTGCTTAATATTTTTTGTATCCATAAATCCACTATAAGCTCCTTGTGTAAGAGCAATAGTAGAAGTGTAGATTTGTGAACGCTTAACAGCATCCATAAATTCATATATTCCACATTCTTTTAACTGATCTTTACTATATTTGAAGCCAGGATAAACAAGCATGGCAGAAATCAAATTAACTAATTGAGATTCATACGGCTTATTTGCCTGAGCTTTCATTCTGTTTCGGTCTCTTTCAATGACCAATTTCTTTGCAGTTGCTCCTTTTATAATCTTAGTCCCTGTATAAGTCATACCATTAATACGTCTTACATAAGAAATCATATGATGATAAATAAAAGAATCAATTGCAAAATCAAGTTCTTCATTATAAAGAACTGTTTCGCCTGTCTCATTTTTTGTAGCTAAGCGGAATTTACTAAAATCTAAATCTCCAAATAAAATTCCTGTTTTGTCTGGCGTTAAGCTTGTAGCAAAAACACAGAAAAAATCAAATTCACTAATCTTATTCCAATCTTGCCCATTATCCCAAAGCATTACTTTAAAATCAGATGGTGTACCACATAGCAGTCCAATCATCTGATAATATTCCTGTTCACCAAAATTAATAATATCCTGCATAGTCGGTTGCGAAATCGTTATATAACTGTTCAGTCTATATGGTTCTCTAAATAGAAGTTTGCACTCATCATATTTAAAGATTGATTCATCAAACTCTAACTTGTCCATGGCTGTTTATTAATAACCTGTCGCTTTCCATTTCGAATACCGGTGATATTATTTGTGGTTTCCTGCTCAAGAACAATAGTGCGAATAATATAATTTGAATCTGTAAAAGATTCCTTATCACTTACAATATAGCAATGTGCACCAAAAATATTAGACCAATTAAATCTTTCACGAAGAATTGAGCCAATAAGATCATGCCGTGTAATTCCTGTAAGTGGATCAATTGCATCACGTACATCTACCATTACTAAAAAAGTAACATTCATATAACACATGATTTGGTTGTACTTTGGAATGTCTGTGAATTCAGTTTTAAAACAAAGATGGTGCCGAACTTTATCTTGTGTATTAGGTAAATAAAAGTGAGGGTGGATATTCCCCTCTTCTCCATAATACATAGACCAATCACCTGTGTAGTTAATAGTTCCGTCTGGATTAAAAAGTTCAGTATTTTCTAAGTCTAAATTATGAAATGCATACAAGAGTTCTGGAGATTTTAGTAAGGCTTTTTTAACCTTTTCTTTTAGATAAATATTATTATCATCAGGAACGCTCGTTAATGCTGTAAGCTTTGCAAGAAGTTCCTGCTTTGTTTGAAGCTTATCCATTTATGAGCCTCCTTTATAATACGGATGAAATTTGAAGTTGAATCTCTCCAACAATATTTCTTCCATCTTTATTTATAGAGCATTTAATTACAAGAATTTTCGTTAAATACTCTTTATTGTCTGCTATTTTAATTTTAATTTTGTTGCTTTCTTTTTGCTCTAACCAGGTGATTAAATCAGTATTATCCGTGACTTCGATTTCATCTGGATCTTCATGTCTGTTATTTTTTACATAACATGACCAGCTGCTTTTTGCTAAATATGGAATAAATTCATCTGTAATTTCACTTCCCTGTATATTAAAGAATTTTGCAGTAATTAACTTATAACTACCGCCAATCTTAATCTTATTAGCATTGCATGATAAATCACAATGAATAGTATCCATTTTTATCTCAGTATCTGTATGGAATGGAGTATCAGTAGGTACTTCATTATCAAACAAATCTGCATACATAGCAAAAATGTCGCCTTTGGCAATTTCAACATCATCTCTACCATCTGTATAAGGATCAAATTTATCCTGTGCAAAAGTAAGTCTCTTCAGTCCAAATAGTGGAGCTGTTTCAACTTTACTTACCTGGAATACATTTGGTTTTTCTACAGGTGCAGAAATAATTATACGCATATTTTTATTGTCTTCTTCTACATAGTAAATGTCTTCAGTAATTGGATTCAACGGAACGATTGCCTTAAACTGGCTCTCAGTGGAAGTAGAGTAATACCTTATGTTACTTTTACAGTTCGTTAAGCTGCAAAAGAGCACGAATGCTTTTCTCATATTTTCATATGAAGTGCTGACTATATCTTCACCATGCCTTACGGTTTAGGTGTTCTCCATTTCGGACACTTGTCCTACATAATAGTCGATGAACCTTACTCTGTTCGAGTTTTGGCTGCTGATTGTCTAATATTTGTAATTTTTAACATTCACGATTAGCTATATTTCATTCTTGCGTTGTAGTTTACAAATCTCTAAAGAGTTTCCAGCAATTAGAAGAATTTCACTGCACAGTTTCCAAATGCAGTGGACAATTACTTATCAGTCCATACAAATGTGTTACTTATTTGATTCGTTAATTCAAATAAGACCTTTCGGTTTTCTCTTTCTTTCAAAAGAAGTTCAGACTATATCTTCATCCTTTCGGATGTCCTCCACAGTACCTACTTAGGTAACTTAGTCGTTGAACGTTCCTCTATTCGAGGCTTCGCTGCTGATTTCCCATTAAAAAAGAGAACAGGGGATTTAACCTCGTTCTCATACAATTAATTTTTTCTGCTTTCGCCACATTCACGATTAGTTATATTTCATACTTGCGTTGTAGTTTAATTGTCTTTAGGAATTTCCAGCAATTCAAAGGATAGATTCCCCCTTATTTCTAAAAGGAAGGACCATGTAACAGATCCTGAGTTGTACGAGGATTGTGTCCTCGTCACTCCCCAAATTTTCCGTTTATACCGTTTACCGTTTTTCTTTACAATAAAATGAAACCAATAATCACATGGAAGAATATTATATTTGACAAACTGATTTGCTATTTCTTTTGTACAGATAAGCCATCTATGATAAATACCTTGATCATCAGGCAAATCACAATATAATCCTACAAAATCGTCATTCGAGTATTTTCGTCTGTAATCTGTCTCAAAATAATAGAGTTCATCAGTCGGTTCGAATTGTGTTTTCTGGCTTGGTTTAAATTGTAGATAATACTCAACCTGGTCTTTATCCAGTGAGCTATAAGATTTGACAATAAATTTTGCATCAATGCGAGTTTTGGTTGTATGTGGTCCATAGGTAATATTTCTATTCAAAGTAGGAGAGTCATCATGATAATAATCATAGATATAACAAACCCTTGATGCGATAGAATTATCCCATGTTGCTTCCATAGCATCATCAGATTGTTTTTTAATCTGCTGACCAACTGTTCCAATATTCGCGTATAATTGTTGCATTTCTCTAAAGGTAGGCATAATCAATCCTCCTTTATTTTAAGCACTGCAACACCGGCATCCAAAATGAGTTTTCTATAATCCTCAAATTTAGAATCCGGCTTATTGTATGTAACTCTGGCAGCTTCCAATAATTCAATCACAGGAACTAACTCGACAGGGTAGAAGAGTAAGCTGTTCAATCCATCTAAATCATACTGAATATTCTGAAATATTTCATTTACGTCTTTACCTGGGTATTTACTTGAAGTATTAGGATCTGCACATTGTAATAAGAAAAAAATAGAACCTCGTAATGTCTTCTTAATTTCCGACATTTGCATATCACTGAATTTTCCGTAACGGTGTTTCGTCATGACGTTTCACCTCCGGAGATATAACTGTTATTTATATATCCATCATCACGGATAAATTTTCGAAGATTACGCTCTAAAGATTCGAGTCGTTCTATATTCGTCTTATAGTTAGATTGGATGTTCTTTTCTTCCTTACTACCAATAATCCTTGCTGTATTAATCGCATTATCAACCTGTGGTTTTAACCAACCAATCACCATATATTGAGCGAAGATATTTATAACAAAATCATCATCTGACTCCTGATCTGATGGATTATTAAGAGAGTAAGTTAACTCCAACAATCTATCATCTAATTTTAGCTGAGAAAATTTCTTCCTAATATATGGCTTTGATGCAGCGTCATGTAACCATGAACGCATACGATCATACGCAAAATCCTGTGGTAATTTATAAAAGTTTGGATCATCCATTAGATTATAAAATCTGTTAAATATCTCATCGTAGGTCATATAGCACCTCCGATCTTATTAATTACATTTTCAGATCAAAACGAGTACCACAAACTTTGTCAATGATTTTCGCTTTGTTCCACTGTTCAAATGTACCGTTTTCCATCTGTGTAGCATAAGTAGTGATAATTCTATTTTTAGCTGTAATTGGAAGCTGAATAAATGCTTTTTCAAAGTCACGATATGGAAGGTTCATTACTTTCTCAATATCTTTTTCGTTAAACATATTTTCATAAACTTCCTTTACTTCAAACCAGTGCTCGTCATTTATAAGATTTTCATCCTCAATAATAATATCTGGATCAAATATAGAACCTTTATGCTGAAGCATTGCGGCTTTTAAATCCTGATATTCAATATTTCGTCTATCACCAGCACCATTAAACGCATATGTCATGTGTGTATGATCACCTGTAAACAAGAGCACACCAGCAAAAAGTGACCTACATGGAATCATTTCCTCTGGTCTGTAATCTGCGTCTGTTTTTACTACTTTTTTAGGTTCTTTTACCTCTACTTTTTCAGGTTCGTCCGGAACCGTAATATAATTGGCTCTTACCATTTCAATTGCTTCATCAGAAAGTGGAGTCATATGATTTTTCACAGGAACTTCGTTTTCCTTTAATAGCGCTACAACATCTGAACTTGGTACACCAATTTCTTTTGCAAGCTCAAAAACTTTCATAGTTATTTTTCCTTTCATTCATAAAAATAGGAGTGTAGTAATCAACCACACTCCTAAATATTTTTATATTAGACGAAATTACGCCTCAAGAGTCCATGTACCAAAACGTACATTAGTCATTGTCTCAAGACCCATACAAGTTCTAATACGGTAATCTTTTGTCTCATCGCCAGTCTCGCCCATTTCGTTTCTTTCAAATGTTGCATCAGAACCTTCATAAACGAACTTAACGAACTTATCAATATTATTAGGCATAACCAGAAGTTTCTTATCATCTTCCAGATAGTGCTCAACATCATTGTAAGCAAATGCCTGTGGAATCTCTACAATCTCTGTTCCCTCGAATGATCCAAGACGACCCATTCTATAAATATCAGATTTTGCTTCATTAGAAATCCACTGTACATTACCAAAGTTCTGAAGTTCTCCAAGAGCTACTTCAGTACCCATAATTACTGCCTTAGAACCGGTAGCAAGCTGCACGTCAGAGATAAGTCTTTTCAGTTTTGCTCTATTTTCAGCTTTAGCTTCACCTTTGATATTCCATTTTGTAGGAACTGGGAGCTGCTGAGATGCAGACATAACGGCATCATGAAGCATTGTATTTACATAACGATCAAATGCCTCTGTAATTTTGTTAATCAGTTCATTCCAATCTTCAACGCCTTGCATAAATCTAAGAAGACTCATGTATACGCCTAATCCAAAGTAGCTTGTACTAACTGTACGAGTCTGTCCAGCACCAAGTCTCTGACGTTCAATTGCATGATGTCCACCAGAAAGTTTTGCTACAGTAAGGATGCAATCATCTTTAATATAGAAACTGTTTTTCTCTCCGATTGTTGTATTCTTAAAATCAACATATTTTCTGAAGAATGGATCTGCTGACCAACCTGTTACCAATGTATCATCAATTGTGTCCTCAATAATCTCGAATAATGCTTCTCTTACTGCAGTTCTTCCTAATGCACGTTTAATCTGATTATCAGTTGCGTCCTCGGAAAGTCCTGCAATTTCTCTAAATTTTGTTCTAATTACAGTATTGGCATCTGCTACAGACTGGTTCTGAAGTGTACCATTATATGTATCAATACAAATTTTTGTAAAAGTTCTAATATCTTTTGCATCTTTAAATTTTGCCTGATTTAAATCAGTATATTCAGCAAATAATAATTTTCTCATTATGATATTTCCTCCTTTCTATTAGGCTTCAACTGCAGCATTTCTCTTAACGAATACTGCATATTCACCGTTTGGCCACTGCTTGTAGATATAGCCAACAAAACCATGTGTTACAGCTGTTTTGTTTGGGTCTTCAGCAACAGTTGTTAATTTGAAACCAGTTCCATCAACAACAACATATTTGCCAACTTCAACCTCTGTTTCATCCTTGAAAGCTTCTTTAGAAAGGCTAAGTCTGTCTGTTTCGAATGTTTCAAATGCACGAATTCTTTCTCCCTGACCAATAAAATACTGGGACTCTTCCTGCATTCTCTTTGTGTACTCTTCGTAGATTTTTACATCGTTAGCAAGGATTACGATTTTATCTGTAATCTTTGGTGCCTCTACTTTAAATACATCGTCCTCTACGTAATTCTCTGGCTTCAGAACAGATACAGAACCATTTTCCATCTCTGCATCTTCATTAACCATTGTGTAAAATGCACTTGGAATATCAGTTGCGTGCATTAATGTGGCATGAAATACGCCATGTTTGTCGTATAAATATTTTTCGAAATTAGATGCCATTTCGGTTTCCTCCTTTAATATTTTTAGGCAATAAAAAAGAACCCTCGTTATAGAAGGTTCTGAATGATTTTAAATTCGTTCCCAATGAAGAACTGTTCCGTCATCTAAATGACCAGTATATTTAATTCGTCCAGATAAATAACTACTTACACATCCGCCATATTTTTTATCCGCTGCATTCATAGAATTAAATATTTCACCTGTTTCAATACATTTAACAGGTGTTCGATTAAATCCGTTTGGACGGTTCTCGTTTCGTTGTTTGTTCTTTTGGTATCCAATATCAAGGGATTGTTGTTTGAGATCGTTATAATCTATATCAAGATATCCAGATTCACAAGCAGTTTTTAAATATCTACTTACAGTAGTATTTGATATTTCAAGCTTCTCAGCTATTTCTACAAAACTTTGCATTCCTTGATTAACTAAATCACAAACTGAAATAAATATTGATTTTTCTGCAACGATATGGCATAAAGAAAAGTTTATTTTTGATAAATCTAAGACTTGAGATAATTCAGAAATTAAAATATGTTCTTTTATATAATCATACCTATTTTCTATATCAATATAATTACAATCAACTCGAACTACATTTATATTATGTGATTTTGCAAGTGCATCTTTCTTGTCATCAATTTGTTTTCCAACAACATCTTGTTTACCATCACGAGTAAAATTCCCATGTCCAATTCCACCATCCATTTCGATAATATATTTTTTATCATCTAATTCAAAATAAAAATCATATCTATATGGTCGTGCCCAACCAGGATTATATTGATGTATATAGTTAATTCCAAGTTGGCTTAATATAGATTTCATGAATTTTTCGGCGTAACTAAATCCATCACTACAATATTTACATTGTAATCCATGCATATATACTTCATTCCCTGTTTTATATAGTTCATTACCGCAAACAGGGCATATAAAATATATTTTCTTATTTGTATTAGTTTTATACTTATAAGCATCATCTGGATTTTTTAGTAATGGTATTAGTTCTGGATTTGTTGTTGCCATATCATTTATTCCAGGAATTACCTTAGTATATAATTTTCCAAAACATTTTGGACAATTAAGATGTTCTCTTGGTGTAATTATATTTTTAGGCTTTTTCTCAAATTCATATCCGCATTTGTGTCTAATTCTTATAAAATTAGATCCACCAGTATATTGAGAAATTAGTGTATACTCGTTTTTATCAAATTTATTATAAAACTTTTCTTGAAATTCTTCATTAGTTAATGTAATACCCATAAATAAACCTCACTTTCAATTAAAAAAGAACCCTAAAAGTTCTTTTTATTTTTTTACTTCTGTATTTTTACAAGAAGTATTCTCAATATTTTCGAACTTAGGATTCTTCCTATTCTTAACATACTTATGTTCCGTTTTAGGACGCTTGTTAAGATAATCAATCAACTCATCTGTGTATAAGAACATCCAAAATTCCCTATTGGTAGATGGATTGACTGATCGTGCAATATATCTTTGATGTGCATTCTCCATAAGTTCCTTTCTAAGAGTAGGAGAATAGCAATAAAATACATCACTCATAAATAAATACCTCGTTCAACTATAAAATTTTTCTATATTCAGTTGTTATAATTTACTTCTAAATTATTTTTTAAGAGATTTAAAATAATCTCCATAAGGTGAATTTTCATTATCCGCTTCTGGTTTTTCAGAACCAACACCGAATGTCATTCCACCGTTAAATTTCTTCTTGGATTTTGTTTCAGAAGTGTGTGCAGAAAAAGTACCTGCATTAGATGTGATAAAGTCAGCAAAAATAACTTTTGCCTCTTTTTCAAGATCAACAAGACTGTATTGGTCCATGTTCTCAACAAGAGCTTTGAACTCATCTGTATCTCTTAGATCGTTGTATTTCTCAGCATTAAGAATTTCTTCTCTCTGTGTATGAAGTTTTGCAAACTCTGCATTTTCTTTGTATTCAACAAGAGATGCATAATTGCTTCTCATCGCTTCAACTTCATCTAATTCCTCTTTGGTAAGATATGTAGCATATACTTCTACACGATCACCGGTGAGAGAGAAGTTATCTCCATCCTGAGAATATGTCTGCTTATAAGCAATGCATGTCCAATAATCATACATAATAAGATAGTTTTCATAAACCTTTACAGAGTACCAGCAGTTATCTGACTCTCCATACTGAGCATTTACTAGATCAGATAGTGCCCAAATTTTCTCATCGAGAGAAACTTCGAAGTTGGCAGATTTCTCACCAGTAGTGATAGAGTATTTCCTTTTCTTTTTATTATCTGCTCCACAAGCCTCTTCCTCAACTGGATTTTCTTTAGAATCATCGGATGTTGCAACAGGCTCATCTTCGGATTCTTCAGATACCGGATTTTCTTCCTGAGTTTCGCCAGCTCCCTCTTCATTTACTGGTTCTTCTACAGGATCAGATTCACCATTGCCTTCGTCTGCATTTTCATCAGAAGTAGGTTCTGGATCAGAGTTACCATCAGTTGTACCTGCATCACCGGCTCCATCATCAGAAGCTGCGCCACCGTCATCATCAAATGTTTCTGCAAATTTCTGTTCCAGCTCTTCATCAGATAACCCCTCATAATCAAAGGTAATATCATCAGCTGTTACATTATATTTCTTAAGTAATTCTTCAAATTTCACCAGATCATTTCCTCCTTTCTGATTAATTTGTGTATTATTATTGAAACAAACCTTTTCTAACTTAGACTCAACGTTAGAAAGTCTAGTCTGTAAATCAATCAAAACTGAATTATGTGCTTCACTAAAATCAACAATATCTGCTCTGGAACCTTCCATTCCTTCTCCTATTTCAGTACCATCATCACGAGACCCCAAGAAGGTGCTTGCATTTAAATAAAAATCATCTAAATCAAGAACTTTTTCTTTTGCATCATAAGATAATTCTTCAATGACAAGCTCACAACTATTTTTAGTACCGTTTTTTTCTTCAAGTATAGAAGTAGTGCGAGTGTAGTCTTCAGCAATATAAGCATAAGCACATACAAAGTCTTTATCTAATTTATCATCATGTTCCCAAAATGCTGGTTCAGAAGAGAATGATCCAACTTGAGATTCAATATATACTGTTTCATCTTCACCAGTTTCTTCGTTTCTGACAGTTTTCATTTCGTGACCTTCGAAATCCCAGGAACCATCGTCAAGCTGATGAATAGCTGCGAGTACCGGTCTGTCTGGGATTGTTTTCATTGCACGTTCTGCAGCTTCTTTAGAAACACGAGATTTATTTCGATTTACTCCAGTATGGAAAATTTTAATTTTAACTTTTTTCATACCACGATGATTTTCATCAACAGAGTCTTCTGACTCAAAAGTAGTAGGAACTTTTACCGCAAGTTTATATCCTGTTTCATTTGAACTGAATTTTGCAAATTTCTGCTCTTCACAAAATTTGACTAAATCATCAATGGTGAGTAGCGTTTTGTTTCGCATATTTGGTATTTACCTCCTTTCCAAAAATTTCTATATAATAGCCCTTAGAAAAGAGGACTAAACACACATAATATTTGTGAATTTTACTTTAGACATATCAATGTCATTTTCTGCAAAATTCATCTTAGTATTATTTACAAACATATAAAAATGAGCAGGTGTCTGAACCTCTATATAACCTAGAGTGATCAACTGCTCACGAACTTCTTTATCATATGTAAAAATAAATTTTTTATCTTTCATTATTTATCACTCATTTCCACGTTCTTTTGATTTACTACCAGAGTCGGTTAGATCATCAGAATCTTTACTTGGGGCACCGCCATTAATAGGATCGGTATCTGTAGTAGAAGTATCACCAGATTGCGTATAACTTGTACTAAGTGGATTGCTCATCAAATCAACAAGTCCTAAATCACGCTCAAGCTTAAGCATAGACATTTGCTCAAGAAGTGTATTTCCATCAAGGACACCAACTGACATTCTTGGTAATCCATTCTGGGCAGATTCAATAAGTTCTTTACGTTTTGCTTTTCTTGTATAAGGACAAACACCATCTATGTACTTAAAGTATCCATGTCCAGTTCCAACAACATAGTTAAAATATAAATTTAGATATCTCTGCACTTGAGGTAATAATGTACTTTGACCATATTTCATATCTGCAATAATCTGTGCTTCATAAATTGTTGTTCCAGATTTATCTGAGTCAAGAATTACACCACCAATATGTTTGAAAATATTAGATATTGAATTGGAAACCATATCTGTATCATCTGTATTATTCAGATCTTTGAATTCAATTGTGTCAATTTCCATAGGAGAGAGCACAACATTAACACATGGCGGAACATTAGCTGCAAGTTTGTTATAATATTTTAATGCGGTATCCGGATCAATCTCAAAATCGTCCGGATCAGAAGTACCACTTAATGGTTTTAGTCTAGCTACAAGAAGTTTATAAGCACTAAGTTCGTCCTTGACGGCCTGAATCTCTAACAGATCAATATTATTTATGATCGTCTGAAATAAACTCGCTAGTGGACTGTAATCCATAGTCGGATCATCACTATTTACCTTAAAACAAACTTGTCTTTCAGGTTCAAGTTCCTGCCATCTTAATGTAGAATCTTTCTGATATGCTTCATATTTAGATTTGAATTCAGAATCCCAATATTCAAGATATGCTTCATGTGATCTGAAATAAGAAAAGTCAAATGCAAATCTGAATACACCTGCTTCAACAGAAGATACTCTACAATAATCTCCATCAAGAATCTGATAGAAACAAGTTCCACCTTCCTGATCAGAATCATCATAAACATATGCGTACACAGAGTCTTCACGCCAAGCTACAAGAAGTAGTTTTACAAGTTCACTGGCAAAATCCATACGTTGCCAACGAATCATAGTTTCATACCAAGTATTAGTACGTTCCTCTGAAGTCATTTCCTGTGTAGGATCGTCCAATGGGATAATATTGAACGCATCTCCACAAATCATAGTCGCATAGTGTAAGCAAATACGTCTGTACTCATAGCAAAGTCTGTACAGATACCGACTTAAATTACGAAGCTGAGACTCATATGATTTTGGTGATTTCATATAAGTACGAAGTGTCTCCCTGGAGTAAGTCTGGAAAGTACGCGATTCAGTTTTAGACAAATCAGTAAGTTGCAATGCGTCTATCATAGCCTTTGTAGTTTTTGCCATTTCAAGCACACGTTCATGCTTTGTAAGTGTTGTTGACATTTCAGCTACAGTTTTCTTCCCTTTTGGTGTATCAATAGTTGGAACAGTGGCTGATTTGTTTAATAGTAATTTATCAACTTTATCCAGTTTCTTTGTTGGAGTTTTGGTTGTGGTTGATTTTGTATTGACTGTTTTAGTTGTTTTAGGAGCTACCTTTGACTTCGAAGTAGAAGTTGAGGCAGCTGTATTAACGGTTTTATTTGAAATAGGTGTACCGTCCTGCACCTTTGGCTTATTTTTACTACCTTTGGGTCTACCCATTGGTACACCTGCCTTTCTATTTATTGTTTTTAATTTGAATTGGTTGGAATTTATTTTAAGAAGTAAGAAGTGGGAGAGTAGTGGGTATTGGAATAGATTGGAATAATAGATTGATTATTAATCGAAATAAGAATGACGCTTCGCTGTACGAATTGGTAGGCGATCAGCGAGGTTAGTAATGTTTTTTTTACGTTTTTTATTTTTTATATGTTCAAGCCGTTTTTCAGATAAAAACCAGCCTAGCATTGCCAGTACATACGCATGATCATCATGCATAGTAGCCTCTGAAACACCTGTGTCTGCATCTTTATGAGCTGGTAGTCTAAATCCGTCTTTTCCACCATCACGTTTAATACGGCAAATATTAACGATTTCTTCTTTCATAACATCAATTTGAACTAATGCAGCTTCTTCGTCAATAGATAGTTTTCGAATTTTAGTTTTTGCAGACTCAATTTCAGACAATCTTTCTTCAAGCATTTCTTCATATTCGTTTACATCTAAATCTAACTTATCCAATTCTTTTCGAATCATAGCTTCTGATTTTTGCATAAGTTCGTTATCAACTTCAAGAATATTAAGATAACCTTTGTTATCATATTTTTCAGTAAAATGTATCTTATCTGCCTCGACCATTTTAATCAAAGCTTCATACATTTCCGATTTGTATTTCGCTGGTTCAATCAATTTTAGTTTTGGTACAGCATCTGGATATCTTTTAGAATAAACGTCACCGTTTGTATATTCTTTATCAATCAATCCACGATGAATTTTTCCGGATTTATCTTTCCAGTCTTCAATAAGACTATCTCGAACCCAAGAATTACCACCACCACCTGAACCTGCATCCGCCATAAAAAGCTCAATATTGTCATAATCTAAAGCATCACCATTATAGTCAAGAAGTATTTTATGAATTTCTTTAATTTGTTCTTGTGTCATCATTGGAGTTCTTTTTCTTAGCCCCAAGTCTGCAAAAGATACAACATTAACAATATCCATTGTGTAGCCATTTTCTTCATCGTATAATAACTCTCCAATACCAATAACTGATAAGTCGGTTGAGCGAGCTGGATCATATGCGAGGACGAATTTTCTAATGTTTGTATCATTATAAAGAACTGGTGGGCGATTATATGAATTACGAACAATCAAAGCCCTTTTAATAATTTGATTTGCGCCAGCATCTTGCGTAAACTGGTTATAATATTCTCTGTTGGCTTTTTCAGGATTATTTCGAATTTCATTATCAATAGTTTCTCTATTCAATAATGAAGCTGGGTATTTTTTTCCATGAAAGGTAGAGTTAATAACAATATCACAATTAAGGTCTGCAACAAAATATCTCGGATCTCCTAATAACATTTTTTTAGAAAAATCTCTATATTTTTGATAAAAAGCAGTATCTACAGAAGATGCGGAAGAAGCGTATAGTAGTTGATGCGGAAACTCTTTAGGAATAGTAGATACATTTAAATTACCACCTAATTTAAAGTTCGCATCTTGAGCTGTAAATGCGCCAATTACATTAAATTCTTCTTCTGAAAGCCAACCTCCCTCATCAAAATAGACTGCTTCACATCTTTTACCTCTTTTTGCGTTTATATTACTATTTAAAGTTTTTACAAAACTTCCATTATAGAGTTTATATGTAAACCCCATTGGGTTGTGAATGAATCCATTTGAATTTGCCTGTCCAATTTCTACTTCATTTTTAAAAACATCTGTTAAACCAGTCATAGAACCTATATTTTTTAATGCAATATCTTCTATCTTGCGAAAAGTTTCTTGCGATTGGTCAGCTGTTCCAGAACATATATAGATTCTGTATGGTAAATCTGCTAACAATCCCCTTACCATAGCAAATAAAGCAAGTTTTGTTGTCTTTCCGGCACTTCTACTTTCAAGCCATAAAACAAACGGAGTAATCCAGCTCATCATAAATGTATACTCTTGTGAATCCAAAAGTTCTACACCTATAAATTCAGACATAAACCTGGTCGGATATTTAATTCCCCATTGTCTTATTTTTGCAAGTTTTTGATATCCCTCAAGTTTTCTTTGCGAAATTTCTAATTCAGTAGGTTTAACATAAAACTGATAATTGTCTGGTAATATAATTCCTGATTTTGTTTTCATAATTTATCACCATCCAATTCAATACCCTTATCTTTAAGAAAATCCTTTATTGCACAATTTTCTTTTAACAAGAGTCTTGCCTTTTCTTCATTATCATCAGACTTCTTCTTATATTTATTAATAAGATCTCTTTGTTGAACAATCATGTCATTATAATCATTTTCGTCAAGCCTAATCTGTTTTATAATTGCAGCGTCACTAATTTCCGCAACTTGCTGTAATCCCTTCGAATATTCAACATCATATAGATTAGTTTCAATTTCTTCCAGGTTCATTTCTTTTAATTTACGAACTTTTCCAGTCCAAGTATTTTCACCCTTAGAAGAATTGACAGAGTGTTTTAAACTAATGCCATTATCTTTTGCAAGATTAAGAACAGAACTTGTTATTTTGTTTTTTGTGTCTTCAAGATTTTTTATAGTAGAAATATTTTTTTCCATATTTTCTATATCAGACATAAGAGTTGTAATAACATCATTTATTTTTTCTATATGATTAAAACTTTTTACAATTTCGATAGAAGAAGAGGTTTTTAATCTATCTTCGTTTGCATCCTCACTTGCATCAAGGTAACCTATTAAGCTTGAATATAAATAAGGCTGATCCGCATATGCTTCTTTTGCAAATGGGTCATAACCAAGTAATCGAACAACATCTTTTTTATTCTGTACAAAAGATTCAAGAACTTCATCATTTAAATTTGGTGTTAAATCAGTTGATATAGTTTCTGTTTCTTTTTCTATTCGTATATCATCAAAGTCAGAAGACATATATGTTTGACATTGATAATTGATCATACTTACGTTTTTTATATATGAATCATATGGTGTTCCGCGTTTTTTTCCAGAATTTTCATTTGCTGATTCCTGAACACTTGAATCCCATAATGAATTTAAAAATGGCTTATTTAGGTAAAACATTGCAAGACGTGTGTCTTTTTTTGTAGAATATTTATTCCCATCATCATCATATTTGATTGCCAAATCTTGTGCACACTTTTTACAAATTGGAGTTACGCCACTTTTATTTAGTGGGTCTGTACTTTTATAAAATTTTTCTCTAGGTTGTAATTTTCCACATAAACAACAAGTAAAATAATTTGTTTTCAGCTCCTCAATTTCAGATGTCAGTCTTTCTATTTCGGCTTGCGATTCATTTAATTTTATTCGTGCCTGAGAGACTGTCATTTTTGCTGGAGCAACTATTTTTTTTACAGCAGCTATAACAGTCGCCTCCTTTTGTTCATAAAAATAAATTATGCATTCATCTTCAAATCGAAGAGAGTGCTTTCTAAGTATTCAATATAACAAATAAAAGCATCCACAGAAATGTGGGTGCTTTTATGCCAAATGCATGGCTACTAGCACTTAACGCTAGCTTTACCGTAAAAAGATAGGGCAATGGTGCGAGTATCCACCTTTTTCTTATAATGATCAGTTATAAGATCCCTACCTATTAAATATCTACTACAGGCTTTGAACCTGTATCTGATGGCACAAAATGTCCGTCCGTCATAACCATTTAGACCAAGTAGACAAAAACTCATTTACAAAAACAATAAATCTGTGATAAACTAATATTTATATCTACATTAGTAGGTATACACATCAAAGCACCGTCAGTTTCTCCAGTTTTGAAATATAAACACGAGAGGCAGGTGAACTACATGGCATTTGTACCGACAATTTTAAAGCCTGTACACGTCAGAGCATATTGGCGCTTCCGTCTTTTTAGGTGGGAGTTTGTTCATGAACACTGGCGCAGTCTTCCTAACCGATAGGAAGAAATAAATTTGTCACCTGAGTCTGGATCGAATCTCTCTGATAAAGATTTTCTTTTCTTACTCAATTCTAGGTACCTGACGGTGTTTCTTCTAAAATTACCTCTATTAAATGCAAGCGGATAGTACGACCATCTATTTCTCTTATTACCTACTCACAATCATGTTATCCATGGTTCACAATTGTTTCAGATCTGGACCAATCCAGATAGCTTCAATGCACTTGCCATACAAAACAAGACTTGGTGTAAACACCATTTCAAGTAAAAACCTCTAACTGTTTTTGTTCATTATTTTTTCCTGTCACAGGTATGCAAAATCTACACCATGCCTCCTGTGGAATACTATGTCGTATATAGGAAAGTTGGAATACAGGGACTTGAACCCTGGACCTCCTGAACCCAAATCAGGCGCTCTACCAAACTGAGCTACATCCCAAGACGCTGGACCGAAGCCCAGCTTGGAGAAATAATCATGAAAATGAAAAATACAAAGAAAAGAGAAGAATAATAGAATAGGACAGTAGTCCTATTTAGTGGATGGAGAAGGATTCGAACCTTCGAAGGCAGAACCGCCTGATTTACAGTCAGGAGCGTTTGACCACTTCGCTATCCATCCAAATAAAATTTTATACTCATTAAAATTGAGTTGTAGGGCAGTGTACCAGGACTCGAACCTGGAATCTTCATTTGTATTATAATAAGTATTTGAATATGACGCTTTACCAATTAAGCTATACCTGCCAGATTGCAATGTTTCTTTTCCGCACATTGCGAATCGTATTTGCGTAATGCGTAGTTATTTCGCTGTCCGCCAGCTATCCTGACTAAATCAGGAAGGGTATTATTTGCTTCCGCTCAGTCGGAAGGTTCCAGTCCTAACACTGTATGATGAATCACGGATTATTTTACATCGGCTACGCGCGAATAACTTTGAGGCACTTGTCAACTATGTCATTCTCCGATGGCAGACGCTCCTTATCTGCGTAACAGAATATTTCTATTCTTGGCAATAAAACATAAGTTCTGACTTGTTTATTTAATACCCATGAATCATAATAGAAAAGTGTAGAAGAGTACTTCAACTACTCCGATACACTGTAACTTATTGACACAGCACCTGGCATTTAAGATAAGACCGGAAAGGATCGGTGCATTCAAATCAGAAGTCTATATGATTCTGGGCGTTCTGCTCACATATTTCCCTCTGAACTAGTTGGCTACTTTATAGCCAGGGAGGAGGTGAAATATGAGAGACGAGCGAAACAAGCTTAAGCTTGCAAAGTTAGCGATCCGACTTCTTTGTTTTACTATAATTACAATCGCTGCACTGTGGATAATCATTAATCATAATCCGCAAAGCCTTACAGTTTCTGTTAGTGCCGATAAGGTCAATGCAGAAATTGCTGTGAACTTTGCAAGCGAAACAGATGACGATAGTCAATAAAAGGCTATCTCATCGACATTAAGGTGGTTACTTTTGTAACTGCCTTTTTGTTTTTTCAGACTACGTTTGTTATTTATCAGGTACTGGTGCAGACTTCCAGAACAAATCCCCTCTTTTCGGACTCTTCTTGCCTACCTGATATCACAAGCGTCTTGGGAATAAAATGTTCCACCACAGAACAAATATAGTAGAAGAGAAGTTACTTAAACATTCCGGCTTTTCTCAGACGTTCTCTTGCTTCTCGAATTTCTTTCGTATGATCTGCCATAGGAGTCTGTGATCTTTCATACATTTCTTTTGCTTTTTTGCCTGTTATAATCATAATAGGGCTTTGCTGTCCATTGAACATTACTTACCTCCAATATGTACTTCTAAATAACCTATTCGGTTATTCCAAACATTTCATTAATAGTATCTTCCGAATGATCCTTTAAGTACCCCTGGGTTGTACTCACGTCACTGTGATGCGCAAATATTTGAATTTGCTCAAGAGAGTACTTTCTAATATTTCCATTTTCATCCACTAATCTAGTATCAGTACCTTGAGCCAAACATTCTAATCTAGCATGTCGCATACTATGTGGGAATATATTACATTCTTCTCCACGAACTTCGGAAAGAATCTTAGAAATTGAAACGATTCTATCATATAAAATATTCGGATCATTGACTGCTTCTTTATGATTACCTTGACCTTTAATCCAAAGTGAATCAATATCATCATCACCACGCCATTCCAAATATTTTCGAATGATTTCTTTTGTGTCATCCAGATAAACTAATGGAAATTTCTTTCCACGTTTTCCAACAACAACATTTGTCTTATTACCATTTAATAATCCATGCTTTTGAATCTGAAATAATTCATTTTTTCTTCCTGCAGAATCAAATCCAATGGACCATAAAACAGCCAATTGCCATTTTTCTTTTTCTACAAGAATATCTCTAACCTTAATAAATTCATCAAATGTAAAGAAGAAATCATCTTCATTATCTCGTACACGTTCTTTCGGAAGACCGGCTACTTTCTTTGCATAGTTAATTTCGTAATCGTAATCATCGTCTTCTTCACAAAATGTAAGCATACTGTTTACTGCGCTTTTAAGCCTATTAACTCTAGCTGCAGACATTTGACAATCATCTGAAAAATATAAGCTTAAATTACGAAAATCCTTTTTGTTTAATTCAAGAATGCATCTATTATCTAATTTTTTAAGAACATAAATTAGTATAATTTTTAAATCACTTCGATACCCATTAATAGTTCCTTTGCTTTTTTTTCGTTGTTTATACTCAGATAGAAAGTCTTCAAGAATACGCTTATTTTCTTTGTTGACCTGTTCCCATAATTCATCAGTATAAAATTTGTTATAAACACGGCCTCTTTTAGCCATCCTTAATCACTTCCTTTATCAAATATCTTCATTATCTTATGTAAGATGACAGCATCAGCCATCACCACACATAAAATAACGATTTTATATTTACCACAGGACTATTACAGCCCTGTGGAATAGTTTTTTATTATTTTTTAGAAACTGAATTGTATTTTTCAATCCAATCTTTATAATTATCAATAATCCATTTGCGACCTTTTTCAGTCCATTTTAATACCGGTTTATATTTTTCTTCTTTATAACTTTCATAATCTGCATATCCATCTGTAATCAGCCATTTATATTCTTCATAAGGATACCAATTACCATTCTTAAATAAAATACGATTCACATGCATAATTTCATTTAATTTAGCTGCATGTAATCCAAGATCTTTTGCAATAATACTTGTATTAATTAATCCATTTTTCTTAAGAACATCATCATAATATGTAGCTTTTGGTTTTAAAACTGCATTTTCTTTTTCAAGTTCTTCATTCTTTTCAACTTCTACAAGAAGCTGCACTAGAGCTTCTTTGTAATTTACTGGAAGTTTTGGCTCAGAATGAGATGATAACTGTTTTTCCATTTCATTAAATGCTTCAATATATTTTAATTTCCATTCAAGAGCATCTTTCCCAGTAAACCCCATCGCCAGAAGAGAAAAACCATCACGATTAATGAGATATTCGGTATAAGTTCGTCCTCTTGAATTCTTATATTCTGAATAAATAAACATATTTTTCACGGCGGAATTTTCCGCTGTGAGATTTCGTATTGATTCAAGAACATCTTTATGAGCTTTATTAAAATGTTCTGCAATTTCACGACTTGTTGTTAATACTTGTCCATTTTCAATAGAAACTAATTCATTTTTAATCATATATTCACTCTTTCTGCACTATTTATATGCTAAATATATTTTGTTGTTTGCCGCAACATTTACCTTGTTTCCTTACGTGAGATGACTACGGCAATAGCCATCCCAATATGAAAGAGTGCTATGATAAAAATATCAAAACAGAGGGTTAATCACCTCGCGTAAGAAAACAATGTTTATATTCCCACAGGACTATCACAGCCCTGTGGTTTATCAAAAAATGAAAAATTCTATTTATCTAGCAGCATCCTTTACAGCTTTTGCCAGTTTTGCCTTAACAGTTTTATGAGGTTTAATCATCAGGTCTTCCCCAGTGAGCGGATTGCGGCCTTTTCTTCCAGCTACATCCTTAACCTCAAGGCTTCCAAATCCAGGTACTCTAATATCCTCACCAGCTTTCAGTGTCTCCATGATAACTTCCTGAAGAGCTGCTACGATATCACCAGTCTCCTTAATTGTCTTCTCTGCTTTAGTTGCTGTTGCTTTAATAAGTTCAGTTTTAGTCATAATTTTGTTACTCCTTTGATCATTTAAATTTTTATAATTTTATTGTTTTTATTTATACGTGGGTCCGCCACGCTCGGCATGTTATTCAGTTGTCTATGTTCGAACTGATTTTCATCAGTCAATAACAATATTAGTAGTTCCTTTAAGACCTTTTTCTTTGTCCCAAATGAAACAAATGCATTTTCTTACAGCACCAACAAATCCGGATTCGTGACTCCAGTTATCCTCGCCTGTAACAGATGGGAGATTACGAATGATTAAACCACCAAGTTCTTTAATTGCCTGTTCCGAATGAAGGTGTGCGAGATGTGCTTCATGGTATTTTGTTCTTCCAAATGCCTCTCTGGCTTCAACCTGCATTACTTTGTCTACACGTTTACCTTCTTTATCTCCATGAGCGTACATAATAAGAGAATTGCCCCATTCAAAATATTTTCTTGGATGCATGTCTACATCAACAAACACATTTGGATCTTCATGAAAATAAGCCAATAATGTCATAACTACGTGCCAAGAGCTTAAAAAATCATGGTTTCCTGGGACATACATAAGTTCAACAGGAGCAAATTTAGATAATGCAGTAATGCCATCAATAAGCATTTCAACGCATCCTTTAAACATCTCCTGATGTCTCATATTTGTGTCCTGTGCTGTACCACGAGTTGTTGTTCCTTGTACATTATCAAAATGGAGAAGGTCGTTGCCGATTGGCATAAGAATTTTTGCGACTTTTCTTGATTTAATATCCTCAATAGCCTCGGTTATAATCGTATTAAAGCATTTTTCAGCTATAATATAATCATATGCTCCGTTTGTAAGGCTTCCTGATGCGAACTTACCATAATGCAAATCCATAATTGGGATTTCATATAAAACTCCATCATCAACTTTAGGTTCTGTAAAATAATCTCTATTTTTCGGATTATAATTTCTAACTAAATCTTCGTAAAACTCTTCAATTTCAATCTGAGAAATTTCAGTTCTAGGTTTTACATTGATTTTGCTTGCATACAGATTTTTAACACCAGATTTTCCACCTTGATTCCAAATAGAGTTTCTTGCAGAGACAAGTTCCCATTCAAGTGGATCATAACCATGTGCGTTAAGTAAAAATTCAGGATTTTTCAAGTTTTCCTCATTAATCTCAATAAGTCGATCACTTGTAAAAGAGCCATCTTTGTTTACGTCTGTCTGTTCTTTATATCTTGGAAGTGAGAGAGGAGCCGGTTCATCTGTAATTGGTTCACTATTTACTTCCATTTCTTTTCTTCTTTTTTCATCAAAATATTCTTTTACGAATACGCTGCCATACACATTGCTACAAGCGTTCCGAAGAGTATTGCGAGATAGTGGAATAGAATATTGATCAATAATTTCAGTCCAATCTTTATCTGAGTTTCCCTGTACTTTTGCAGTTATTTCAGCAAACGAAGCCTCGTATTGTTCAGGTGTCATTCCATAATCACTTATTCTTTTTTCGAAATCCATAGGCGATCACCTACTCTGCGTTATCTGCATCCTCTGCAGGAATTACATCTAACTCTTCCTCAGTTTTAATCTGAGTAGTCATCTCAATATACTGATTTTTCATAGCGTTGAGAAGATCTACAACAAATATTTCTTTTTCATCACCATTTTCATCTGTATATGTAATTGTGGAACAATCATCAGAAAGTGTTCCTTTAATAGATAATTTATCGGTTGTATTACGTTTGAAGCTTAAACAAGATTTAGCCATTTTTTATTTTCTCCTTTTAATCATAAAATTTTTTTAAATAATTTCATCCAAACTTTTAATTACTTTCTCTGCGACACCATATTTAATAGCTTCACTTGCAGATAAGTACCAATCGTTATCAAAATTTTCATAAAATACATCTTCTGGAATTTTTGTTCGTGATAATACAAAATTACCTAATTCCTCAATCTGACGCTGATAATTCATAATTGCAGCAACTACTTCATTATAATTACCTGCGAA
This sequence comes from Ruminococcus sp. RTP21484sp1_RTP21277st1_D2_RTP21277_210401, assembly GCF_040924225.1. Classification (NCBI taxonomy): domain Bacteria; kingdom Bacillati; phylum Bacillota; class Clostridia; order Eubacteriales; family Oscillospiraceae; genus Ruminococcus; species Ruminococcus sp. RTP21484sp1_RTP21277st1_D2_RTP21277_210401. Next base: position 159,272 of record NZ_JBCOMJ010000003.1, on the reverse strand, counting down.
TGATCCACCACCTTTGTGAACAAGGAATTCTGCTGTTGGGAATGTGTATCTTTCGTGACAAGAGAGATAAATAAAACATCCACTTGATGCAGCAACGCCAACATTAATTCCAATAACTTTTGTTGTACTAAGCTGAATCGTGTCTACAAGACAGTTGTTTACTTCTAATTCACCACCTGGACTGAAGAAAATCACTTTAATAGGAGTACGCTGATCAACAGGGATATTATTTTTCTTATCTTCAAAATTCCACTGCATAATCATTTTTGCATATTCAAGCGTCATTGAAGTAATTTCATCATCAATCCAAATAATTCTATTCTCATAGTTTTTATAAAACTGTAGAAGTGATGGATCTGGTAACTGTAAATTTTCAGCATTCTGCGGAATAGCAATATCTAAATATGCCATTTCCAATTTCTTTTTATCCTTTTTTTCATTCATAAGCATTACCTGCTTTCCTTTTAGTCTTTTATTTTTATAATCTCAAAAACATATCTTTAGAGCTACATAATACTTTATAACTCTTGTCATTTTTTGAGATTGATTTTTGTAAATCTTCCTTAAGCTCTAACTTTGATTCCTCAGAGCCGTGGACCAATATTAATTTTTCAGTTTTTAGACTTGATCCAAACTTAACTAAATCATCATGATTTGCATGACTTGAAAAAGTATAGAGTGAAATACAGTCTGCTTTATTTTCAACCACAGTATGGTTAATTTTTAATTGTTTGAAGTCTTTATAATTCTTGATTCTATATGCCAGATAACTTGGATTATCACCACAATAACCACATAAACAAATCATACTGTTTTCATCGGCAATATATTTTTCCAGGTATTTTAAAATTCTACCGTTAGTACAAAAACCGCTGCTTGAAATTACAATCTTAGGCTGATCATCAGCTACACAAGTATCTGATTCTGCTTTATCAGAGATAAATCGTACATTTTCCCATTCTGTTACTTTATTCCAAAGCTTTAAATTATCTCCAGATAGAATTTCAGAATAAATATTAGAAATTTCACAACTGAGCATAGAATCTACAACTACTGGTGCTTTAAATTTAGTATCACTACCAAAAATCTCATATAAAACAGTAAGAATTTCCTGTGTACGTGAAAATGAGAAGCATGGAATAATAACACTACCATTTCTTTCAAACACAGTCTCAACAGCAGTTTTTAAATGTTCTTTATCAAATTTACGTGTCTTTTTACTGGTTCTTTGTTTTGAACCATAAGTTGATTCCATAATTGTATAGTCGTTGAAACAATCCGGAATTTCTGTTTGAGAAAGATAATGATTTACTGGATTTATTGCTCCAATATCAGAAGTGTATAAGATTTTCTTACATCGTTGCTCGTCTTTAAGAATAAGCTGTAATTGTGCAGCACCAAGACAATGAGAATTTTTGAACCATTGGAAACTTACGTTATCATCTAATCTAAAAACTGTATTGTATTGATCATAAACATAAAAGAAACCCAATGTTCTTTCTACATCATCCATTGTATAAAGTGGAGAGTAATCACGATTATATCTTTTGGATAATATACGTGCTTCATCTGCTACAATAAATGCACAGTTTCTTAATAATGCTTCGGCAATTCGTGCTGCTTTATCTGTGAGGATTATTTTACCCTTAAAACCTTCTTTTATAAGACGTGGAAGCAGTCCAATATGGTCAATGTGACAATGTTCTACGAAAATATATGATATTTCGCTTGGTTTAAATGGGAATTTCTTGGAATTAATTTTATAAGAATCAAGATAATCATTAGAAGATGCCTGATATAATCCACATTCTAATAGAATTTGTTTACCGGCAAATTGAATATGGTAGCATGATCCTGTGACTTCATTTGAGGACATGCCAGCAAAAGTGATACCATCACCTTTTTTCTTTTTAGCCATAAGCCTTTCAGCCTTTCAAGTTATTTTAATTTTTCCGCCTTATCAGCGTACCAATCTTCAATGTACCTCTTATTTCCACAGGTTTTATAATACCCCACATGGTACCCTCTGGAATTCATATACCCTCCTGAGTATGGCTTTAAGATTTTTTTATCAATAAGGGACTGGATACCCTCTTTTGTAATTGTTTTAATAACAATACACACCTTTCGTTCTAAATTTCCTCGTAAGAGAGGATAATAATTGCAGGAGACAGATTTGAACTGCCGATCTTCAGAGCATGAATCTGACGAGATACCAAACTTCTCTATCCTGCGACATTCATATTGCAAAGGGACCGAATATATATCCAATCCCTCTACAATATATGAATCAGAAATTTCTGGCCGTATACATACGTGTCTCGGCTCTTGGACACGGGAGCTTAATTTCGGAACTCTCCAATTTCATCTAAAAACTGTTTCCACTTTAAACAGTACGAATGGTTGTGGATGCCATTCATCTCTCTCCATATATGGGAAGATATTCGACATTAAAAAAAACCATATAAATAAAGGGGAAAACGAACATTATTGCAAAAGTTCTTGTTTCATTTGCAAATAACAAAGTTGCTTAAAAATTTTTCATGATTATATTGATATACTGTGTTTAAGATTTTTCTAGCATATTTTTGTGGATTTTTTAATTTAAAATCTCTTCCAGCATATTTTTTCCCAATTCCAAGTGCAATCTCTATCAAACGATTAATTGTTTTTTTATTTCCGATTTTCATATGTGATATTTGATCCAATGTATTCTTAGCAATTTCTGCTAATGAATCAACATATTCATCACGCTCAACTGATAGGCTGTTTAATGCTTTTATAGCGTTATCATACTCGTTTATAATTTTCATTATTTTTGTTACTTGTGCACTTGATGCTGTACCATCCATTTTAATGAAAAAATTTTCTGTTGGAATAGTAGTAGTTTTGCTTGCCCCCTGTATTTTATCTAACCACTCTTGTAACCAATTCATTGGACAAATTAAATCATTATTAATACGACCTTTTAATTTATTCCTTGATTCATCAATGTCTTCAAATGGAAGTTCCTTGCCATCTTTTGTTGTTTTTATTTCTCTTGTATACTGCATAAATTGTGGAAAGTCACATTTTACTGTTTTTACATTCCCATTTTTATCAATTACTTCTTTTTTCATTGACATACATGGAAGTTTACTAATCCTATCAATCTCTTTAACACCATCAATTTCATAAAGCCTCTTGCAGCTATCGATTATTACTTGAGCAAGAACGCTTAGAATTACGAAATTATCTGACAGTTCATCAAGTCTTTTTGGATCTGGATTATCACTCTGTAACTCACTCCAGTAATAAGTCATGGCAAGCTGTGCCAAATTACTGGAATATCCAATTCCGATTCTTGATTTAGAAAATGTATTGTCCATACGTGCATATTCTGATTTGTTATTTTTATAAACGACACCACTTTCTTTTAAGTCATTGACAATAGTAGGGTAGTGTTTATAGCAATAAGCTGCACACTTAACCATTGTCGGCTGATTTGTGGCTAGAACGAAATCCGAATCATGATCGCTTCCGTTACTTCTTGCTTGAAAGTCAGTCTCAATATTATTTACAGCAATAATATTTTTTGAAAATTCAAAGTATTTTTCCATCTCGTTACTATATACATTATGAAAATAACAAATATTATTTGGGGAATTGTGAGGATTACGAAATGCACATAGATGTTCGTCATGTTGAAATCTTGTAGTGTAACACTGAATTACACTATTCTCACTTTTTAGAGTAGGATCTTTTGTAAAATCCTCACCAACAGAATAGAGTAGAAGAGCATAAGGGTTTCCACATGTTGTTAAATTGTCACCATTTACAACAATCTTGCCTTTTCTAAGCTTGTATACATATGCAGAAATAATTTTTGACTTCTCATGTCTGAAAAATGTACTATTGCCAAATTCATGGTTGTGATCATATAAATCAGCCATCATCTCATAGTGGTTTACCTCATTAGCATTTTTTCTTAAGAATTTCTCAAACTCATTATTATCCTGCTTCAGTAACTCCACATATTCAATACTGGTGCTTGCAATATCCCTTACATCATCTTTGGTACATGGGAGAGTATTAACCATCTGATAACTGAGCTGTTGATATTCACCAAGTTTACTAGGATGATCGGTTTTTACAATACCGAACACGCTGCCATCTTCATTTACCTTATTGCACCAATACTCATATGCAGATTCTAATGAGCCGCCCATTAAATCTTTGAATTTTTTCCATTTAATGGCATTGTCAGTAGTGATAATCTTAATGTCTTTCAAATAATGCCAATGACCAAACATATCTTGAACTTGATATGTTTCGTAATCATTACCGGTTTTTTCACACCAATCTTTAAAAAATAACTGTATATGAGATTTAAAACCACACATCTTAAATAAATGGTGTCTCATCAGAGCCATGCCGTTGATTTTAACAGTCCATTCCGGATTATAAGCATTTCTGCAATCTTTAAAATAATCAGCTTCGATCAATCCCATACCATCCCAAAGTGTATTCTTGACTTCGGTAACCTTCTTGTCTACGACACATTTCTTACAAATTCGACCCTTAGAGTCCACGTAATCTTCTGCACGAACAATGTTAGCCATTGTCTTAAAAAATGAATCTTGGTCCCTAAGAATGAGAATATCCTCTACAGGAATATACTTAGTTCCAACGATGGTAGACGTAGTAAGTGGAGCATAGGCAGATATCTCAACAATTTTTGCATTGTCATCTGTCATTAGTTTTCCAAGTCCGATAGTTAACCATTCGTAAGCCACTTCATAAAGTTCAGAGTTTATAAAGATAACCTTTCCAAGCTTTGCTTTAGCACTGGTTCGAAACAACATCTCATAGTGAATTGTTTCTTCACTTTTAATAGTGTCATCTTTATTCTTAGTTTTATAAGTAACATCTACACCTTCGTTATAGAATTTATCTCTGATCTGCTCACGTTTTTTTTCATCATAGAGATCTTTGTTGTTCTCAACTTTCTCTAATGTGTATTTAAGACGTTCCTTTAATTCGCCATCAGAATTTTTATATAACTGCTCAATTCGCTTATGTTCATCCTCATAAGATCTGGTTCCAAAGTCAAAGTCTAAGCAAATAATATCTCTAGTAGATTCACCTTTATATACATTAAGACCATTCTTTATAAGAAAAGCAGAGAATAAACTGTTATTAAGCATTGCTTCAGTGTAAGAGAAATAATCTCTTGTCCCTAAATTAACATCATATAATGTACCGGCACTGATATTTTTAATTTTAATTCCAAACTCACTAATGATAATCACCACCTTACATTATTGATGATCTTTCTTAGTAGAATTTTTAGTTGATTTAAATTTATATTTATTTCCATTATTCTTATTATTACTCTTTGTCCATCCAATAGAAGAAGCTGCAGCATTAATATTACAACTAGGAAATGGAGGATAATCAGTCTCAAAGGCATATAAATTTAATATATTTGATGCATAGCGATGAAATTCTTCACGAGATGGTATAGCAGGAAATGTACCTCCTGTATAATAATTTTTAGTAGTTTTAGATGATAATCTCTGTGTAAGTGCAACGTTGTCTGTGTTTACTTCTGTATTCATATTTAGTATGTACTCCTTTTAACATAATTAGTATTAATCCTTTCTGTGCGAGGTTGATAAGTTACATAACCTACTAAAAATGTGAAGGGTTGAAGGGTAGTAGGTTATATAAAATTCTTCTTAATAGAAAAATTTTTTATTCACAAAAAATGCAAATGTGTTATTTCACATCTGACTATTAATTTCTTCTCTATTTGGTTATAAGTTATATTGGAATTTATTTATCTGAATAGATAATGATAATAAATAATGACAATAATAATATAAAATCAATTAGAACGAAGCTAGATGTTGAAGCGTAGCGAAACATATAGCGTAGTGATGACAAATGAACGTAGCGTAAGCGAAGTGAGTGCGGCAGCCTCTGGTGGAACACCAGTAAAGTATAATCAAAATTTTATAATAAATATTTATAATCAATATTTCAAACTAACTATCCTGTCGTTCCGACAGTGCTTAACCGCATTCACTTCGCTAAAGCTTCGTTCATTTGGAATCACTTCACAATTTTTCGCTAACGCTTCAAAATTGTTCGTTCGAAATTGATTGATTGTATATTTTTATTGAAATTTTTCCGTTTATAATTGGAACATCACGAGAAATCCTATATAAAATAAGGCTAAAATGTAATTGTTACAAAAGTGTTAAGCTTGTTTTCGCCTTATTTTATATAGTGAAAAAGCGTGTCAAAAAGTTGTCCGTTTAAACTTCCCTATATAAGAGAATATATATAATAATATATATTGGAATTATAAACGGACAACTTTTGATTTTACCCTTATTTTATATGGCGAAAAAGCCTTATTCCTAGTAATCTTGTAGACATTTGGTTTTACTATATAAAATATGGTTAAAATCTAATTTTCAACTTTTCTAAATTTATATCAAAATGAAAATTCAGGATCATCTTCATTACTTTTAATAAAATCTTCTGCTGAAAACTCTAAATCTTTATGCCCAATTTTTATTAATTCATTTGTCAAGATAGATTGTGCAGTAAGATATGTATCAGGGATTTTCCATATATTTTTATTATTCTCCATTGAGAATGCAGGTAACTCACCCCAATAATCTTCTTCATTTCCAAATACTTCTTTATTATATTTTTCAATGCATTTATCATAATATGACTGTGCATTTTCATTTATACAAGTTACTACATTTTCATTTAATAACTGTTTTTGTAAATAAATTTCTGTTTCTGGAAGTGCTTCTTTAATATCTTCTGGTGTATAAATAATTTTTAATTGCTTGTAACAATGATCCCATCCAAATTGATCTAATAGAAGTTCATTAACTTTTTCATAATATTCTTTTTGTCTGCCAGATACAAAAACTTGAAACATTTTTTCGTATCCCATTTCAGTATGTAATACATAACGTTCTGTTTGAAGAATAAGTTTCTTTTCATCATCAGTAGCAATAGAACTTATCTCATTTCCATGGTTATCATATTCTACAATTACAGTTTCAGGTTCATAAATAATAAGTTTTCTACTTTTTAGATTATTTAATGCAGAAAATAAAATTTGTTCAAGTCTTTTGTTACAGCGTTGATAAAAATTTCTTACTTCAAACGATGTTACTGTTTGATCTAATTTTATAAGATCTTTTTCACTTGTTTTTCCATAATTATGATTTGTAATACCTAAAAGTTCCCACCAGTTTTTCTTTGTTAATGTACTTGTAAATCCATCTTGTTTTGATAAATACTGTAATAAAATAACTTCAATGCAATGTGCATATATAGAATTATTCCCAAATTTTCTTTTATCATCTTTTTCAAGCGGAGTATCATAAATATCTGTTATAATAAATTTCTGTCCAGATTTCTCCCAATCAAAGTAACATTCAAATTCTTTTAGTTGATATTTTTTTGCATTTCCAGTTGTAACCTCTTGTTTTAACAATTCACAAAGTTCTTTATAATTCTTTACAGTCATTCCAACTTTTAACTTTGATGTATTGATTTTTAATGGTACTTTTGGTTTTGTTGCTTTAGTAGTTGACGATTTTGTGGTTTTCTTTTTAGTTGTACCTGATAATTTAGTTTGTTTATTAGTTTCTTTTGGCATTATATTATTTTGCTCCTTTAATTGGTTCTTCTTGTTTTTATTTTTAGTTATTCTGAAAATATGTTATTTCAGTTGTGCATTTATTTAGTTCCAAATATTTCTTTTAAATTACTTCTCTTTACATTTTGAAAAAATACTATTGTATTCTTCTTCAGTTAGTGGTCTTTCTAAATCATATTCGTATTTAGGTTCAGATGGTTTTTGTGGTCCATTTGGATTATCTGGATCAACTGGTTCACAATAGAAATATTCTTCCTTACGTTTATATGCCTGTTCTGCTAACTCTGTCATATTAGGTTTTAAGTAAGGTTGCGGTCCACCGTAAGGACATGTTGAGATGTGCTTATTAGAAACCTGTTTCTTAAATAGTGATTGTAAATCTGATAAAGACTTTATTTGTGCCATGATCCTGTTAACCTCATAATATATTCTTTGTATAATGTTGGCGATGCTTCCTTTAGTAATTCTTCTAATTCTTTAATAGGTTTGTTCCAAATACATACGGTGAATGGTGCTTGACAACCATCGTAGTATTCTGCATAAAATTTTACTTTTGAATCTGGGATTACTTCGATTCTATCATAGTTTGCCCTTGCTACTCCAAATGCTGATTCACCATAACCAGATTTTGAAATTGCCTCTTCAAATTTATCAAGTTCATCATCTAATGATGAATCCCCTTTGTACCAAAGCTCAGATAATAGTTTAACTAAAACTTCAAAATTATATTTTTCATTCATTTTTTATATTCCTTTCTTGAGATGTGATTAGTGGATTCAATATAGACTTCTAAATGGAATTTTATTTTATTCTTATTAATTAAATTCGATGCAAAATGAGAAGTGTATTAGTTTAATGTAATTTTGAGTTAGATTTGAGTTAGATTTGAGTTATTATATTAGACCTGGATGGTAATCTGGGTAGTGAGTGTAGCTGAGATTAAAATATACCCCATAATGGGAGAGTAGATGAGTTTTTGATGGTAAATTTCGATGAAATGGTGATTGATGGTAAATTGATAGGGTAGAGGTGTTTGGTCGATTTTTAGGGTGGAATTTTGATGTAAGGTAGGTGTAGATTATAGATGCGTTTGAAATATTGGGATTTGAGTGAGTGTTGAGTTAAAAAATAAAGCAGCATATCCGGATTGGATGGCTGCTTTTAAATTTTTTAGTTAAATTGTGTGAATTAAGTTGTGTTTTTTTGATACCGAGAGACAACAGTATTTATACAGGAAAGAATGCGATTGGTGTGATGAGTAAAATGGGATTTGAGTAGGGATTTATTTGGATTTTATCGAATGAGTGTTTTGGTAATAGTGAAAAATTGCTAGTTATGCTAGGAAAACATTGAGATTTTGGTGTGGTGAGTGATGTATTGGGTATTGTGGGAAATTTGGGTAGCTGAACGGTATCGATTGATGGCTTGAATTTATTTGGGTTGGGATAGATGGGTGTGTGATTTTGGAGTGATTTTTGATGTGATTTTTGAGATGGTGATGTGAGAAGTGGTAGAGATTTATTGGGATTTTACGATACGGTGGTCGATACGATGAGAGAGTGATGGAGAGTGTGAGTTGGTAGGGATTTATTGGGATAGATGCATTTTCCAGTCAGTTTAGAGATTGACCTGCTTATGCTGCTGAGCCGATCCTGGATCTGCTCCAGGATGGAAAGTACCCCCCATCCCTTATTTTCCATGACTTCTAATAGATATTAGTGGACATGGAAATATACTTTCTGAATAGAAAATATAGAAATTACTATACAAGGGATGTTTGGCAAGGGCTTTAAACTGGTAATAGTAGGAACTTTTCAAAAAAATAGGGTAAAAAGTCGTAGAAATCCAGTATTTTCAAGGGTTTGAGGGCTATTCATAAATGATAATTTTTCACCAGACGGCGTGGAAAAAAGTGTTGCATTTGCAACACTATCGCATTTATAGATTTTATCTATAATAAACGATTTATCTATAGCTTTCACCTATAGCACACCTTGCCATAACTATAATCTATACCAAACAATCCAGCTATAACTTTCACTTATACCAGACTCACACACTATTATGCACTTTGCACAACGTATTTTCAGAGCACATAATTTCAACCCACAAAAAGACACTTTTACCATGCAATTCTCGCCACACGACATCACACAAACCCACTAAAATCAACGCTTTTGTGCAATATGCCGACTATGCAGCTCAACTCTCTGCATCCAAAATGTATTTCCCACACGGACGTTTTCAAACAATTATTCAATTACACGCACAATAGCCATAATACACTAAAATGTATTTATATTTTATCTAAATCCCTAGCTATTTTCTCGTTTACAGCTTTATTTATAAAATCATTCAGACTTTTATAACCAAACTTGCTACAATGTTCTTTTAATTCTTCTTTTTTACCTTTTTTGACTGTAAAGCGTACCTGGTCATAGTTATTTTTTATATAATCATTATCATATTTTACTTTATTGAATTTATTTTCACTATTGTCTGACATTTATATATCAACCTACTTTCATTTTTTTGCATTATATAGAAGTAATTCTACAAGAATTATACCATATGACAGCACACAACGCTAGTAAAATCAATACTATCCATAGTTTTTACTTCTGTATTTTTGAAAAGTTCTTTCTATATAATGCAAAATAAAAAAGTATGCAATTGTACACTTTGTACAAAGTGAATAAAAAAGCAATCTATAATTTGTACAATATTCCGACTTGAAAATACTTTGTACAAAGTGTTATACTTGCCACAAGCAATTGAGATATAGCAACAACGACTTCAAAGCCCATGTGGGGCGGTCAAAATTGAGATTGCAAAAAAAAGTTTTAAAAAGGTATTGACACATACAAACGTATGTGATATAGTAACACCAACAACAGACAAATGTCTGTTGAGTGTCCCAAAAAAGTTGCCGGACTAATCCGGCGGTAACAATCAACCAAAGCCGATGATTTAGGCATTCGGCATTCCGTACTTTGAAAAGTGAATGATGATTGATTGAATAGCAATTCTTACGAATTGCAAGTTGTCTTACGATAGCGTGAAGTCTTTCTGTTTTCCTCATAAAAGGTTCTGGCTTGTGGATTCCTCGCCAGTATTAGCGCCACCAGTAAAAGTGCGTGAAGGGTTGTAGCAGACCTACCGCCAAAAGACCAGCGGTTACAATAAGCTACAGGTGTTGGATTACACCTAAGTCATGCGGTAAGAGGCTGATTCTGTCCATCGCTACCAGTAATTCGTTCTGGATTCGCTCGAAACTGGAAAAGCGGTTTATAAATACATAATACATAATTGTTTCACCAACTTATTTTCAGAGAGGAGGTGAAACTATGGTAACTATTGATGTAGTTCGGTGCAAAGAACACTACGAATTGTTCTTCCAGGGACGATTTCTGTGTTCTTGCGACACGAACGAACTAAAAAGTTGCTACGAGGACGCTGTAAAAAGTGTTCTCTGTGGTAGCTTTAAGTAGCTTTTAGTTTACACCATTAGTCACTAAATGTCAAGCCTGTACAGGGTGTAATGTACAGGCTTTTCTAATGATCCAGGCTATAGGTCTATGGTTCAATCACAGGATTATTGTTTCACAATTGAATAACACGCACTAGGATTATATCCAGTGAATGATGGGTTATGCCTTCCCAGTAAAAAGCGACTGGTAAAAATACCAGAGGAGAATACTATGTCTAAATCTACAAACAAAAAAATCAACTTCGATTCTATGAACAGTGGTGTAATTGATGACCTCAGAACCTTTAAACAGGTTCGGTTAGAACTGGCACAAAAAGCCAACGACTTTGCACTTGCTAGAAAACCTCTCCAGGATAAACTGGACGTGGCTATTTCAACAGGTGATGTGGAGCTTTCTAAGTCTCTGTCCTCTGAAATTGAGGATCTTACTAAAGCTTATAAAGCTGAGGTGACACCAATTAACGAGGAGCTGAACCGTGTTCTTGGATTAGTTCCACAGGGTATGTATGACTGTTACCTCAAAAAGATTAACGAGGGTAAACGTGGGGAATATCTCCAGGCTTGCCAGGAGTTTGTTCGCCGTTTCGGTGCAAAAGGTACAGACACAGCTATCAATAAAATGGCTGAGAGATTGTGTGACCTTGTAGGTATTAAAGCTTCCAGCAATAAGATGATTTTGGAGAAAAACCAGTTTACCAGTCTGTACTCAAAACGTCAGTTTAACAAGATGTGGATGAGTGCATTCTGTGACTATGCATTAGCTGAGATTGATAAATCAATCAAGGCTGATACTGAGAAAAAACAGGAGGTGGCTTAATATGGTAACTATAGTTAAGATTTCTGACAGCGTAAGTGGTGTAGTAACTCGTAGAAAAGCCACGGAGTACCTTCTTGGTACTCCTTTAACCACTTATCAATGGATGTGTGTTCAGCAGGACTGGAAAGCGTTTGCTGATAATCCGTTGAAATATGCAGACACGGCAGTTGTAGACATGGTAAAAGATTACGTGTCTAATATTCTGTAATTAAACAGGCGCACTGGCATCAACGTTATGAGGAGGTGAAAAAGGTTCTTGCATACACTCTTTGCATAATTTATAATTAAGTGCAGGAGGTAGTTTGACTATGAATATGCAGGAAAAAATTGAAGGGGCTTTAGCCCATGCAAATATGTCCAAGACTGAAATGGGTAAAAAAGCCTTTGATGTGACACAGCAGACAATCTGTACAAGAATATCACGCGGTAAATTTACCAAAGAGGAACTTGAGCAGATTGCTCACGCCATGGGAGCAGAATACGTTTGTTATTTTGAGTTCCCAGATGGCAAAAAATTTTAATTATTACAGTCAGCAACAAAAAAAGGATCTACGTTATTAGTAGGTCCTTTTATTGTTGTCCAAAAATTCACGCCCACATAGTACAAAGGCAAAGTACAATCCAACACACACCATCATACAGTCACGCACAACGCAGTAAACCCCTCAAACTGCGTCAAAAAGAAATCCGCAGCTTAACCCCTGAGCTGTAGATGCCTCTCCCTTAGTGTGTACGGATAGATAGCGGTTCGATTCCGCTTGTGGGCTTTGATTTCCATAAGGGAAATCAAGGTTTTCTCTTGACAATACAACAAATATGATGTACTGTTATATATAAGAAAAGGCAAAAGGAGAATATACTAATGACAAGAACTTTTATTGAAGTACCAATTTTTACAAAGAAATGGAAAGAGCTAGGTTTTACGGATGAAAATTTAAGAGAACTTCAAAAAGTGTTATTAGATGATCCTAAAGCCGGAGATGCTATCCAAGGAACTGGTGGACTGCGAAAAATCAGAATTCCAATGGAAAACAAAGGAAAAGGCAAACGAGGCGGTGCAAGGGTTGTATACGTTGATGTCGAATTAAAAGAGAGTATATATTTTATCAATGTATACAGTAAAGATGAAAAAGCAGATTTAACACCAGATGAAAAGAAAGCATTTAAAGCAATTATTAAATTCTTAAAGGAGGAATAACCATGAGTAAATTTTTTGATGACACAATGCAAGGGTTACTTGAGGCAATTGAAATTGAAAAGGGAAATGTACCTCTTAAAGAACGCAAGGGAATGCCAGCGCCAACTTATTATGTAACTGATACGGATAAAACTCTTATCAGCAAAGTAGTTGAACTTAGAAAAGAGGAAAACATTTCTCAAAAGGAACTGGCAAAATTAATTGGAACTTCTCAACAAAAAGTCTCCAGGTTTGAACAGAATGAACACAGCGCGTCTGTTAAATTTTTTGCAAACATAGTTGATGCACTAGGTTATGAAGTACAATTTGTAAAGAAAGGTTGATATAATGCCATTTGTAGAAGTAGACGTAAAAAAGCAAATTGAAGAAGAAAGGGAAAATGATCCTAAATTTAGAAAGGCGTGGGACAAAAGGCAAATCAGAGAAAACATAAGCCCAAGAGGTTCTTCTTTCGACGATTTCTTAAGGGAAATGTATCAAGATCCTAAATTTAGAGATTCATGGTATGACTTGGCTGCTGATAAAGATATTGCAAGTGCAATTATTGACGAACGAAATGAAAAGGATTTATCTCTAAAGCAATTTGCCAAGAAAGCAGGAATGTCTAAAAAGAAACTGATTAAAATTTGTGAAATGGGTAACAATCCATCACTAAATCAGCTAAAGAAAATTGCCAAGGGAATGGATAAAGTTCTTAGAATAGAATTTGTTTCAAAAGACGAATTTGACAAACAAGTAATGGAAAGATGAAAAGATAACACAAGAGAGTCTATCAATTAGATAGGCTCTTTTTTAATGCCCAAAAATAATTCTCATTTTTCAGAAGGGAGATTGTGTTTATTATGTCAGCTCCAAAAACAACCACAAAATAAAATTACATTCTAAGAAGGGAGATCATAAAATGAAAAAACTTCTCGTAGCTGCAACATTCGCAGCATTAACAATTACCACACCATCAACAATTTCAGCAAAGGCAAACGTCCGGTATAGTACTGGAATTGTGACCGGTGCAAAATCTATTACAACACAGGACGGTAATGTCTGGCGTACAAAGCCAAAACTCCATCTTCACAAGGGAACTAACGTCCAGGTTAAATTTGACACTAAGGGAACTAAGCGAAAAAAGGATGATTCAATTATTAAAGTTTCAAATGTGCAAAAGAAGCAAGTGAAACCAGAAATTTCCATTCCGGTATCTGATATTGCTCTGGTGTATACGGATTCCCTGGGCTACACCACATTACAGCTGAAAGATTACGGCTGTGTGGCTGACGATCCAAACAACATTAGTTATGAAACTGTCAAACAAATAGTCAACTCTTATTACGTCTCTGTAAGGGAAGCTACAGATTCCGTGACGGTAACAGAGCCAAACGGAAATAGCTGGACGGTAAGAAAGTGAGGTGTTTACAATGTCAGAATCAGTTAAAAACTATAAAAAAGAGGCAATTAGTATTGCAAGGGATTTTCATTACTCAACTAGTATCCTTGCACGTCTTAACAACGCCACAACGGAAAGCGAAATCTGCCGTTTGATGATCGAAGGCAGACATTCAAAACGGTATTATTAAAAACACCTATATAATAAGGAAGCTTTTCATTCCATCTACGGTTCGTAGGTGGATTTTTTAATATAAAAAGTTTCCGATTTTGGAAGAGAAACACAAGGAGGTGTAAAGCAAATGGTTAGAACATGTGCATTAGTTGAGCGAAAATATGATAAAACTAAAGCTGTCGTAATTTTTGATCGCTGCGAGGATGGTTTTCCACTAAGCATAATGATGTTTGAGTTTGCAAGAGAAAACTATCCGTATAAGTACCCTTCGCCGTTTGGGGATATTAAAAATATCTCATGTGATACGGCAAGAAATGAGAAGGAAATGAAAGAGAAAGGATGGGTGAAACTTACAGATGAAACGCAAATATTATAACTGCGAACTTAAAGAGCTGGATGCTCAGAAACTCAAGGCAAAACTGAAAGAAGAGGGAATTGAATTTGAGTCATCTGGTGTTGGCTGGCATTATACACATTTTGAAATTCTGTGCAATGACGCAGAAGTGGGAATCATTGATAACTTTTTAATGGAACTGTAATGGAGGTATAAGGCAAATGGTAGAGGTATTAGCAACAATCAATACTACTGAAAAATCAGTAGGAAGAGTATGCAACTATTTGACAAACAGAAGAGTGAAACACAGAGTAGTTTCATCTGGCAATAACATGCAGATCAAATTGCTCACAACTCGAAGCGAAATCTCAGCAATAAATAGATTCTTGGAAAAAGAGGTAAATTAAAATGGGAGCAGAAGCTTTAAACTATGATTATGATGTTATTGATACACCAACCGAAACACCGACAACAGACAAGATTGTTCGGTGCTTTACAGATAGCGAGCTTAATGATGAGCTTGCTAATCTGTTAAAAGATTCTTTATCTGGAGTACGCAAGGCAAACTTAGAAGATCACGGTTTAGAAATCCGTAAAAGAAACCGTGAGTTAATCATCAGAGAGAAGAAGAAACAGAAACTTCTTTCTATAGTTGAATTGTCTATGATGATCTTTGTGTTATTACTGGTTCCGGTTTTAGGAACTGTGATTGTAAGGGAAACTGTATATTTATGGTTGTATATTATCACAGGACCAGTCGCAGCTTACTTGATAAACCAGTTAAGAAGAATGTAGGAGGATACAGAAATGGTAAAAAGATTTTACAAAGGGAAACCATATTCTTTAATGCTTACAAAGCAGGATGAAAACGGTGTTCCGTATACATGGACAGTAAACGTTACTTTCAAGGAACGTGTAAAGGGGAGATCTTCTTTTTAAAGCATTCGAATTTTCCTACTTGGTTCATCCAGACAATTCTGTATATTATACAAATGGCTATTCTAACAATCGTTGCCACTGTGCAAATATTGTACAGGGATGGCAGTTCTAAAGGGAGGTATAATTTATGTATAAAAGAAAAACAGTTGATTGCTATGCCATAGAAAGTAACTGCGGATATGGCTGGGGCATTGAATGTAACTGTGAAGACTTGAAAGATGCAAAGATACAGTTAAAAACATATAGAGAAAACGTCAATTATCCAGTACGAATTAAAAAATGGCGTGAGAAAATCCAGGAGGAGGCATAAGGCAAATGGAACTGAAAAAGTATATTACCTACGAGGAACCATTGGAAGGAAAAAGTTTTACAATCAACCAGCTTCATGAGGTTTACCGTGATCTGGTTAATAAAGAAGAATATCAAGATTTTGATTGTTGGTTTACCGATATGTTGAAATCGGGAGTATTTAAGGAGGTATAACAATGGGAAAGAAAACAACTAAATCATGGGATAAGAGACAGGAGCGCAAACTCCGGTCTTATCTAAGGGCAAACGGATATTTATATGTATGCTCAAAAGGAGGTCACGATAAATACCGTTCACAGATTACCGGTAATAATATTGAGGTAAATAATCACATTAATAAGATGGTCTGGCAACGGCTCATTAAAGAAGTCGCAGATGACCTAAAGTTAAAAGGCTACAATTACGTTCCATATGAGCGTGTTCGGTAGTCTTTTTTTATTGGAAAATTTTAAAAAACTGAATATTGGATGCCATAAGGTAAATTTAAAATATATTGATAGGTAAGGGAGAATAATATTATGACAACAGTAAATATGAAAGATTTTATTGAAAATGGAAGCAAAGTAACACAG
Source organism: Ruminococcus sp. RTP21484sp1_RTP21277st1_D2_RTP21277_210401 (assembly GCF_040924225.1). Classification (NCBI taxonomy): domain Bacteria; kingdom Bacillati; phylum Bacillota; class Clostridia; order Eubacteriales; family Oscillospiraceae; genus Ruminococcus; species Ruminococcus sp. RTP21484sp1_RTP21277st1_D2_RTP21277_210401. The sequence continues at coordinate 142,383 of NZ_JBCOMJ010000003.1, read as the reverse complement.
GGAGTTATGGAAGAAATTAATAAATCCGTAAAACCTATTATTGAAAGAGAAAGAACAAAAGAAGATAGGTCAGCTGATATTGGAGAGCTTAAAGGTGTACTTTCCGCAGCAAAAGCAGCCGGACTTAGTAAGGTAATTATTAGCGTTCCGGTTCGGTTACTTGCTATTGATACATCATATCAGACACCAAACAGAACGGAAAGAGATTTAAGACAGCTTGTAAATAACTGGGTAGACTATAAATGCCAGCCATTAATGGGTGTTCCACACTATGAAGATGGATGGATGGTAATTATGGATGGATATGGAAGAACTATTGCAAGCCAGATGGTCGATGCACAGAAGTACATAGAACTTCCGGTTTTAGTATCTCTTGATGCACCAATGGAACCTAAAACAAGAAGGGAATTTGAAGCAGAGATGTACGTATATCAGAATAGGGATGTTTCAAAGATGACACCTATTCAGAGGCATGGAGGTCTTGAAGTTCTAAATGATCCAACTGTCAAGCTTTTGGATTCTTTAAAAGATACATATGGATTTAGCTACGTAAAAGAAAAAGGTATGCGTGAAAGTGGTGTTCTTGGATCATATTCTCAAGTATTTGAGTTTTGTAGAATTTATGGAAAAAATTGTATGACTTGGATTTTTGATATTTGTCAGGAAGCTGGATTTGACCGTAAGGGAAATGGATATGCTTCTTATATTCTTAGAGCATTAAAAGATATTTGGAAATTATACGAAGCGGATAGAGATAAAACAAAAGATTATTTAGGACATAAATTTAGACCTGAGCTTCCTAATATTATTAAATCTCATGCGGTATCTAAATATCCAATGTTAAGTGTTCCTATGGCTGTAAGTCTCTATGTAGAAGATTTGGTAGTTAATGATCTTAATTTACAGCAGTCAAGAACAGTAGAAGGAAGTCATGTTGTTCCTGTTCGTAAATTTGCATAAGGGAAATTAAATATTCTCTTGACAATACATAATATATAATGTAGTTTTGATATTAAAAGAAGTAAAACAAATTAAAAAAGGAGGTAGTAGGAATGGCAATAGATATGGCAGAACTTACAGGGTTATTGCCTAATTCTGTAATGAAAAATATTATTGATTTTGCAGATATTGAATTAAAAGATGGTCGTATATCAACAAGAATAACAGTAGGACATATTCTCACTGATGAAGAGAAGTCAAAAATGAAGAGTGAAAGAATTATTGGAATTGATTGTACCACACATCACAAATATGCACCAGAGATTAAATATTCATATTTTTATGTAGTATAAAATTCCAGGGTATAAAGAGTCATCATAACAGATGGCTCTTTTTTAATACAAGAATTTCAAATATTTAGAAGTAATGAGGGTAGCAAGTGAAATTAAAACTTGCTGCCCTCAAATCATTTAAAAATAAAATCAAAGGAGAAAAATATTATGGCATCAACAATAGGAGCAACACCAAAAGTTTATAAAAATGTTCGGTCTTACTTCGAAAGGGAACTTAAAAATTACGAGGTAATCTTAGTTAGACAAAAAATAACTGAAGATTACTTATATAGAGTAATAGCACAAAACAAGATTACCGGTAAATATGCAGTGTGGACCTGCTGGAACGAAACCACACAGTCACTAAACTTTGGACATTACGATCTTACAAAAGAAACAGCGATTGATATTTTGTTTTGCAAAGGAGAGTGGGATTTTTGATTAACGAAATGAGAATGCAGGAAATTGCAGAGGTACTTGCAAGTAGAATTGCAGAGCATGATCAAGATTTTGCGAGAGAAGTTCTTATTGATGAGCTTGATATGGAAGATGAAGAATTAGATTATTTCGGAATTTCTAATGTAGATTTAGGAATCGAAGAAGATGATGAGGATCTGTAAAGAGCAGATAAAATGAAACTTTTAAGGGAGGAAAATAAAATGAAGAAATTTGAACTTACAACAGAAACTAAAATTAATATTTTTGGTAAAAAACTTTTTAGAATTAAAGCACTTATTTCTTTTGGACCTATATCTGCTGGAGAAAAAGGAGGATGGGTAGAAAAAGAAGAAAATCTAAGTCAGTCTGGCAACGCATGTGTATCTGGCAACGCAGAGGTATCTGGCAATGCATATGTATGTGATAATGCATGTGTACGTGGCAATGCATATGTATGTGATAATGCATGTGTACGTGATAATGCATGTGTACGTGGTAATGCATGTGTATGTGATAATGCAATGGTATCTGGTGATGCAGAGGTATCTGGTGATGCATGTGTACGTGATAATGCATGGGTACGTGGTAATGCATGGGTACGTGGTAATGCATGGGTACGTGGTAATGCATGGGTACGTGGTAATGCAGATTACACTACTATTCACGGTTTTGGCACACAATTCCGTACAACAACATTTTTTAGATGCAAAGATAAAGAAATCAGAGTTTCATGTGGATGCTTTTTCGGAACAATTTCAGAATTTAGAGAACAAGTAAAAAGAACAAGAAAAGGTAAAGTTGCAGAAGAATATTTGATGATTGCGGACCTTATGGAAAAACATTTTAAAGAAGAATAACTGAGGTAAGAAAAATGAAGTTAAATAGTATTGAGCAAAAAGTAATGGCATTAATGGTAAAAGATAATAGTCTCTATTCATGGATTTTTGAAACAGAAACTGCATTAAAAAGAGATTTAACCGCAGAAGAAAAAACACGATATATTAAAGAAACTGCCCACGAATGTATGATGTTAATGATTGGGTTAAGTTGCTCATTGGATGAAGCATATAATACGCTGATGAATTAAAAACGGAGGTAAGGTAAATGAAATGTGATGAATGTACATGCACTTATGAATCATGTTCTTGTAAATTGCCAGGTTCAAAATGTGCTTACGAAACTGATGACAAAAAAGATGATGGAGCAAGAAGAGATGAAAAAAGATAAACCAAGATGGAAAGATCTTCCGTTCTATGAACGATTTGCAAGGACTTGTAAGCGAAATGGTTCTGCGGATTGGATGGTAGAACATATTAGAGAACATGGGAAACAGAAAGAGGAGGCGAAGCGAAATGGATGTAAAGAAGAATAATAAAATTCTGGAAGAATTTGCAAAAACTCAATATTGGCAAAATATAGATTACGGCAAGCGAAACGGAAAGCGTTTCTGGATTATTGAAGCTTACGGTAATGTAATTGAAAAATTCAATGAATGGTTGCAGCATTCCGAATATCTTAAATATGTCCAGGAAGAATCTAATTGGGATGAAGTTCGGTATAATGACGATAGCGTTTGGTTCGACTTTCTCACAGATGATAATTGGGGATATTCAGACCAATATGCAAAATGCAACCATTGTAATTGTGTTATTGAGTATCTATCAACAACATCAGGTAAATCATCTGATAATTACTGGAATTGTAATGGAGAACTGTTTTGTGAAGATTGTATAAGAGAGGAACCAGATAGTTATATTGAAGATAAAATAATTAACTATGATACTGGGGTAATTTCACCTATTCCATCAGATAGGATATTCTCAGAAAAAGAATTGGAAAACTTTGGTTTTACAAAGGAAATAGATAATTTAGAAGTTAGTATGTATGGAACATATGATAATCCACATGAAATATTAAACAAATTAATTTGCGAAGACAAAGATGCAGATTACATTTGTAGTATAAGAAGCAGTAATCCGTTTGCTGTTTATTATCAGATTTGGAAACGAAAAGGTAGGTAAAGGGAAATGAAATATTATGGAAAAATTACATATGAAATTGATGAGAATCATTCGGATGTAAATTATGTTGACGGTGGTTGGCATAAAGGAAAAGTGCTTGAGTTTGAAGATACTTACGAGTTTGATGAACGATTGTATTCACCAAAAGATTACGACATGATTATCAATTATATTGAAAGGGATTTAAAACTTGTCGCAGGTGGTGGATATAACACAGATCACATTCACAACGTAAAAGTTGAAATTCGCAGAATGGCATAAAACGGAAATTTTAAGGGAGAATTTTACATGCAATATATAGTACTCGAAAGAAAAGTTTACGAGCGTTACTCTGTTGTTGATGCAGATGATCCGGAAGAAGCAAAAGAAATTTCTAGAAATAAATCATATGAGAATGATGAACCAGCCACTTATGTGGGAACCGAATATATTGCGTCAGAAATTTTAAGAGTAAGAAAGGAAAATTAAAATGAAAAAGTATAGTGTAACTTATCACGAAACATATGAAGAGAATTATGAAGTCGAAGCCAACTCGCCGGAAGAAGCAGAGGAAATTCTTCGAGAAAGAATTAGAGAGGGCAAAGAAGATGGTCCAGAACAGTGCAGTGACAGTTGGTGTGATGTAACAGAACTATAAAATCAACATTTATAGGGAGACACAAAATGGATATTAATTTTGACAAATTAGCAATTGCTATCATTGACGAATTTGAATCTGACAGAGAGTATTCTGGCCGAGATGAAATTGTTAAGGGAATGGAGTATGTACTTAATAAATATACTTCAGAACATGATCGAGAAATTATTGATCAAATGCTTATGACATTTACTGGATGGACTCTACAAACACTGCTTGAAAAGGCAGAAGAAGTATCAGATGAAGAAATTGAAGAACTATAAAATCCGCATTTTGTAAGGGAGATGAAAACATGACATTCGAGGAAGCGAAAAAGAGACCAGACTATAAGTTTGTGCTTAATGGAATTGAAAGTGATATTGAAGATATTCGAAATAACTACATGAAGAGGTTATATGAGAATGGTGATCCGGAAAGAGGAATTGCTATTCTTGAAATCGGTTATGTAGACATTGAGGTAAATTTAATGACATACGAACAGGTTGGAGAGCATCCTGGAGATAAACGTCCGATTATCAATTATTTTTCATGTATTAAATGTGGAGATAATGAAGATGATTGGAGATCTGATGATTATGTCGATCATGATATTAATGTAAATTGGGTTTTAGACAACTGGGCAGAACAGCTTGAAAGGGATATGTTTGAAGCTCTTAATAAATATGTTGTCCAAAAAGGTTATAGTTATGATCACGCTAATTAGTAAAGGAGATAAAAATTATGACAGTAGATCAGTTGGTTAAATCTTTAATGCATTACGATCCGGATGCAGAAATAGTTATTTTTGATAGACACACCGGCGAACCATATGAATATTGTTTTTCTTTTGAAAATGAAAATGAAGGAAAAAAACAAATAATGATTGAGGTTGAATAATAAAATTCGTATTTGATCGGAGGAGAAAAATGGAATATTCAAAAATTGTAAAAAAAGAATGCCCAATGTGCGGTAAAACACATTTTGTCAAATTGACAGAGGTTGAATATGATCAATATAAAAAATATATTACATACGGAAGGTTAATCCAGAATGTACTTCCAAACACAAGTCCAACAGTAAGGGAATTTTTGAAAACTGGGTATTGTCCAGAATGTCAGGAATTATTGTTTGGAAAAAGTGAGCAGAAAGAACTGTTCTTTTCTTATAATGATATTAGAGAAGATGTTGTAAAAGAGTTCTGTGAAAAGCATGAAAACATATTAAATGCTCTCATATCTGATGAGGCTGATGTTTTGACAGAAGAAGAGTGGCTATTACTAATGTATGAGTTTTAGTGAAAGGAGCAATGGAAATGGCATATTATCATAGTCCAAAAGAGTATGAAGCAAAAACAGGAAAACGTTTTTCTGATAAAGGAGCATCAATTCACAGAACTGGATCTGTAAAGGGAATGGTTAAGTTAGGATACTGGGATAAAGATGCAGACAAGGTAAGATGTGGAAGCTACATTTATCTGCAAAATAATTTTAGGTAAAAATTATAATCTACGGAGGTATTTTAATGTATAGAGTAGAGTGGATCGATGATGAAGGAAATCTTAAAATCAAAAGAGGTTTTAAAAAATCAGAACTGGCGCATCTGTGGATTGAAAAGATGCATTTAAAAATAGACAGTTTCCCAATGGTATTTTATGAGGGAGAGGGAGAAAACGATGACTAAATTAGAAAATATGGCAACTGAGGAATTTAAAAAGTTACCGAAAAAGAAACAGAAAGAAATTAACAAGGCAAAGCGTATTCCGGTTGCAAAACCAGGACATGAATTTAATAAAAGTAGTGTTCGGTGCAAACGCTGGAATACGGATGAGTGATGGAGGTACGACATGAAAGTATTTGATTTACCTGTAATGGATCGAACACGAAAAAGTTTTTATGGAAAGGCAAAAGTAATTGAACACGATAATGGAGATATATGTCTGATAAGTTATTCAACATTGGTTGCTAGAATACATAATGGAAATTTTGAAAAGTTATGGGATGGATATAGTGCTACAACAATGCGGCATATAAATTCATTCCTTTTATTTTACAATCTTCCAGGTGGTGGAAAGTTGTGGTGGAATAAATTAGAGGTGGTGGCATGACTGAAAGAGAGAGAAATCTAATTAAAAGTAACCTAAAAGCTTTCGTACATAATTTTGGAACAGTTCGTATTGAGAAAGAAAATTGTGGTAAAGGCTTTTATGTGTTTTATCCAGAGGATAGTGATTCATATATCCAGTATTGCTATAGCATTGAGTACCTGGATGGTTGGCTTTATGGATGTGTTCAAGGCAAACTAAGATTAAAATTAAATGATGAAAGAGAGCGTGAGTTGTATGGTTAAAAGATTTAGAAAACCAGATACGGTTGAAGCATACAATACTGCCGGATTCAGAGAGAGATACGCAATGGAAAATGGAAATAAAAGTACAGTGTATCTGAATGGACATAAATGTTACAAGTTTACATATTCAAAAGATGTTGATTATCAGGATGCAAATGGAGCTTTATATGATACTGTCGAGAAAAGATGGAGGACTTAATATGTTAAAAGATATTAAAGATGCAAAAGAAATTAGCTGCTATGACGCACTGACAGGAAGATATACTGGCGAAGAGGACGGTTGGCAGAAATGGAAAGATTTAGATGAAGATACAAGTTATGAAGTGTTTTGCTTATGTCGTGAATTTGTAGCAAAAACAGCTAGGGGAAATCGGAGAACAAGAATTATGAATAAAGGAAAAAATTATGTTGAGCCTTGTGGAATTCTCAGAAGACTTGCATATAACTTTAAGAGAGGTGAAATTGAGTATACTGCTGGCCAAGATTACAATGAAGAAATGAAAACATTAAGAGGAATTTTTGATTAAAGGAGGATAAAAATATGTTTAAACTTACAATTGATACAGGTAATGCAGCTTTTCACGATGAGTATAATGATGATAAGGCTTATGACAAATACTGTGAGGCAGAAGAAATTTCCAGAATTTTAAAAGAAGTCATTGATAAACTTGAGTATGGTTGTGAGTCAGGCGTTTTAATTGATATCAATGGAAATAAAGTTGGAGAATGGAGCCGGTAAAAGGAGGTACATAAAATGACAATAGAAGAAATGTGTGATTATTTGTCATCACATAGGACTTATAAAGAAGATGATGATTTATATTACGAGAAAAAAATGATGGAAAGTAAAAAAACTATTCCAATAAGTGAACTTGTAGAGCGATTCATTGAAGTTGATAAAGAATTTAGAGGAGAACCTTGGAACATTTTACAAATTCTTGCAAATATCAATATAATTGTGCCAGTAGAGGATCGATAAAAGGGAGGTTTTACGATGAGAGAGATAATTAAAAAATTCAATGTTTATCAGTATTCTGAACTATCTGATGAAGCGAAAGCAAAAGTTCGGAGTTGGTATGTTGATGATCCAGTAAGATCAGAAGAACTAACCTTTCTAATTAACCAAGATTTGGAGAATTTATTTCCAAACAGTAAACTTAAAGTTGAATGGAGCTTATCATATTGCCAGGGTGACGGAGTAAATGTCTATGGTGATTTATGCTTTATGGATTTAGTAAATATGGTACAAAATCATTTATGCGGAGATTACTACAAAGCTTTTGAGAATTTCTTTTCACCAAAGGAATTTAAAACTGCAAAGTTTTATTCTGAATATTGTGGCGATGTAAAATTACCTGTTAACAGAAGGAATTATGCATATTGCTATGTTAGTCAAATTGATCTTGAGTCCGATTTTACATATGAGATGTCACATTTTAGGAATATTAATTTAGACTTACTAGGCAAAATGGAAACTTATGTCAAGAGGGTAATTAGGAAATACTGTTTAGATTGGGAAGAAACAGGTTATAAATATTTGTACGAACCTGATGAAGAAGAAGTTGAAGAATCTTGTAACATAAACGAATGGGAGTTCCTGGAAGATGGAACATATTATGCAGCATAAATTATAAGGCAACTGGGAAGTACATAGTACCAGTTGTCTTTTTTTAGTACAAAAAAATGGAGATAAGAGAACATGATAAAAATTCTTGTAAGATTAGATTTTTTCTATGACGGTGAAGATACAATTGATCAATTTATATTGATGGTAAAAAGTGGAACATCGTTTGATGACGTAGAAGAGGAGTTATTGAAAGCTCATAAATATCTTTGCGAAGAAGATGAAACAGATTTATATGGAAAACATGGAAGAATACCACTTACATTAATTAACTATGTTTGTGAAAAAAATGGATGGAAATATTACGATTTAGAATATGATATTGACTTAAATCTTTGACTGAAAGGCGGTAAGAGAAATGGAAAAAACATTAGATATTACTCTTGATGAGTTATTAAACAAACTTGGCAAGACAAAAAAAGATTTAGTAATGGAGTTGGATGAACTTAATAAGTGGATGGAAACAACTAACTATAGACATGGTTTGACCGGAATGAAAGGGTTCGTTTCATTAGGCTATATGTTTTATAAGAAAAAAGTTTTCGAAGGTAAAGTTGATGATGTATTGAATCGTGCAGATGATTGGGGTTATGACATCAGTTGGGAAGAAGCTGAAGAAGTTGTTATATTGTTTCAAAGAATTTATGACTGTAACTTAAGTGAGAATGACCAGATTGAGAACTGTATCAAAACTGTTATACAGAAAGGAAACTGAAAAATGGCAGAAATGACTTATACGATTAACGTAACTGATAAACAGTTTAATGATTTAGAAAATTGTTTGAGTGGGAATCCTGAGTTTTTATTGTTCTCAACAAATCTATCAGATATAACATTAAAAGTTGATTTAAAGCAAGAAAAAGAGAAGAAGGATAGCGCAGAAAACATTGTAGTTCGGTGGATGAATGATATTAGAAAGAAAACAATCAGCTTTACTGATTATTCGAGTGCAACGAAAATGTTAGGAGAAATTAAGTCTTATTGTGAAGCAGTAATTGTGGCAGTAACTTCAAAATAAAATGTAGATTTGATGGAGGTAAAAAATATGCTTTTACTCTTAGGAAAGCCAGAAGCAATTAGAAAGTATATTAAAGAAATGTTGCCAGATATTGATGAGTATTCAGATGTTGTTTGCTATCCAGGTAAAGAGGCTCACTATACAGAATTTAAAATCCTTATAGAAGATCTTAAATCTGACAACCCACCTGTGATCACAACACAAAATAAAGAGTTTATTGAATATCTATTAGAATCTGATTTAGATTTCAATGTGACGACAGCATATTTAGACGAAGATGACAAAAAACTAGCTCATAGAGACGTAACAAAGGAAACAGCAAAAGAGATGGTTTATAATATGGGACTTGAACTGCGGTAGGAGGAAGAAAAATGACATTTCAAGAAGCGCATGAGGGAAAAACAGATTTAGTAACAAGAAGGAATTTGAGTTATACAGAACTTTTAGTTCGGTTAAAAAATTATTATTCCGAAATTATGGCAAGAGAAATTATTATGTACGCGATGACTATTGATTGTTGGACAGATGGTAGTGTTGCAATTATTTGTACAAGTAAAGAAGAAAATAATTGTAAATTCGTAGCTGTTGCCAATGGAAATTATATGAAAATTATTGAACCGTAATTTTAAAGTGATGGAGGTGCGTAAAATGAAGGTATTAGCATTTTGTGATATTGACAAGGGAATTTTAAAAGATGCAGCAGGTCACACTTACATAGACGATGACGATTATAGTGTAGATGATATTCTTGAAGATTTTGATAATGAATTTAACTGGCTCAATCAGTCCGGTGTAAATCTTGATGGATTTACAGAATTTGATTCTTACGAAGAAGACGAAGAATATCAGGCATACATATTTAGATATGGATCTGGATATGTGCCAAGCGGAAAAGCTACACTTAACAAAATGTTATGTGAAGAGAGATTGATGAAACGTTTGCATGAGCTGTCAGAAGAGAAATACGATGTAACTCGATATAAAATCTTGAAGAGAACAGTGTACACGGTTTGTACAAAATACGAGGAGGTGTGCTGATTATGACGACAAGAGAAAAGATTAGGCAAGTAGAGTTGTTAAATACCAGTACTCCTGAAGGTATAATTATTGATTCAGACACAATTTTGGCTGATTTGTTATCAAATGTAGATAATGAAATCTCAGGTTTCTCACAAGATATTTTTAATATTTATAAGAGAAGTAAGGATAAAGATGCTGTAAAACAAATGTTCTTTGAATTTACAGATACAGAATTTGATGATTACTTGGATAAATGTATGAAAGAAATCACGAGAGGTAATTAAAATGAGAAGAACACAACGAATGATAGTCAAACAGACAGAAGAATGGTTGGATGAACGGTGGTCAATCGCACATTTTGAAAATCCACCAAGGCAGCCGGATAGTTTAGGATTTGCGACATAGATTTAGCAAAATGTGGTTCTCTTGCTTGGGATAAGAGATGGGTGAAAATTAATTTGACTTAAAATTTTGAGGTAAATAAAGTATGAATTTTAAAATATATAATGAAAACGGAGTTGTAAAAATCACAAAAATATTAGGTCATGAAAAAGAAGAAATAACTATGTTTTCAAATCTTAAAGATGGAGAGGTTGCTACTATTGAAGTTAATACTCATATTTCTAGCAATGGAAAGAAAAACAGTATAGACAAATAAAAGAGATATTTTAAATGGAGGTAGAAATTATGGCAAAGGAATTTGTTTACACAAAAATACAGGATCTTGGAAAGATTGGTGATAAAGCTGTAGAGATTGGTCACTATACAGTAGATGGTAAAGTAATGCCGGATAAAGTTTATATGGTAAATCACTTTACAAGAAAGAATGGAACCGAGGACAGTAAGGCAACTGCAATTTGTGCTATTGGTGAAGCAAAGGAAATCGGAAAGCTGCTTATGGAAATAAAATAGCAATTTTGTTTGGAAGGAAGATTAAAGTTATGATGACGATTGATCAGATAGTTAATAGCTTAGAAAAACTATCTAAAGGAACTGATTTTTTATTTAAGATTAGTGAGAATAAAAATGAAGAAATAGAATTGCTTGTGGATGGAGATAACCCTCAATGTGAAGATTGGTGTTTTTATATTACAATCGAAACTCCTGATACAGAGGAAGATTTAGCGAAAAGTCTTAGTAAGGAATTTTGGGATTTATACAACAATTATGATGTTGAGGAAAATGTTTACATGTGGTTAGAAGCGAAAAGAAACGGAATATCTGGTGTTCCAGGAGTGATTGATCTTGTACATAATGAAGAATATAAAGAAAAAGCATTGAGGAATTTTGCCGAGAAGATGGATTTTATGTGCTAAGTGAGATAAGAGCATGAGATTTGAAAAGGTTGGTGATATTGATGCAGGTGTTATTCAGAAAAGATAAACACACAAATGAAATTATTGCGTTTCTTCCTGAGATACCAGTAAACACCGGTATGATAATGAGTTATATGCACATAGGGCAGCACGATGAGGCTGCTCTTTCTTATTACTGGGATACAGTTAAAGCATATAAGGAAGAATATAATGATCTGTATGATGAGCTATGTGAAATATACGAAGAGAAATTACGAATAAAGCAAAGGATCAATTATGATTTGTTGAGAGATTCCTGGAGGTGAAAATATGACTTTTGATGAAACAGATTTTGCAAAACGTGTCCCAAAGAAAATATTAGACCTCACAAAAGAAAATATGGAAGTATATAATATGGGTTTATATGACTCGTTTAAAGAGGCTGTGCGTGAATTTTCAAAAACAGGAACTAAATTATGGAAAGCGTGGTATTATGATGATTTTAGAGAATACATACCATGCATTTATAATTCGGAATATTTAAATTTTAAGAAATACCCACTGAAATATAAAGATAAATAAAACAAGAATTTTGTAAAAGAAAGTGAGGTGGGACTATGACAAAAGAATTTGCAAGAGAAATAGCAGATAAATTTATAAAGGAGCATAATCCGGATTTGTGGGACGGATTAGGCAACATGCCTTCAAATTTTTCAAGTGAAATAGAGGTATATAATATATTTAATAAAGAAGTATATATGACAATTCAGTTTGAAATTGATGCAGACGAGGGCGGACGTTGGGCACATATTGTAAAATTATACAGTAATAAAGACGGATGCAATGATGAATTAATTGATGGTTATTTTGTAAACGGAATTAATTTAGCGGATTCTTTAGCAGAAACAATTGTGGACCTATGTGATGATTATAAAGAGCTTTACGAATAAAGGAGTTTGTTATGTTTGAAAATTATGAAGAATATCTAAACAGGACAAATCAAGAAGATAATCGGACCGCTTGGAAATGGTGGAAAATCGAAGTATGTGGAATGAGTGAAAAAGAGGCAATAAAGGCAAGTATAACCGAATATAAATCAATAAATTTTAAATAGAATGAGGTAAAAAATATGGCATTAATTAAATCTAGTGTTTTATTTCATGTAAAAGGAGCAAAGACTGTATCCAAGCAAAAAGTTAGCTTACGTCCGGTTGAGCATCACTATGAGACTGAAGGTGAAGTAGAATATATCAAATATAGCTGTCAATTATGTGAGAGTATTGCAAAATCATACCCTAATAAGCTTATGGACGAAGACAAGCAGTTTATTCAGTTTTCATTGCCAAAAGGAATTGATCGATGTCCTTGTTGTGGTGTATATATTAACTGGAATTATAAGGAGATAAGGTAAAATGAATAATGTGAATGTAAGAATAAAATATAGAACAGGTAAGTATACACCAATTAATGAAAATGTAGAAGAAGTTGTTTCGTGTTCTGAGTCACAAGCAATTCATGATTTAGTTTCAAAATTTCTATATTTCAATCCAAACTACAAAATTGAAATTATAGAGTCTGAAATTATAAAAAATAAAACAAGATTTTCAACGGAGGTATAAAAATGTCAAAATTAAATTGGAATATAGTTCATGAATGTGATGATGAAGATGGAAATCCAACTCAGTGGTATTCAGAAATTAATCATCCAAAATACGGAAAATATTGTTGGATTAATGATATGGGTGATTATTTTGGAGTAGAAGTTGATTATGGAGGCTTTACAGAATTTACAGAACTAGTTGAATGTAAGTCGCTTATAAGTGCAAAAAGATGGGTGGCTACACAGTTAAAGAAACGATGATTTGAAAGGAGGATAATATGGTTAAGGACGCAACATTTATTTCAGTTTGGGATGGTGGTTTCGAATTACTTAGCAGCTGTAAGGTAAACACAGAAACAAGAGAAGTATTTAATATTGAACAATTTGAAGATGCAGTTGACGATGATGGAGATGAGTTAGAAAACCTCATTAGAGAATATATAATTGTGAATGGTACAGAATACTGTGTTGAAAGTGCTGATTCTAAAACAGATAAAGATTATTGGTATAAATAAATTATAATATAAAGTGAATGATTGGAGTAGAATAATATACAGAGAATACAAATTTGAAAGAGCTGCTTGAAGATTATGAATTATGGCAGATTAGATAGTCTGGAGGTGTGAGATATGAAATATTATAAAACAACAGAAAAAATATATGATTTTTGTAAGTCTTACATAGATGAGCATGGTTACGCTCCAACAATAAGAGAAATCGGAAAGGGAGTTGGGCTTAGTAGTACATCAGTCGTACATAGACATATGCAACGATTATTTAGAAATGGTAGATTTGAAACAGAACATCCTGGAGAAGCAAGGGCATTCAGAGTTATATCACAAAACAGCAAATCAACAAATAAATCAATTGATAAAGATGGATTACTAGATTATATAAAGGAAGAATTTCCAGGAGTAATTGATACACATTGGAACTGGGATGTATTAGAAAATATTATTGATTATGCAACATCCAAATATAATGGAGAAGAGTTAATAAAATTTTTAATGAATATAATTCCAGAAGTTACATATGAAGAATATCTAATGTTTATGTAGAAATAAAAGTCGTATTTGATTGGAGGTAATTATATGTTTAGTGATTTATATAAAAAATATATTAATCAGAAAACAGCATTAAAAAATAGTATTATTGGAGAAATTCAGGATGACTATGATTTGTCTGACGAAGAATGTTGCGAATTATTAGATGAATACGGAAATGAGATTCAAAGTATTAATGCGGTATATGAAGATTATAGTACTGCTGCTATAGAAACAGCATATTCATTGGGACTTGTAAGTAAAGAAAACGAAGAATATTTTAATTTTGAAAAATTAGAAGAAGACCTTTTTGTAAATGACAATTTTATTCAATTAAAATCTGGGAAAGTTGTTTATATTACACAGTGATTATTTGGAGGTTATTATGACGAGAGATGAATTGCGGAAAGAATTAAAAACTGGTGTGAAATTAGAAGATATATTTGAATTCACAGAAGGTCAGGATTGTCTAATCTATAAAGGGAAATTTCTTCCTGGCATTATTGGAGATGATATTTGTTATATTTCTGATCTTTCTTTAGTTGATATCCAAGTTAATAAGAGTATTGTCAAAAGTTATGAAATTGATAGCGTTATGGGTCGGTGTTATACAACAAACGACTTTATAAAAGAATGCAATGGGCATGAAAATATTGCAGAAGATTTATTTAATTATGTTGATTGGCAAACTCCTGATATTAATGATTTTATGGAAGGGTACGATGATAAGGAGCAGTTTTTTAAAGAATATAGATTTCCTATGGACGATTTGTTTGTAACAGAAGAAATGAAAGATTTATTATCCAGAGTTGCAGATTTAGCAGCACAGGCTTCAGATGAGGTTTATGACGATGACGATGATAATGGAACCTATGGAATTCTTTCTCTTTGCGACCAGCTATATGAGAAGATTAATAGATACTTGGAGCGTGATAGCGATGACTAAATATCAGCAAGCGAAAAATAAAATACGTGATCTGGCTGCAGATTGGCAGTCGGATTTTGGAAACAACAATTACTCCTGGTCGGAATTACTCCAATGGCAGGAGTTTTTTAGTACAAAGGCAAAACGATATGGATTGGTAAATGAATTTCGTGAGAACGGAATTATTTGAAAGGAGAAGATATAGATGAAAGAGACAATTGAGTATTTAAAAAAGGACCGGAAAGTAAATGACACTTTTATGAAAAAGCTTCAGAAAGTAGGATTTGAAATTGATTATACACGATGTGGTTATTGGAATAATGTAGAATGCGTTCGGATTGGAAGAAGCTGCATACCCTTGTATGAAACACACTTTTCTGACAATGGAAATTCAGAGTCACTGGATTACAGATATCAAAATGACGTAATTAAAGACATTTACAATGCACTTGAAAAAGAAAAGAGAAAAGCAGAAGAATCAGATAAGATGGTTGACGATTTCTTTGCAAAACTTGGATTAAAGGAGGGTTAACAATGGAAATTGCAAAAATGTGGACACTGAGTACAGCGCATATTTCAAAAGAAACAGACAAATGGTTAATAGGGCAAGTAAAAGAACCGACTGAGGGATTATGTGTGTATGAAAAAACTGGTGGATATTTTGTTTATGTGCCAGATGATTTTGATTATGAAGAAATGAATCTTCCGGAAGATATTGAAACAATAATTGCTTTTGCAATTGGATGTGGAGTAGATTGGATCTGTCTTGATTCCGATGGTCCGATTGAGAATGGATTTAAAACATATGAATGGTGAGGTAATTAAAGTATGACTGAATTGGAAAAACAAAAATGTCACAAACTTATGTGGGAAGGAATTAGGAACGGAAGAGAAGCGCAAGATGTTTTTAAGCGAACAAATATTTCTGAGGTGCAGATGCGGTTTGCAGATCAGAAACAAGGCTATGCCCAAGGAATTAACCAGGCACTTGCTTACATTGGTTATAGCCATCCAGATATGAAAATGTTATGGGATGTAATTTGAAAAAGGTGATTAAATGAGAGAAGAATGGGTTTGTACAGATTCAGATAGCAGTCAATATTGTAAGATAAATTCAGATGGAACATATAGTTTCATAGAAAAAGTATGGTTGGATACCTGTAAGGGAGATCCTGGGTATCCGGATAAATCATATACAGTAAAAACTGCTTTGGTCGATCTCGATGATTATACAGAACATGAAAAAGAATGCAACATTTCTGGATATTACGATTCTATTGAAGAATTAAAAGAAATTTATGGTGATTATTCTGACCAGATTATTGCAGAATGCATTTTTGAAGAAATGACAGATGGCAGTGCTTCAACAACAGAAATGCTGACAGAAAAAGAAGCAGATGATTATATCCAGAAATATATTTCAGAAAGATAAAATCGAGTTTTTACGGAGGTAGCAAAAATGGGAACGACAGTTGGAGATTTGCTTTCATTACAAAATGGTTCTTTTGGAACAGTAAAAATATACAATAGAAAGGAAATATTTTCAGGATCTGTTAAAAAAGCCATGGAATTATATTCTAAGTACAATGTGGTGAGCTTTGGAACAAATTGGTATGAAGATTTGTGTATATATGTAGAAGATTAATATGAAATCAACTTTTTATCGGAGGTGCGAAAATGAATTATAAATACGAAATAAAAGTAAAAAGTGGAACAGGTCAATATTATGATTATGATAACTGTGATTGTTTAATTAAAAAATGTGAAACGCCGTTTCTTCCGAGAATAGGCGAAACCATTCAAATTAGTTTTAATGAGACAAATCCAAAAACAGGAAAGAAATGTATACAATATTATAAATTCTTAGTTCGTGATATTCAGTATTGGATTAATGAAGATAAGAATGGAATATATGTTTATGTAGTTCCAATTGATGGTTACAAATGTTAATACCCAAAGTCTGGAGGTAAGCGAAATGGCAGAAATTACAGTATTTGATTTATGTAGTTTATATATAGAACATGATGAAGAAGTAATCATATGGAATGTTCAAGAAGAAAAAGAAGTATTTAGAGGAACATTTGCAGAAGCCATGTATAGTAGCGAGTTTGCAGATTATATTGTGAGTAGTTTTGGAATTGAAAATGGAATTATATGTATCAATATTGACTGATAAAATACATGTTTTGTGGAGGCTGAAATGGACAAAAGATATTGGACAGCTGAAGAAGAGAAATATATGAATAAATATTATTTGCGACAGCCTAACAAGCGAACTGCAAAAGCTCTCAATCGAACAGTTGAATCTGTTCGGAAGAAAGCTGCTAGAATGGGAATCAATACATATTATGATGGGTATCTGAGCGCTAGAGTACTTGGAAGATGCTTTAGTACGAATGAGAGAGCAGTAAAAAGATGGGTGGAAAAATTCAATCTTCCTGCAATCAAGGTAAAAGAACCAAACCGTACAAGATATCAGATAGATCCAGAGCAATTTTGGAAATGGGCAGATACTCACCGAAGTATAATCAATTGGTCTGGTTATGATTTATGTTCCATTCTTCCAGAACCACGTTGGGTTGAATTTGAGCAAGCGAGATATAAAACAAAACGTCATGGGCAAAGGTTTACGGACAATGAAATTGTTAGGATAAAACATATGAAGCACCGTGGATTAAATACAAAAGAAATTGCTGCAGAGATGGGAAGAACGGAAGTGAGTATTAGACACGTATTAAAAAAGATTGCATAAGGAGTGATAAATATGATGAATTATAAACCTAAACATGGCGATATGGAACTTTGGTTAATTTGCGCCGCGATTAATGGAGATAATGATAAAATTTTAAAAATGGCTAAAAGCGAGAAAGATGGAACATATCCGGTAAAATTTGAAGTTGGCGGAATTGAATTGGACTTTTCAGTAGTTGCAAAGAGAATTGAGGATTCTATTGATGAGCTGGTTGCATCAAAAGCACAAGAATTTCTGGATGATAAATATGAAAATTTAATTAAAGGTATAAGTGATATCCAGGAACGAATATATGATCAGAAAGAGAAGTTTTTCAAATACAAAGATGAGTGAGGTAAGTAAAATAGACCGGCTTGATAAGGTAATTGGCTATTTGAAAAGTAACACAACATCGGAAAGATCCGATGGAGATCAACTTATTCAATTGGCATGTAATTGTATTAAATATGCAGATTTCTACACAGGACGTAGTTCTAAGAACTGGACAGCAAGGGAACTATTTGATGGGGTATTAACAGAGGACCAGATAAAAGAAATTTTTGATTCGGAGGTGTGATTATGGTTGACAAGCGAAATAATAATAAAAAATATGTGATGATTGTTACAAGTGAGGATGAAAGATATAATCCAAATGCTCCACATGATGGGGTTGGTGTTCAGCTCGGATTCTTTGTAGATCATCCCTGGGAAGGCAGATTTGAATGTTGCATAGATGGAGACAATTTTAGAGAGCTAAGTGAAGAAATAGAAAAAGCTGATGTTGAAGGGCTTTTTTATCAGCTTTATGAGAACGAAGACGGAAATCGTATTGGATATGGCACAGTTGATTATGATGCTATCCAGGACGAGATTGATGAATACGAAGCTAAGAACATGGAAAACATTGAGGCTTTGTCATATAATGTCCAGTACGGAGATGAAATACTTTTAACAACACCACATTTAGGATACGCTGGCATGTGTAAATATTATTTTCAACAGCAGATACTTGATGGTATATTTGATGAAAACTGGAATATTAAACCGGGAGAGAGAAGATATGTCGCAAACAAAATTGTCATTGAACCAGTAAAATGATGGAGGTATTAAGAATTAAGAATGGAAAATTATTATAAACGTACTTTTGATGGTGCTGTTTTCACAGAAGAGAAATTAAAAATATTTTACCTACAAATACTAAGTATAAAAGAAAATAATTTTCACGCATGGCTTAATGAGAATCTGGCTAAGGGAAATCTTAAAATTATTTCCATGATCGAGTATACAAGAAAATTGATTAATGATTACAATAGTATAAAATGAGCGGAGGCAGAATAATGGGAAGCTTTAGTTGGTTAAGAGCAGATAGAACTACAAAGAGAAGTAATCTCACTAAAGGAGATCGCTACAAGATACTTATTCCAAAGGAATTTGGTGGCGGATTTATCAAAGATACATACTATGATTATGGACATGTTTTTCATGGGACAGAAAATGAAGCAGATCTATATGGGATTCTGGCATATTGGAATGGTTGTGAGGGTATGGATTATTCGTATGAATGTGGGCATTATCCAAAAACAATGGAAGAAATCATAAAATATGGAAATACATGTAAACAATCAAATAGATGTAAAGGAATTTGTATTGGATGCGATGATAAAGATATTGATAAATTGAAATTCCCATTAAAACTTGTTTCGGCATCCTATAACAGAGCTTATGAAGAATGTGAAGGTAGAAGTTATAGAGATCCAGAACAGGGATTTGTAAAGACTTACTGGGGTAAAGATGAATAACTCAATATACATAGAATATAACTCAATATTTCGTCCATCAAAGGAAACAATACGCAAAAATAAAAAGTTATGGGAAACTATTGAACAGAATGTTTCAATACAAAGATGTGAAAATGGATTTAATGCAGAAATTAAAAATCTAGACTTAACGTTTTTGAATGACATAAAATGAGAGTTTTAAAGAGGTGACATAATGGAAATAATCATTGTTACAGGTCAACGAAATGGAAGTTTATATCTTGCAGGGAATTATGAACATGTAAAGTATTTTCCAGAACAAAGCACATTACATCCTTATAAACTATCTGAAAAAATTTTGAAATTATGTGATACGTATTTTAAAGCAAATGAAGATTTGATTATAACCACATACTCTGAAATTGTATTAGATTCTGTTAGGTTATGGGGAGCAAGAACTGGACACTGTGATATTTTGAAATGTATTAACTGCATGGATAATGGAGAAATCCGCACATCTGGATTTAATGAATACGGAGAGATGGATGTTTGGGAAAACGGAATATTTGACATTAAAAAAGTTATCCTAAAAGAATTGTTTGATATTAAAAGAGGGAAAATAAATAGTTGAAAAATTGCTTTCAAGGTGAAGAATGGAGATGACAATATGACATTAAGGGAATTAGAATTTTTTAAAAATGTAAATAAGATCGCGGAATTGCGTTGATAGTTTTATTGTCAACCCATCAAAAGAATTTTTCGATTGGTTAAAATTATGGTTCAAAGAGAAATATAAAATAGAGCTTAATTGCAATAATACAGGAAGCGTTATGTGGAGTAATAATTTTAGCGAGGAATAGATACATGGATGACATAGAAGAATTAAAAATTTATATAAGGCAACTCGAAGATGAGAATCTTCGATTAAAAAATTCTATAAAAGCTCTCAGAAAAAATAATGCTGGAATGTTGAAGGGAATAAAAAAATTACAAAGTTATGTGCATGAGTTAAAAATTAAAGGGAATCAGTATATGGATGACATAGATATTATCATAGAAGTTGATGGATGGACAATTAAGACAAACACAGATATGATTGAAGAAGATGTGATTCGGCAGCGAATGGGATTGAAACCTAAAAACGAGTAGATAAGCGATCAGATTAATTTCTGGTCGCTTTTGTAAAAGTTGGATTTTACAAGAGAAATCTACTGACAATATGAGATAAATTTGGTATGATTTAAGAAATTAATTGTACGTGAAATAATTGGAATGGAGGAAAGAAAATGTCACATTATGCAAATGATGATCGGTTTGATCATATCTTTTTTTACGATTCTGATGATTTCTTGAGTAGTAATAAGAAAATATTAGCATCTCAACTAGAACAATTTGCAGAAATGTTTGAAAAAGGTAGAAAAAGAGAGTTTGGATATTCAAAATTTATGCTTATTTATGGTTGTACAACAGATGACTATGAGAGGGACATTTTTAATTATGAATGCTTAGAGTTTAAAGGTGTCATGACAAATGAAGAGAAAGAGTTTTTTAAGGAACTTTTATTTGTAAAAAATGCACAACCATACATAGATGCAGGTTATCTTGTATACGATGGAAAAAAGACTAAGCCACCTATACATGCATATGCTCCAGCAACAACAGATGATTACTGGTTTCCAACGGAAAAATGTAAAATTGACTACGAAAAATATGTAGAGGAAAAGAAGCAGAAAAAATACAATGAAGCTTTGAGGAAAGCAGCTATAGAAGCCGGTGTATTGTCAACGGATGGAACAGGAAAACCAGCGGAATTTTGTAACCCAGATTGTTATACAAATATTCCTTTTTTCACAGCCGATCAGATTAAAATAGGATTAGGATTACTTGTTGTATCCGGAATACTTCTTATTACAATATTTGCACCTTTTATTGTATTAATTTGGGTTTGGTATCTTTGTGACGTTTATAAAGATTATAAACAAAGGCAATTTGCAGCAGAGCGATATTATAGAGCCACACATGGACTTCCATATAATAAAAAATAATATTTACAATAGAAACAGCTTACATAAATGTAGGCTGTTTTTGTATTTAAGAAAACCGGAGGTATAAGCGAAATGAAGAATATAAGATTATTACAGGCTGCCAGTTCAGAATGTACAAATAAAACTTTTATCATAAGAATGTGTGAATGTGTAAAGGATAGGTTACTGGAACTACAAATGCGAACAACATTTCGTCCTACAAGTGTTAACGAAGAAACGCTTTGTGAATGGGAAGAAATTGCTGATGTAGCAAATGATATTTTGAAAAAATATAAAGAGGATGAAATTGATGATGAATTAGAAGATATGATTGTAGATATGAAAGAAAAAATATTGGATTACCATATGAACTACCAGGGAATAAGCAAATTGGTAATATAAAGCGAGGTGATATAAATGATAGGCAGAATGGAGATTGAAGTTAAATATATAAATAACATTAATCGGCTCCTAAAAAATGAGCCAGAATATATGGAATTGTTTAATGTATTTATGATTGCAGATGATAAAACGGCAAAGACAAGATTAAACTACATTAACAATGTAGTAAGGTTTATACATTATCTAAAAGATTCTGGATATCCAACGGAAACTATAGATGATATTGGAAGATTAAATATAGAAACTATAAGAAAGTATATTGTAGACGATGATAATCATATAATTATGAAAAATGGAAAAATTTCTGATTCTTATAAATATATTAGATATTTTTCTTTAAATTGCTTTTTTAAGTTTTTGGAAGATGGGGATCATATCAGTAAAAATCCAATGAGAAAAATTAAAACTCCAAGTAATGAGAGAATGAAGAAAAAAGTATACCTAGATGTTGATGAGGTAAAAGAGATTGAAAAAAATGTATCTTCCGGAAACACTAAAAGAAGTAGATTATATCTTTCTCAGTGGAATGAGAGAGACGAAGCTATAATTAACCTTGGATTCCACAAGGCTCTGCGTGTTTCTGCAATAATATCAATTAATATTGATGATATTAATTGGGAAGACAAGTCTTTGAGTGTTATTGAAAAGGGAAATAAACCAAGGCATGTCCGCCTCAGTGATGGTACAATTAAGATACTTCAAAGTTGGGTTCAGAAGCGAAATGAATATGTTAGGGAAAATGGAGTAGAAAGTCCTGCGCTATTTATTTCAAATAAGTCTGGTAGAATTTCTCAAAAAACAGTTGGAAGGATACTAAGAGCATATGCCGGTGACATTAATAAAGAAAAAAGAATTGTCCCACATACAATGCGTAGTTCAACCGGAACGAATTATTATTTAAAAACCGGTAATGCTAGAGCGGTACAGCAATTACTTGGACAAAAGAGTTTAGCAGCAACACAGAAATATTTGGATGATACAGTTCAGCAGAGAAGAGAAATTGCTGACGCAGTAGAAGATTTATATGGAGATGATTAAATGAGCAAAAGTTTAGATGATATATTAAGAAACAAGGGAGACTTAAAACCACGCCAGGTTGAAAAGATATTCAATGCAAATGGGTGGTACATAGTCAGGACAAATAATCATAATATATATAAGAAGAAAGGCAGATCGGAGTTGGTAATAGCTCCGATTGGCAATATGAACTGGAAAACATTTCGTGACACTTGCAAGAGATGCGGTATGGCAATGTAAGGGAAATTATGGTATGATGGAAGTAATTCAAGTTGGTAAAATCAAAGTTTTAGAGGAAGTGGTTAAATGAACTACGAACAGTACGATAGATATGTTTATACTAAAAACGATCTTGAGAAGTATTTAGAAAAATTTAATCAAGACATAGAGCAACAGAAACTAGAGATTATAGAATTCGAAAAACGTGCAAAAGAAAGAATTGCTTTAATTGACAACTGGGAGCAACAGAAGAATTTTATAATATTAGGACGAACCTATAAAGATGGGAAGAAAAAAGGTATTCTTTTAATAAAAAGATATCCTGATCAATCACAGAGAGACGAAAGATACGAGTTTGATAAAGTTGCAGATATGAGAAAAAAAATGTTAAAACTTGAAGATAAATATTCTGGTGTTGATTGGTCTAAATTTGAAAGGGATGTTAAATGAAAAAAATAGAATTGTCAGATGTGCAAAAATTAGAGAACGGAATCAAAGTATATGTTGAATGCGTTGGAGCTGAATGGTATTTTTCAGATAAGGAAAAATACAAAACGTGGAATGTAAAACAAGAAGATGGACTTCATTATGAGGTTGAAACTGAGGATAATACGATAAGTTTTCCATATAATTATGATTATAGTGGAAGTGGGATGGATATTGCATGTTATATTGAATAATATGAAACAGAGGTGTTGAATATGAAACAATTATATGTCGTTAAGGATGTCCCAAAATACGAGGATGATGTATCAAGTTATATTTACATTGTAAAGGCAAATGATTATAAAGAAGCTATTGAAATAGTAAAAGAGAAAACAGGGATAACCACTTTTTCTTTTGATGCTGAATTAGCAGATAATGATGAGGTATGGGAGTAAAATTTAACTTTTACAGAGGTAGAAATATGGAATCGGAATTATTAAAATTGAAAAATAATTATGAATTTTGGGATTTGTTTTTTAAATTAGATAATAACGAAGAGATTTCTTTTAATGATTTAGAATATTTGATTTGGTCGATTATAAAACTGAAGTATGAAAATTTAAATAATGATGAAAAAATTGAACTAAAAAAAAGTATTGTAGAAAACAGAATGATACATTGTATTCAAAAATTCGAGCAATATTTTAATAAAAATTATATTAACGGTCTTATAAAAGAAAGTAAATATAGAGAGTGGTTTAAGTTAGAAGGAAGCCATATTATTGATTCATATTATTTTATTGATCCTGTTAATAGATATTTGAAAAAAATATTATTTGAACAGTTATTTGAGCATACAGAAGTAAGCGATGGTGGAAATAAAGATTTTTCAGAAATAGGTATAGATGACTTTGGTACTAGATTTTGTGTTAATTATGGCGTGTCTGAAGATAAAATAAGTTTAGCACAAGATTATGTTTATGAATATATGGAAAATGTAAAAGAAAATATAAAGAAAACAAATATTGCTGGCAAATTAATTAATGCAAATGAAAATCAAAAGTATATACAAGATAGTATTTTATAACTTCTATGGAGGTAGAAAATGTATTTAAAGTCAAATAGGGCTGGTGTCGTTGTAGAACGAATTGGAAGCAAAAGACAGCACAAATATAAACTTACAGAAAAGTCAATCACAATGGTTTCTGCAGGAACATTGGTTATACCGGTACATTTTCTTAGCGACAACTTTCAATTGTATAACCAAAATTGTAATGAGTTAATACAGCCAGAAGGGAACTTTTGGATTACTGCTGAGACCATTGATCCGTATCATGTGGTAATTGATATGTTTTAAGGAGATATAAAATGATAGACGAATATGGAAGAATCAATACAAAATCTCAAGCTATAAGGGAATTTAAAACAGAGCAAATGGCTTATCTATTAAATGACATAAATATAAATCCAGAGAAATATCCAAGTAATTATGAAGATTGGCTTAAATGGCTAGATGAAGTTAGTGGAGACTCTGTGGAAAAATTATAATATAAAATGACGATTTGAAGGGAGATATAAGATGGCAAGATTAAAATGGAACATAGTTCACGAGTGTGACGATGACAACGGAAATCCAACTCAATGGGCTGCTGAAATAAATCATCCGGATTATGGAAGATTCGTTTGGATTGACGATGAAGGTGAGAAGTTTGGAGTATACAGTGGAAAGAACTGTAATACAAAATTGGCGGAATGTAAATCTCTTGCAAGTGCGAAGAGATGGGTTGCGACATATATATTTTGAACGGAGGCGACATATGAGAACATTATATGATGAATACACATCTGGCATATTAGCAGAATATGCATATTGCATTCAGTTAGGGCATGATATGCATATTGGAGACACATATCCTATTGGTAAAATTTGGAATGGCGTTGGAAACATTTCTGAAATTTTAAGAAACCGAAAAATTTCAGTAGAAGATGAGGACGGAGAAATATATACATTGTTTTTTAGAATTATCAAGAAAAAATCGCAAATATTAAGAACTACGGTAGAAATTATTGATGCAGATTGATTAATAAAACAGATATTTAATCGGAGGTATTAGTTCGTGAAAGCAGAATACTTAGAACAGCTAATGACTATATACGATAAATGCATAGTTGAAAAGAACAAGTTAACCGAGAAAGATAAAGAAAATATTTTATTAGCAGTCGTTGATGGGCTTTTGCCGGCAGAAGATAAATATGAAATTTATCTTTTTAAAATGAAATGTGAAGCTCACAAAGTATTTAATGAATTTCATAAGTGGTGCATGAGTGGAAAACCTGTCAGAACATTTGAGGAATATGAAAATTTTTATAAAAATACACTAAATAATATATTTGTTTATCAAGTGTATGAAATAATATATGATGTGTTTCATCCTATTGTAATAAAAAAGAATTTTACATATTTGGATAAACATAATAATAATGTGATTTTCAATGATGAATTTATAATGGCTGCCCTTAAAAGTGAATTATATAAAAAAATGGTATTTAAAGAACAGGTAGAAACCATAGATTGGGAACGTAAATACTCACCAGATGAAAGTAAATTTAGGTTTGCAACGTTAGTGTCTTATAATGAATATGGCGACCCATTTATATATAATGAACCTGAATATCACCTGTATTCTGATAAAAAAGACAGAATACTATTTTAACAGAGCAAAGGAGATAACGCTATGGAAGAGCCACCAATAAGGCAAACAAAATATGAATATGAATATGGACTTTGCAAGCGAATGCATTATAGAGGACTATGGTTGGTTCAGTATGACGGTTATCCTGGTGAAATGAAGAAGACAAAAATGGCTTGTTCTTGTGTACAAGATGGTTGTGATAAGGATTGTGCAGTAATGGAAACGGCAGATGAAGTAATTCCAATTGATTGGGAATGGCACATGCTGGATAAACCACCGATTGGATGAGACTTTATAAAGGAGAGGAAATTATGAGTTACTATAATACAATTAGGTTGTTAAAAGGAACGGCATTCCTTACGACAAGGGAATATAAAAATTTTGAGCCTGGTGATACAATATGGGGAAATGATTCTGATGCAGAAGAGATTTCTCGATGGAATGAAGATGAGAAAGAAAAGGCTTTAGATGCATTGAAAAAATACAAATGCAGTTATCAAGAATCGAATGGAATGTATGATATTGAAGAATATGCATTAGAGTATTTTGATTCAGATGAAGATGGAGAGTTTGTTGCAGGATCTGATTATGATATTGCAGAAACAGAATGAAAATATAATGATTATACTTAGACATCACATTATGTGGTGTCTTTTTTATACTAAAAACGAAAGGAAGTGAGAAGTAGTGGACGAATACAAACAGTTTGATATTGTTTACGCTGATCTTTCTAGTAAAGGAACCATAGGATCTGAGCAGAAAGGTATACGACCTGTGATAATCATTCAAAATGATACCGGCAACATTCACAGTCCAACTGTTCTTGTAATGGCGCTTACAAAGGAACTTAAGAAAGCAAATCAGCCAACCCACTACATAATTAGAAAGAATAATGTAAATGGGTTAAAATTTGATTCGATGGTATTAGGGGAGACTATTACACAGATCTCAAAGCAGCGTATTAAACAGAAAATTGGTGTAGTAGATAATACCGCAGATAAAGATGGAATTATTGGTGCATACATGGCTAATCTTACTGGAAAAAGCAGATATGGAAAGCCATTATGGACAAAGATTACACAGCTTTTCTGCAAATTGGTTAAGGAGGGGCAGGTATGTGCGAATTAAATAAGATGGAGGCAATGGAACTTATAAAAGGGATTATTGGAAGTAAAGTTTGTGCAATGTATTACAATAAAAAGAAAGGTATATCTTCAAAATCTAAGAAAATTGGAAAGAGGAGGGTAGAGAAAAATATTCAGAATGCAAAGACTATTACTTATAGCGATTCTGAATATATCAGGAAGATAGAGCTTCATGGAATCAAAGGGAAATTCAAATTTTCTCCATGCAGCTCTATTGTTATTCTGTTCTGATCGAACAAAAATCGAACAAAAGTTCGAAAATGTTAAATTATACCTTTTTATTGGTACGATAAAGTGGTATAATCAAATACATAAAAGAACAAATGTTCTGATTTTTAATCGACATTGATCTTATAAAGAAAAATGCCCTACCAGCAGAAAGTTTGGCGACCGTCGGCTGATAGGACAGGGTTTTCTGTACCCACGGATGGATACATACATATTATGTAGCAATTCAATGGAAATGTCAATATTTTCCAATTCTAATCTCTTGCTATTCAGTAAGAGAAATTCCGTGAGTATAACTGTATATTAAATATGCTATTTGCTAAAAATGGAATTGTTATCTTTTTAAGAATAATTTCATTCTCTTTTTAGAAGCGAATAGTGTATTTAGTATACGCAAATTTTGAATGTTAAAAAGGAGAATGAATTATGGGATCAGAGAAATGGAGTAAAAATGAGAAACTTACAGAAGATGAAGTAAATAACATAGTTGACTTTTTCTATAAAGACAAAGGAAAGGAACTTAAAAAAATTTGCAACCAGATACTTCATATAATTTGGAATGATATTCCAGATTATTACAGAGATGATTTTGAATCTTTAGCAGGATATATTATCACATTTTGCCTGGAGTCTTATGATCCAACTACAGGACCGTTTAGAGCATATGTTTATCCGTATATGCAAAAGAAATTTATCAGCTATATTTATGGAATTAATTCTCTTAAACGAGGTGGTGACGGAAATTGGGACCCTGAAAAACGTGATGAAAATGGCGAAAAAGTCAAAAAAAGCGTGAGAGTAAAAACTGTCAGTATCTATGACAAAATAGACTCTGATTCAGATATTACATATGCAGACACAATTCAATGTGAAAAAGATGTTGAAGAAATTATTTTTGAGGATAAAAAAGATTCAAGATTAGAAGCATGTATTAACAAACTCAATAAAACACAAAAGAAAATAGTTTCTCTGATGATTGATGGTTATAAGCCAAACGAGATTCAAGAGAAATTGCAACTTACTAACAAACAGTACTTTGATTATGTAACCGACATGAGAACTTCAGAATTTAGATTAGCATTGGAGGAAGACTAATTATGTTATGTATCAAACCAAACAAAAACGAAAAGATGGTAAGAGATCAGAAATTTCTTAAAACTCTTCTTGGTAAGTTGGATAGAGGTGAAATTAGAAGAGATTTTTGGCTGCAGAGAAAATCTACTCAGTGGAATAATCAGATTCGTGATCAGGCAATTGTAACAACTGTACAGGGTGAAGATATTGATCCAGTGAAAATCTGTGAAGAAATTCGCGAAGGTAAACCATCTCAAAAGTGGATTGTGGATGGTGGAAACAGATTTGAAGCATGGAATACCTTCTATAATAATGTGTTTGCTCTTGGGAAAAATCTTGAAAATTACATTGTTCCATACGAGGCAACCAAAAAGGATGAAAACGGAAATGTAGTTAAAGATGAAGATGGTTATCCAATTATGGAAGAGCTTGAGTTTGATCTTCGTGGAAAGCGCTATAAAGATCTTCCTATGGAGCTTAAAGAGAGATTTAATAACTATAAGGTAATTTATGTAGAGCATTCAAACTGTACAGAAAGTAGAATGGGGTATCATATTCGAAGATATAACAACCAGAAGAATATGAATAAAAATCAGAAATCCGTTACATATATGGAACAGACTGCAAAATGGACAAAGGAAATTACGAGTTCCAATCCATTCTTTAAAGAGCTTCCGTGTTATCATGGAGCTTCTGAAAAGAACAGTGATCCAGAGAGAGTAATGCTTGATACTGCAATGATTATCTTTTTCAAAGATGAATGGAAAAGTAATGCAGAGAAAAATGCTTTATATGTGGAAACAAACGGAGAAAAGGATCAGTTCAATCTTCTTGATAACTATCTCGGAAGAATGTATGTGTTAGTTGAAGATGATGATGAACTCTCAAAGCTTTTTGAAAAGAAAGATGCACCAATGTGGATTGCTCTGTTCGATAAATTCTCAAAACTTGAAATGGACGACTCTAAGTTTAAAGAATTTTTAAAGGCATTTGTTGGCGGTTTAAGAGAAACCAAAATTAATGGAGAATCTTTCGATGAAATTAAGGGAAATAAATCTACAAAGAACAGAAATACAATCT
The DNA here is from genome assembly GCF_040924225.1 of Ruminococcus sp. RTP21484sp1_RTP21277st1_D2_RTP21277_210401. Classification (NCBI taxonomy): domain Bacteria; kingdom Bacillati; phylum Bacillota; class Clostridia; order Eubacteriales; family Oscillospiraceae; genus Ruminococcus; species Ruminococcus sp. RTP21484sp1_RTP21277st1_D2_RTP21277_210401. Next base: position 112,370 of record NZ_JBCOMJ010000003.1, on the reverse strand, counting down.
TTGGAAAATTAGAGTATCTTGAATCTCTTATGATGGATTTCTTTTCTATTAATAAGGAAGATATTGTTGAATCTTTTGAGACAACAGACAGATTTGATGCATTTGCAACAAAGTTTGAGAACACAGAATTAATGGAAGCACTTGGCGTTCCAATGGGAAATGATATTGATCGTATTGCTGCACAGACGCTTATGACAGTATGTGGAAAGACAGATTTTTCTGATAAGGCAATTCAGGAATTTATCACTGCTGACGAATATACAGAAGATAATATTGAAGATGTAGACCTGTACCTGGATGAAGTGAATGAATGGAGTTTGGAGCTTCCGGCTGGTACCACACTTCTCAAGGCAAAATACGTTCCTGCAATGGTAGGATTCGTAAAATATACATATGATAACGATACAAATACAGATGCTCTTAATTGGTTTAAAGATTATGCTTTCCAGTGTACAAAACCAGAAAACGATGTTCAGAAACTTCTCAATGATATGAAAGAAGACTTCAATTCATATTTAACATACAAAGAAAATAAGACAGCGTAAGGCAGGTGGTGATAAATATGGCTATATTTTGTAGGCATCCCAAAAGTGTAATTGTCGCAAAATCTAACGTAATTCAGTTTGATCAAAGTGGATTTCCTATGAGACTGGAGACTATGGAGTGTTTGGTTTGCGGCAAAAGATATTATGCTTGGAATTATATTAAGAAAAGCGAACTTGATGAACTGAGCACAGGAAAATCTGTGCTCTGTAAATGGGAGAACGTGGAATGATTTGAGGTGATTTTATGATTATTATATGTCTATTGATTATTATATTATGTACAACATTTACAATTCTGGGGACTATAGATGATATAAGTAGTAAATGGATATTCCCTATTTGTGTTATTGGATTTGCTATATCAATTTTAGGAACGATTATTTGTGTACCTGATATGATAATTACACATTGTAATACAAATAAAAAAATTTATACAAAACAACTTGAATATGAATCACTTGTAAAACAATGTCAGACTGTTTCAAGTAATTATGAGGACGTTTCAAAGGCAAACGTAATCCAAAAAGTATACGAATGGAACGCAGAAGTATATGATGAAAAATATTGGGGAAATAACATTTGGACCAATTGGTTTTGGAATCAAAAAGTTGTAGATTCACTTGAATATATTAATTTGGAAGACTATGGATTATAAAATGAAAGGAGAATTTTATGGGTAAATTTAAAATTGGAGATAAGGTAATTGTAACGGAACATAATGATAATATGACAAAACCATGTGCTAGCTCCAACAAAGATGTTTTTAATTTAATTGGAACAATATGTAATGTACATTATTCCGATTGGGTAGATGGAAGTACATCTTATGGAGTTAAATTTGAAAAAGATATTGGTGGGCATGACTGTGCTGAAAATTGTAAATTTGGTTATGGACAGTATATAAATGAAAAATATTTAAAATTATACGATGAAAAGAAAAGTGAGGATAAAACTATGCAGAAAGAGAAACATGAAAAGAAACCACTGGAGCAGCAGATCAAAGAGAAATACGAAAGTAAAAGAAATGTATTAAATGCAAGAATTGGATTTACAGGTGGACACGAACAAACTTTAGTTCCTAAAAAAGTTTATCATGATTCAATGACTAGCACAATTGCAATTGATTTTGGCGATGTTGTTGGAAAAATTAAAGCAAAACCAATTGCTAATGATAAGTATGATCCAAGTGTAGCATTCAATATTATTGCTGCAAAGGCAATTTATAAAAGATTTAGTTTTCCGTTTGAGTCTGATATGAGTTCTTTTGAAGCAAAAATAACTGCAAAATATTTATTACATAAAAATTCCGGTATTGCACTTGATAAATACGTAAAATATCTTAAAAATATGGTGCAGATATTTTTACATGAGGATGCAGAATTAGAAAAGGCAGAACAGATTCGTAAAAATCAGAAAGCTAAAAACAGAATTCGAAAAGAAAGACAGAAACAGAGAAGACAGAATAGAAAATGAGATTAAATTAAATATTAAATAAGAAGAGTAGGGTGTCAGGTGATAAACTTGGCACTCTATTTTTTTATGTAAGGCAGGTGAGAATATGTGAGTTGTTTAATTAGATATAATTACCAGTATGTGTATATTGATAGCGAAAGTAAAATGAAACTTGGATCTAAAGTTAGAGCAAAAGTTTTCGATGATCAGAAAGCCAAAAATCTTATTAAAAATCCACCAAAAAACATGCGGTTATATAAGTTTGAACTTGAACCTCTGACAGAAGGAAAAACAGAGCAAGAAATTAAACAAGAACAAATACTTCAAAGAGCAGCTGAACATGCTAAGAAAACCGGATGTTATACGGAACTAAAAGAAAATCTGATTGAAGAAGCGAAACCAGAAGTAAAGCAAGAGGAAAAAATTGAGAATAAACCAATTATCAAAGAAGAGAATCATAACAACAACATAGATAATTGGCTCAAAAAGTTACATAGCTGTAATGGAATTAAAGAGGAAGCTAGAGAGCGAATTGAATATCTTTACAAAAAATTAAGTCTAATAGACCAGGCGCAGGATATTTTCTTACATGTTATTGAGAGTAATGAGCATCCAAATGCATCTATGGCATATAAGGAGAGAATGAAATTATCTGAGATAAGGAAAAAAAGAAGGCAAATTAAAAATGAGTTAGCCGTTGTACAAATGATCATATCTAATAATACGTCCTCTAAATTATATGAACGAATGATTGCAGTGTCAGAGAATATACAGAATCCTCAGAATATTAATATTAAATACACGAATGAGTTAACAGATGACTTAATAAATCAATTTGAAAGGATGTGAAATATTGGGCAGGAAATTTAAAATCATTCGAAACTACTGGGAAGAGGATCAAATATTATACCGGAAGGCAAATATAGAAATTAATCCTGGATTAACAATCCTGGTTGGATGTAATGGATCTGGTAAAACGACATTAATACATCAATTACAGAACATTTAAAAATTATGATGAATACTCAAAATTCATTTGTGCATCAAGGGAAATTAAAGATAAAAGATATGGAGTTAAGAAAGGAGAATAATTATGTTTGTAAAAGCACAGAACGGAAAAAGATTTATTAATCTGGCTAATGTAACAGATGTTTATTCAGAAAGAAAAACTGAAGGTGGTAAACAAAAATATGTGTTGTACTTCGATAAGAT